>CAVDAL010000028.1:0-17400 GCA_963606965.1 Acutalibacteraceae bacterium
CTCCTGGTGCTCCTGGCGCTCCTGCAGCCCCTGGTGCTCCTGGTGCTCCTGCAGCCCCTGGTGCTCCTGGCGCTCCTGCAGCACCTGGTGCTCCTGGCGCTCCTGCAGCCCCTGGCGCTCCTGCAGCTCCTGGCGCTCCTGGCGCTCCAGCGTAAGCTATCCATTAAAAAAGCCCCCAAGTTTGGGGGCTTTTTCTTTTGCCAATTTGCAAGTCCTGTACAAACTTATATGCAAGCCAAGCTCCTTTATACGTATAATGTTACGGCAAATTCCCAAAACAAAAGCTCTGCGGTTTGAAATACAAACCGCAGAGCTTTCTTAATCTAAATTGCTATATAAAAATTTAAAGCTTAATCTTCAGCTGGAGCTTGAACATGAACTGTTGCTTTTTCAAGCAAGTCTTTATTAGCAAGATAACGCCTTGCAGCAATGAACAAACCATTTTGCCCTTGCTCTTCTTCCTTCTTCTTAATCTCTTCAAACATTTCATCAAGCTTTTCTTGACTATTTGCTTGAGGTGACATCATTTTAATGAAGTCTTTCATGTCATCTTCTGTTGGCTCAATATTATAATGGCGAGCCCATGCATCCAAAGAAAAGCCTTGAGTCAACATATCGCGAACTTGAAACATCATCTGCATAGAAAATTGCTGCTGGTCAATGCCTTGCTGGCCAAGCATATCTTCCAAGTCCATGCCCTGTTGCTTTGCTTGCTGTTCATAACTTGCCATCAAATCTGCGCGAGTTGATTCGTACCAATAATCATCAATTTTTCCATCAAAGCGCAAAGCTAAAGTTGCAGCTGCTTGTTGCATCTTTTCTTGTTCGAGCATATTGTCTGCTTCCTTCATCAAACCAACTCGAACAGATTTTTTATAATCTTCAGCACTCTTATACATTGGCATATATTGCTTAACCCATTCATCATTGACTTCAGGGTCAGCCTTGCGCATCACTCGCAGAACTTTAACTTTTGCATCAAATGGGCGCATTGCCATATTTTCAATATCATCCAAATCTGGCGCTTCAAATGTAAATTCTTTTTCTTCGCCAACTTTCATGCCAACAATGCCACGGTCAAAATCAATTGGCATCAAGCCTTCGCCCAAAGAATATAAGCGCTGCTCTGAAGTCAAGCCTTGAATTTCTTCGCCATCTTTATAAACAGCAATATCAATTTCAAGATGATCTTTTGGGCCTACAACTTTGCGGCTTGTTGTTTCATAATTAGCACCAACTTGATCTGCCATTTTATTGATGCTTGCTTGAATCATTTCATCTGTAACTTTCAACTTTTGTACAGTAAATTCAATATTGTCATATGAAGATAATTCATATTCTGGCAGCGGAGGCATTGGTGGCAAGTCTTGTTTTTCAGTCTTGCTTGTCACTTTGTCATATGCTGCAGCAGTCTTTTTATCTTGTTTTTTCGACATTAAAATCCCCCACTTTTATTAGATAAACATCAGCTTGTCGCAAATGCCACTAAACCAGTCGCCTTCGATATCTTCTGATTTGCCTTCATCGACCAAAGCAGCAATTGCTGGATCCATTGGAACACGAGCCCATGTTTTTATTCCTTTTTCTTTAGCAATTGCTTCAACTTCAGACTTGCCAAAAATCTCATGCTTTTTGCCGCAATCTGGGCATTCAAAATATGACATATTTTCAACAAGGCCCAAAACTGGAATGTCCATATGTTCACACATACGAATTGCCTTTTCAACAATCATATTTACAAGCACTTGAGGAGCTGTAGCAATAATTGCACCTTTCACAGGGAACTGCTGGAAAACAGTCATTGGAATGTCGCCAGTGCCTGGAGGCATGTCGATAAGTAAGAAGTCGAGCTCGCCCCAGTTGATGTCGCTATAAAACTGAGTTAAAACGCCATTCAAAACTGGACCGCGCCACAAGAATGGTGTTGCTTCATCTGGTGTAAGCATATTGGTTGAAACAACCTTAATTCCTGTCTTTGTAACAGATGGCAAAAGCATTCCGTCGTCGTCCAAATTTGGAGCATCATGCAAACCAAAAGAACGCGGAATAGATGGACCTGTAATGTCGCCATCCAAAATGCCAACCTTTTTACCACGTCTTGCAAGCTCGCATGCAATTAAAGATGTTGTTAATGACTTACCAACACCTCCTTTACCACTAGCAATTGCAATAATTTTGTCAATTTTTGTCCCCTCATGCTGCTTTAAAGCTTGTGGCTCTGTGCGGTCTCCGCACCCTGAATCGCCACATGTTCCACAGCTACCACTGCAACCTGACACGTTTCCTCCTGTGTTCAAAAACTTTTAAAAATTGCATAAATATTTTTACCACATTTATGGCTATTTAGTCTATGAAAGATAGTAGAACATTATTGAAATAATAGGAGAAACGCTATGGTAACAATTTGTAAATCAAATGCAAACTTATAATGTTTGGGAAAATAATAAAAGCCCCGTGCATATTGCGCGAGGCTTTTTAATTAAAGTCGACCCTCTTTTAAGTCTTTCATGTCTTTTTTTGATATATCAAAACGCTTGCAATGTTTTTTATATTCGTCACGCAAGCCATACCACTTGTAAGACTGCGAGCCAATAATCATTGCAAAAATCAGAACAACAAACATTGGAATCATCGATGTCCATGCGCTAGTTGCTGCAATAATACCTTTTGTCATCATGACCATTAAAGCAATATAAATTACAATTGCGATGACAATAAATATTAATGCGCGGCGCAAAAGCCTATTCATTTCTGTCTTGATATCGAGCGCTTTACGCACTTCTTTGCGACGCTTTTTTCCTACATGTTCTTCCATAAAGTTCCCCCATTTGTAGCCATAGCAAAGGAATATAACAGTATTTGCGAAAAAATGTTATTACTTCACAAAAAAGACGTTTTAAAAAACGTATACGGCGCGCGAAATTAAGCTTGTGCTTTTTGCTCTTTAATTCTTTTTAGCAATCGTCGAACTTCAATCACGACAAAGACAGCCGTAACAATAATTGCTAAAGCGTCCGAACACGGTCCTGCAATTACTAATGAATCAAGACCTGTGACATTAAAAAGCTGCGGCAAAATATGAGGTAAAACCACATAAAGCGGCATCAAAAAGATAACTTGACGGGTAAGTTCAAGAATTGCACTTTTAATTGGCTGCCCACTGCTTTGGAAGTAACTTGAACCCATAATTTGAAAGCCAACAATAGGTAAGAATAAACAATATATGCGCTGAGCTTTTGCGGTGAAAGGAATAAGATCTTGTTCCACATTAAAAAGTGAAACAAGCATTTCTGCACCAAACATTACTAAAATCCAACAAACAAGACCAAGCAAGCACGCCCAAATTATGCCAAGTTTCAAAACTTTTAAGACGCGATCAAAATTCTTTGCACCATAATTGTAGCCAATCAAAGGCTGAACACCCATAATCAAGCCGAACAGCGGAGTAATAACAAACCATCCAATTTTTTGCACTGTGCCAATAGTTGAAAGAGCAGCATCTGCACCCATTGGAATCATTGCGCCATAATATCCAAGAAGCCTGTTTAAGACAACGCCTACAAGAGTTGATGCTGCTTGCATCAAAAATGAAGCAAGACCCATAACAAGAATGCGACCCATCAACCTTGGGCGTGGAGACATCTTTTTCAAGCGCAGATTAAATGGGCTTTTCTTATTAAAAATCAAGAACCATAAAACTGGAACCATTCCAACAGTTTGGCCAGCAATTGTTGCCCAAGCGCTGCCGCTTATTCCCCATCCAAGAACAAGAACAAAAAGCGCATTAAATGCAATGCATGCAAGAGTACCAAGCATACCTGTAAATAATGCTAAGTTTGGTCTGCCTGCTGTACGCAGGAAGTGGTTTAAGCCCATGCCAAGGGAAGAAAATATATTTAAAGCACAAACAATATCTAAAAATTGGCGAGTTGGCTCCATCAAAGAATCTGTTGTGCCAATCAATCGAAGCATTGGCTCCATAAAAACAAGTGACAAAACTGCTGCCAAAATTGCAATTATTATCAAAAGCAAAGTTGTATTGCCTAATATATTTTCAGCTTCTTTGCGTTTGCCTTCACCAAGAAAAATTGCTGCTAAAGCATTGCCGCCTTGGCCAGCCAAACCAGACAAGCCCATTAAAATCATTTGAATTGGCAAAGCTAATGTCATAACAGCCAAGCCAGTCATTGGTACTGCAATGCCTAAAAATATAGAATCAACAACATTATATAAAGCGCTAAAAACCATAGAAATAATTGCAGGAATAGAAAATTCTGCAATCAAACGGCCAATAGGCTCTTTGCCCATGCGGTCTGGATCTTGCTTTGACATAGGTGCAGCTGCTGTTGTATCTGAATCTTTCAATACTTTCTCCCCAAAACATTTATAGCACATACCTTGCGCATTTTTGCATCTTTTATGGCGCATGTTTTGCGCCGGCAAAAAAGCGCAGCGCTTTATTATTGCGCGCCTTGCTCTGTAAAAAAGTACTAAATGGGGTAAACGGCGTAAGACTTAAATCAAGTTTTGTATTTAATTTTCTAATACTATTAAGGTAATTTGAAAGTTATAGGTCAAAAAAAGAAGGAAGGGCTTTTTTGTCCTTCCTTGATTTTTTGCGACTTATTTTTATTCGTCAATGCGCAACAACAAATTTATTATTGAATCATAATTATCTGGGAAAAAGCTTTCCCCTTCTGAAATAAAAGGACTTTGTCCAGTCGCAGCATCAAATTCAATTTTCAAACGCCATTGAGTATTAACATTTGTGAAATTACCCTGTGCTGGTCGATAGCTATAATCCCAATCAAAAATGCCAGCTTCTACAATCGCATTGATATAAGCATTTGCTTCATCTAAATTAAGATCGGAATCTGTCAATTCATCTTGTGTGCTCAAACGAATGCGAGTTTGCGCGCCACCATCAACAGGGCGATATGCCGCAGATCGAACATCGTCTGTCTTTTGATCTTGCTCAATAAATTCAATGCTGACTATAGACTGATAGTTTTTCAAGCTATCAGGCACTGGGTGATGTTGTTTTGCGCCTAAAGGTGTTCCTGTCATAATTAATGATGGTTGCAAGCCGCATCGAGAGACATTTTAGCAACCTTGCCTTCGATGAAGAGTTGAACAACTTCGTCAACTCTTGGAG
Source organism: Acutalibacteraceae bacterium (assembly GCA_963606965.1). Taxonomy (GTDB): domain Bacteria; phylum Actinomycetota; class Coriobacteriia; order Coriobacteriales; family QAMH01; genus CAVDAL01. Next base: position 5,156 of record CAVDAL010000028.1, read on the forward strand.
TTTCCTGTTCAATATAAACGTCAACGCCAGATTCTGTAAAGCGCATAAATGGCGGACGTCCCATTCCTGCTGCAAGAATAGCATCTATACCCAAACTGAGTGCATGATCAATAACGCCGCCGCAGCCTACTGCATCGTGGTCGGCATTTTTGACAGACTCAACATTTAAAATTTTTCCATCTTCAATTTCAACAATTGTAAAGTAAGCGCTATGACCAAAATGCCCACTTCTTATGCTTTGTAAGCCTTTGTCTGACTCACTTGGAATTGCAAGCTTCATGCTGCCTCCTCTGATCTATTTTCCCTTGAACACATTCTGAACTAATTCCCTTAAAGTTAGGGGATATGTTGCTATCTTGTAATGAAATGGCCGCCCGCGCTCGCAGACGGCCACAATTTAAAAGCAATTATACAAAATTATGGAAGTGTCATTCCCTAGTCGTTGTCTTTCCTAGCCCTTCAGTTTGTATAGTTCCAGCGGCTGCCAAAGAACCTTCAGCTTCGCGAGTGTCGAAGTCATAGTCTTTACCAGGCAGAATTGCATTCAAGAAAATGCCAACGATTGAACCAACAGCCAAACCAGAAAGTGAAATTGTAACAGCATCAATTGTAATATTGATTGCTCCAACATCGCTATAGTTAATGCCGAGTGTCAAAACAAGAATCAAAGCTGCAATCAAAACATTGCGGCTTTTTGTGAAGTCAACCTGATTTTCAATCAAGTTGCGAACACCAACAGCAGAAATCATGCCATATAAAACGAGTGAAACTCCACCAATAACACATGATGGCATAGCGCCGATAATTGCTGCAAACTTAGGGCAGAATGAAAGAATAATTGCAAAGCAGGCAGCAATGCGAATAACGCGTGGGTCAAAAACGCGAGTCAATGCAAGAACGCCCGTATTTTCGCCATAAGTTGTATTTGCAGGAGCTCCGAAAAGTGAAGCTAAGATTGTTGCCAAGCCATCGCCAAGAAGTGTACGATGCAAGCCTGGGTCTGCAATATAATTTCTTTCGCATGTTGAACTAACAGCAGAAACATCGCCGATATGTTCAATCATTGTTGCAAAAGCAATTGGAACAATTGTGATGATTGCTGTAAGTGCCAAGCCTGAATCGAAGTTTGCGCCAAAGATTGAAAATACAGTATTATCCCAAGCAACAGGCAAGCCAATCCATGCAGCTGAAGCGATGCTTTCTGTATCAACAAGGCCAAAGCAAGCTGCAACAACATATGAAATTACAACGCCCATCAAAATTGGAATAATTTTGATCATTCCTTTACCCCAGATGTTGCAAATAATAATTACAATAATTGCCAAAATAGCAATCCACCAGTTTGTTTCGCAATTTGCAATTGCGCTTGATGAAAGAATAAGGCCGATGCAGATAACGATTGGGCCAGTAACAACTGGTGGGAAAAATTTCATAACTCTTTTTGCACCAAATGCAGCAAAGCATCCAGACAAGATTAAATATAAAATGCCAGAGCATGCAACACCAAGGCAAGCATAAGGCAAAAGCTCAGGCTCCATATTTGGAGCAATTGCAGCATAACCTGCTAAAAATGCAAATGAAGAACCCAAGAATACTGGAACCTTCATCTTTGTTAAAAAGTGGAACAACAGCGTGCCAATGCCAGCAAATAAAAGAGTTGCTGAAACAGACAAACCTGTTAAAACTGGAACCAAGATTGTTGCGCCAAACATGGCAAACATATGCTGCAAGCCAAGGATTAATGTTCTTGGAACACCAAGCTCTTTTGCATCATAAACTGATTTCACAGTTTCTTCTTGCTTCGCTTTTTTTGACATAAAACCTCCCATAAATTTTGTGCGACTGTATTTTGGACAGGATCTTCCTTCCAAAAAAAACGCCCTTGAAAGGGCGTTTAAAAAACTATTTTGTTCCGAAAATGCGGTCGCCCGCATCTCCTAAACCAGGAACTATATAAGCTGCCTCATTCAAACCTTCATCCAAAGCTGCAACATAAATATCAACATCTGGGTGAGCCTCTTGCATTTTTGCAACACCTTCAGGAGCAGCAACAAGATTCATCATTACAATATTTTTGCAACCACGAGACTTCAAATTATCAATTGCGTCAACTGCACTGCCACCTGTTGCAAGCATTGGGTCAACAACAATAACAAAAGATTCAGGAGACTCTTTTGGAAGCTTGCAATAATATTCGATAGGTTGCTTTGTATCTTCATCGCGATACATTCCAACATGACCAACATGTGCAAATGGCATTAATTCATGCAAGCCATCGACCATGCCAAGGCCAGCACGCAAAATTGGAACAATAACAACATGGTCGTCTTTCAAAACTTCAAATTCATGTTCACAAATTGGAGTTTCAACTGTTGTTTTAACAGTTTCCATATTGCGAGTAATTTCAAAGCCCATCAAACAAGAAATATGCTTTAAAAGCGCTCTAAATTCTTGGGAAGATGTTTCCTTATTCCTCATGCGAGTAAGCTTGTGTTTGATTAATGGATGATCTAAAACATGAATTTGACTCATGACTTCCCTTTCACGCGCGTTAATATCTTCCGGCAGATTATACGTTTTTGACATGAACAATAAAAGTGAAAATTAGCAAGCGTTGCAAATCATCTCGCAGGCACACAATGCTTTTTGCGCGTGCCTATTAAAAAACTCTATATCATATGATTATTGCGAATGAACTTAGGGAAAAATAAAAAGTGCCCACAGCGTGGACACTTATAAATTGCGGATGGTGGGCTGTTAGGGAATCGAACCCTAGACCTTGGGATTAAAAGTCCCCTGCTCTACCGACTGAGCTAACAGCCCTAAAATCACAGCGCTCGTTATTCTAACAGAAAATATGCCAAAGGTCATTATGTATTTCGGCGGGTTTATGAATGGCAATAATAAATGGCAAACGTAACGCTTAAGTGCGAAAACAAAAGCTTTAAGCGCTGAGCGCTGGCGTTGCACCACCTTCTGGAAGAACATGGCCTTCACGCAAGCCAATAATTGGTGCGCCCTGTTCGCGGATGTAGTCGCCAGTAATTGTGACCTTGCCAATCATCTTGTCTTTTGGAACTTCATACATAATATTAAGCATGAACTTTTCAATAATTGCACGCAAAGCCCTAGCGCCAGTTTCTTCCTTTAAAGCACGCTGAGCAATTTCACGCAAAGCAGAGTCATCAAATTCAAGTTCAACATCATCAAAAGCAAGCAAAGCTTTATATTGCTTTGTCAAAGCATTTTGTGGAACAGTCAAAATGTCATAAAGCATGTCTTCTGTCAAAGCATTCATTGTGCAAATAATTGGAAGACGACCAATAAATTCTGGAATAAGACCATATTGCTTCAAATCTTCTGTTGTAACATGCGTCATTATGTCGCGGTCATCAGAATAATTTTCCTTCAAAGCAGAGCTAAAACCAATGCCTGCGCTCTTGTTAAGACGCTTAACAATGATGTCGTCAAGCTGCGGGAATGCACCACCACAGATGAACAAAATATTTGTTGTATCAATTAATGTTGTCTGTGAAAATGGAGTCTTCATGCCGCCTTGCATCGGGACTTCAATTTTTGTTCCTTCTAAAAGCTTCAAAAGACCCTGTTGTACACTTTCACCGCCAATATCGCGCCCGCCAGAATTGCCTTCTGTCTGCGACTTTTTAGCAATCTTATCAATTTCATCAATATAAACAATGCCATGTTCAGCGCGGTCGATGTCACCATCTGCTGCAGCAACAAGCTTTGTGATTATGCTTTCAATATCGTCGCCAACATAGCCAGCCTGTGTCAAAGTTGTTGCATCGCTAATTGCCAGCGGCACATCAAGCAGCTTTGCAAGCGTTTTAATCAAATAAGTTTTACCAGTACCAGTAGGGCCAAGCATCAAAATGTTTGACTTTTCAATTTCAACATCTGATGAAGGTGCAGCTTGTGCGCGCTTGTAATGGTTATATGTTGAAACAGCAACAATCTTTTTTGCTAAATCTTGGCCAACAACATGCTTATCAAGCATTGCTTTAAGTTCATGCGGCAAAGGCACAGGCTTCATTACAGGAACATTTGGGTCACGTGGCTTGCGCGGTTCAACATTGCCAAAAGGACTAGCGCCCATAAAGCCAATATTGCCAAATGGAGTCGAAATGAAAGTACCACCTTTGTGGCTGCCTTCAGGGTCTCCTGTATCTTTATCTACTGCTTCACCAACAACTTCTTCCACGCCATCTTCATTTTTGTCACTGTTTGAAGGGGCACTTTGTTTAATATTGTTGTTGTTAGGATTTTGCATATTTGGGAACATGCCTTCAAGCATATTTGCCATCTGACTTACTTCTTTTTCCAAGCATTCAGGGCAGATTGCCATATTCGGTGGAACAGTAACAAGAGATCCAGCCTCATCAGCAGTCCTGCCACATATTGTACAGCGCTGATTTGAGTTATTCGTTGTGTCTTCTGACATCTTCTTTGCCTTTCTGAATTAACATACAGGCCACGCTCATGCGCAGCCTGTTCATCATCCCTTATTTAGCGTGTCTTGCAAATGGTAAGTTTTCGAACTGTTACCAAGAAGAAACTCTATCCTTGAAAGTCTCCATATAATTCAGTGTAATTGCAATAGGCATACGTTTCACCATCAATACAATGAGAAGTATTATTATTGCCATTATTTTCAGTATCAAAATTCGCGCAACCTTTTGTAATCTTCTTGCCGCTTGTGAAATTTTCTTTCATGACTTGGAAGACATCATCATATAAAGCCGCAAACCATTCGCCATTTACAGTGTCTCCTGCTTCAGGAAGCTGAGCTGCATCAATGCTATTTACATCCATGCCCTTCATTGCAGATGCAACAGAAACAAGCTTGCTAACATCCATATTTGTTTCAACACATTCTGAAAGACCAGAAATTAATGATGGATATTCAGTCACATTCTTTGACAAAATTTCTTTTGCAATTGCTTTGATTAAGTTGCGCTGATTTAACGTGCGCTGGTAGTCGCCCATAGCATATGCGCCTTGATCAGGCGGATTACCATGACGGCAACGTGCTAATACAAGTGCTTCTTTACCATTAATCTTTACAGCATCACCTGCTGGAACACTAACGCCTCTGTAATATGTTCCTTCAGGAACTTCAACAGTGACACCGCCAAGCTTGTCAACAAGGTCTTTAAAGCCACTGAAATAAATAAATGCATAATAGCTAATTTTGATATCAAACAAGTTATTAACAATGCTTATGACTTGGTCATATCCGCCATATTCAATTGCAGAATTTATCTTGCAATATCCATGGCCTTCAATATTTACACGCAAATCACGAGGAACAGACATCAAAGAAACCTTTTGATTGGCTTCATCAACACGAGCTACCATAATTGAATCGGTACGGTTATCTTGCTTTGAATCTGCTCTTGAGTCTCCACCAAGGAGCAAAATGTAATAAGGCTCTGATGCATTTTCTTCAACAACATTTGTGATGTCTTGATCACTCTTAAGATTACCAACAATATTTGAATACCAATATGCAAAAGCAGCAGCGGCAGCCAAAATCAAAACAGCCAAAACAATCAAAACAATCTTTAAGGCTTTATGCTTGCCTTTGCGCTTTCTTCCACTATATCTATTGCTAGCAGCATCGCGTGAATATTCACTTGCAGCACCCGATACAGCAGAATGATTGCCCGAAATTGCAGAATGCTTCGAAGTGTGCGAATGAGAACCCGTGCCTTCACGATGACTATAATTGTAAGATTCTTGTTCAGCTGCTACCCGCTTGTTGCGTGAAGACTGTGCAGCTGAATGAGAAGCACTGCGATGTTCATGTGAATGCGAATACGAATGAGCAGAATGCGAGCCGTCTTCCAAGCTGACTGTTGCTTTTCTTGAACCTCGGCGCGAATTGCGTTGCCCATTGTTATCAGAAGCATGAGCATGTTTACGTTCAAGCTCTTCTTCATAAAAATGTGTCTGGTTGACGCCCTCTAAATTAAAACCGCCATCACGATTGCGCCCAGAATTGTTCTTATATCTAGCCATAGCCCCTCAACAGAGTAAACTAACAATAATCGGTCGACAGAATACTCGTTAATTTTGAAGATTTTGTGTACTGCAAGACGCGAGTCCTACCACAGGACTTATTTATAAGCTTGAAAGAAAGTCTTCAAGCTCAAACCATGCATCTTCATGCTCACATAATTCACGTTTATATTCGTCTATTTTTGCTTGTTGTTTGCCCAATGCTTCATAATCTGTGCCATCAATTTCTAAAAGCTCAGCTTTTGCTTTTTCAATCTTTGAACGAAGCGTTGACATTTTACGCTCAACAGAAGAGCGTTTCTTTTTCGCTTCTCTTATTTCTTTTTGCGAAATTCCATTTTCAGATTTAGAATTTTGCGCTTCGCTGCCAGAAGCAAACAGTCCATTTTTATTACTATTGTTTTGGGCGCTATCTTTAGAGCTAAAGACAAGTTCAAGATATTGGTCTACGCCGCGCGGCATGTGGATAATCTCGCCATCTATAAGCGCATATTGGTTGTCGCTTACGCGTTCCACAAGATAGCGGTCGTGGCTTACAAGCAACATTGTGCCTGGCCATGAATCAAGTATGCTTTCAACCTGAGCAAGCATGTCTGTATCAAGGTCATTGCCAGGTTCGTCCAGAATTAAAACATTCGGGCGATCAAGCAAAATGAGCATCAACTGCAATCGTCTGCGCTGCCCACCTGACAAATTCTTAACTTGGCAATTTAGCTGGTCAGCGCTAAATCCAAGCTCTTGCAAAAGCTGCGATGGCGTGACTTCTCTGCCATCAACAAGTCTATATCGCGTTTTATTCTTTGTTATAAGCTCACGAACAAAATCATCTTCAAAGCCATTTAATTCTTTTAAGTCTTGGCTCAAGATTGCAAATTTTACAGTCTCGCCAATTTCAACACGTCCGCCACTTGGAGCAAGTTCACCTGTCAACAGCTGCAAAAGTGTGCTCTTACCAGCCCCATTAGCACCAAGAATTGCGATGCGCTCACCTGCACCAATATTCCATTCAAGCGGCTTTATGACTTGCTTGCCGCCGCGTGAAACACGAGCATTGCGCACATGAATAACTTTCTTGCCAAGACGAGTTATCTCGCTCCTGTGCAAAGTTATTCCTTCGCGCAATTCAGGAACATCAGCAATCAGTTCTTTTGCTGCATCAACTCTGAACTTTGGTTTTGTACCGCGCGCCTTTGGGCCTCTTGCAAGCCAGGCAAGTTCTCTGCGTAAAGCATTATTGTGCTTTGTTATTGCAACTTGCGCCTGACGGTCACGCTCAACTCGTTTTTGAATATAAGCGCTATATCCGCCTTCAAACGGAGTGACAATGCCATCGTGAACTTCCCACATGTCAAGGCAGACTTCATCCAAAAACCACCTGTCATGTGTCACAACAAGCAAGGCGCCGCTATTAGCATTCCAGCGGTTTTTAAGATGATTAGCTAGCCAATAAATTGCTGGCATATCCAAATGGTTTGTTGGCTCATCAAGCATCAAAACATCCCAGTCGCCAATCAAAACGCGAGCCAAATCTACACGCCTGCGCTGCCCGCCTGAAAGTGTCTTAATTTCTGCTTCCATATTTATGTCGCCCAAAAGTGCGCTCATGACTTCGCGAATTTTTGAACTAGAAGCCCATTCATATTCTGGACGGTCACCCACAACAGCACTTTTAACGCTGCTTTCATCATCCAAATGGTCGCGCTGTTCAAGCATACCAACACGCACGCCACTTGTGCGAATAACGCGCCCAGCATCTGGCTCATAAACGCCTGCCAACAAAGAAAGCAAGCTCGATTTGCCATCGCCATTCCTGCCAACAATGCCTATTCTTTCGCCACTGTTAACTCCAAGAGTTAATGACTCAAAGATAAGCGCTGTCGGGAATTCAAGCTTTACATTTTCACATCCAAGAAGAAAAGCCATCACTAGTCCAAATCATCTTTCTTGGAATGTTTGCCACGCGCAGCTGCCCTAGCCTCTTTACGTTTTTTACGCTTTTGACGAGGTGATTCATAATCATAAGTTTCGCGTGCGTCATCGCCCATTTCTTCAATGAAATCTTGTGCATCATGTGCTGCTTCATCTGTGTCTTCACCAATCAAAATTGGGCGAAGCGGCTTTTTGCTGAAAATGTCATAAACAACAGGCACTACAAAAAGTGTCATGAATGTTGCATAAGTTAAACCGCCAGCCACAACAAGCGCCATACCGCGTTGCATGCTCGAGCCAATTTCTGGCGTGAAAATTATTGCAAGCATTGAACAGATTGTTGTTAATGCTGTCATAACAACTGGGCGCAAACGCGTTTTGCCAGCTGCAACCAGTGCATATGTCTTTGACATTCCATCCATGCGCAACTGGTTAATATAATCAACCAAAACAATGCCATTGTTTACAACTGTGCCCATCAAAATTACAAAGCCAAGCAATGCCATGACAGAAATTTGTTCTTGCGCAATAAGCAATGCAAGCAAGCCACCAGTGAAAGCTAGCGGAACAGTAAATATGATGATGAATGGGCTGCGCCAATTTTGGAATTGAGCAACCATCACAAGATAAAGCAATACAAAACCAAGCGCCATTAACATTGCCATCTGTGACAGCATTTCATTTATCTGTTCATTTGTTCCTGCAAGATCAATGCTGTAGCCATCTGGAGCATCAATCTGCTCAAGCTTTGGCTGCAACTCACGCGCAAGCAATGTGATGTTATATCCATCTTCAATATCTGCGCTAACTGTTGCTGTATATACAGAATTTTCTTTGCTAATAGACATGACACCCGGTTCAGTTTTAACGGTTGCAACGTCTACGAGCTTGTGTTCCTTATTACTATTGTCTGTAAATGTCATATCAAGCAAATCTTCTTTTGTGAAGTCTTTGAGTTCAGAATCATCAATCACAACATCTATGCTTGCATCATCAGAACTGATTGTCGTTGCAGATGTTGAAGTCTTAAGATTTGCTGCAACCTGCTGATAAATCTGCGCAACAGTCGTCCCAAGGCGAGCAGCCTTGTCCTTATCTATTGAAACATGCAAAGTTTCATCTGCATCTTCTTGCCCCGTTGTAACTTCTGTATATCCATCAACAGATTCAACAACTTTTACAACTTCATCTGCAAGTTCATTGACTTTATCTTGATCCATTCCACTGACTTCAATAGAAGCACCGCTAGATATCATTGAACTCATGCCTTCTGTGCTATTCATTGATGTAACAGTGCAATCAAGACCTTCAGATTTTGCAAGCATTTCTTCTGTTATTTTTTCTACTTTGCTTTCTGTATGAACTTTGTCTGTATCAACAAGAGCATAGACCATGAATGCTCCAGAATAAGTGTCCGTTCCCTCTGCAAGCGAACCCATCATCATGCTTGTTGTTGTGGAATTATCAACTATGCCAACAGTCTTTAAGCCGTCAATAGAATTAAGGCGGTCTCCCAATTCGTCAACAATTTCATAAGCATCATCTTTTTCCATGTCATCTGGCATTTCAACCATCAAAGAAACTTGGTTTGTTGTCATTTCTGGAATCATAACAATGCCCATAGAAACAGCAGCTATTAAAGATCCAACGAGCAAAACAGAAGCAGTTAACATGACAATAACTTTGTGGCGCAATGCCCAAAAAACGCCCTTGCCATAAGCTTCTTTCAAGCGTTCAAACCATGAATGACTCTTTGGAGTCAAGTTAACAAAAACTTTTGAAGCAACAGCTGGCACAACAGTCAAAGCAACAATTAAGCTTGCTACCAGCGCATATCCAATTGTTAAAGCGAATGGAACAAGAAGCTGCTGTACTGTTCCACTTGTAAAAATAAGCGGGACAAAAACACAAATTGTTGTCAAAGTTGAAGCTACTACAGCGCCAGTCACCTGCTTTGCGCCTTGAGCAGCTGCACGCGGAGCACTGAGCCCTCGCGCCTTCAAGCGATATATATTTTCCATAACAACAATGGAATTGTCTACCAGCATGCCAATAGAAAGCGAAAGAGCACCAAGCGTCATAATGTTCAAATCAAGACCTGTAAAATACATTATTACAATTGCGAACAAAACACTAAACGGAATTGAAAATGCAACAATCAATGTTGGCTTTACAGCTCGCAAGAATAAAATCAAAACAATAATCGCAAGCAATGCACCAACAAGCAAGCTTTCCAAAATCGTATTAATGTAAAGCTTGATATAGTCGCCTTGATCCATCAAGTTAACCAAAGAAAGAGTTGAGCTATCCTGTGTCAATTGTGAAATTTGTTCATTAACAGCATTTGATACATCGCTTGTATTTGCTGTTGAAGTTTTTGTGACAGCTAAGATTATGCCGTCTTCACCATTCATTTTTGCATATGAATTGCTTGATGAAGTCGTAGAAACAACATCTGCAACATCGCCTAAAGTTATATCGCCCAAGCCGTCAATGTTTGTTAATACCATCTTTTTAAGCTGGGATGCACTTGTATATTTGTCGCCAACGTCGACCATCCATTGCGTGCCATCTTCATCTTCAATATATCCTGCTGGCATTTCAAAATTCTGTGCAGAAATAAGCTGCGACAGCGTGCTTGCATCAAGCATTGCATTGATATTTGAAGATTCGCGTGCCTGCTTCAATGAAGAATTGTATTCTTTTTCACTAGACTTAAGCTGCTGCTTGCTCGACTTTATGCTTGCCAAGCCATTGTCGATATTATTTTGTGCTTCAGCCAAGCTCAAAATTGTGCTTGTCTTCGATGAATCAGCTGTGCCATAGCTTGACATATTTTTTTCAATTTCAGAAATCGCCTGTTCTATAGCTGTAATTTCTGCTTGAATTTTTGCTTTCTCAACTTCATTAGTTGCTGTTTGCAATTCAATCTGCTTCACAGAAAGCTGAGCTTCATATGCACTTTTTGAAGCGAGCATTGTATTTGTTGCTTGTGTTGCACCTGCAAGCTGGTCAGCTGCCTTACTCTTGCTTTTATCAAGCTTTTTCTGTGAGGCTTTCAACTTCTTTTCTGCAGAATCAAGCTTCTTTTTTGCTGAATTTATCTGAGCTTTGCCGCTTGCAAGCTTGCTATTCGTTTCGCCTAAAATACCATCATTTACAAGGTCAATTTTATCCTGATTTAGCTCGATGGTAATTTTGTTGCTAACAAGACCTGTTGCTGAAACATCTGCAACACCATCTTGTCGTTCAAGCGCAGGAATAATTTTATCTTCAATATAATCTGAAAGCTCAGCAGAATTTTTTTCACTATCTGTAACGCCAAGATACATACTTGCCATCATATCCATGCTCATTTCCATATATGTTGGCGTGCCAGCAGTATCAGGTAATGAGCTTTGGACTTCATTCACAGCAGCGCTAGTCTTTACAAGCGCTGAATCCATGTCTGTGCCGCTTTCAAATTCCAAGACTATAAATGAATAATTTTCTGAAGAAGACGATGTCACATTCTTCACGCCAGTAACTTTTGCAAGCGATGGCTCAAGCGTATCTGCTACATCAGATTCAACCTGCTGAGGGCTTGCCCCAACATCCGTTGTTATAACCATCAAATATGGAACATCAAATTCTGGGAAGAGGTCTGTCTTCATAAATTTTATTGAAACTCCGCCAAGCATTAAAATTATGATGACGGCAACAAAAACAATAAACGGTTTTTTAACGGAAAATCGCGCTAACATCTATTACCTTTTTCTGTCAAAGCTTTAAGCAAAACTCTTAAATTATACGCTGCAAAAGGCGGGCTTAACACTAGCCCGCTTTAATTATCTTGCAAAAGTTATAATACAGCCTCTTTTTCTTCTTTCCATTCAACTTCATGGATTGTCACATCGCCCTTATCTTGCTTATTTGCATAAGCTAAAGAACGTAAGCGAATGCGAATTGCTGCAACATCAACAATCTGGTCGAGCTTTAGTTCTGCAAAAATGCGCGAATCTGCACGAAGTTCGTCATGCAATGTGTCAGCAGCTAAAGCATCAATTCCACACCCAAATGAACGCAAATTTACAAATTGCATATTCGGATGTTTGGCAGAGGTGCGCTGTTCATAAAAAGAATCGCGCTCATAACTCCATGGGAAGTTTTCCACAGGTTTGCGTTTTTTGAAATCATAATCTATGCGTTCAATGACAGCATATCCAAGCTCCCCAAGCAACTCGTCTACTCCATGATTAATGCCAGGGTCGTTGTGATATGAATGCTGATTCAAC
>CAVDAL010000029.1:0-4004 GCA_963606965.1 Acutalibacteraceae bacterium
TCAGGGGATAGAGCACCGCTCTCCTAAAGCGGGTGTCGTACGTTCGAATCGTATCGGGGGCACCATTAAAAATTTTAAGCGCGGCTTGTGGCAGCGTCTTTGAAGGGGATATATCATGAAAATTCTGACTTTGCCAAATCCAATTTTGCATCAAGTTTGTGAACCTGTAAAAGTTGGCGACAAACAGGTGAAAAAGCTTGCAAAACAAATGTCAAAGTTGATGTATAAAAGCGATGGCGTTGGAATCGCTGCTCCCCAGGTTGGCATTTTGCAGCGTTTTGTTGTTATTGATTGCGAATATTGCATGGAAGATGAAAATGGAAATTCCCCGAAGAAAAACCCTCTTGTTTTGATAAACCCAGAAATTATTGAACATTCTGAAGAAAAAATTAAAAATATTGAAGGCTGTCTTTCAGTTCCTGGAATTTCTGTTGAAGTTGAAAGATGGGCATCTGTTGTTGTGAAATGCTTGAATGAAAATTTTGAAGAAGTTATTTATGAAGGCGGTGCTGATTTGTTTGGCAGATGTCTTCAGCACGAACTTGATCATCTAGATGGCAATACAATGATTGAACGCTTGAATCCTGTAATGCGCATTAAAGCTATGCAAGAATATGAACAAGCATGTGCACGTGGTGCACGTCCTGGTGAAGTGTAAGAAGGGGATAGTAATGCGTATAGTTTTTATGGGGACTCCAGAATTTGCTGTTCCAAGCTTGGAAAAATTATGTGAAACTGACCATGAAATTGTTGCTGTTTACACTCGTGCAGATTCAAAATCTGGAAGAGGGAACAAGCTTTTCCCGTCTGCTATAAAGCAATGCGCTATTGAACATGATATTGAAGTTTTTACTCCAAAGACTTTGCGCGATGAAGGCGAGCAAAAAAAGCTTGCTGATTTAATGCCAGATATTATCGTTGTTGCTGCTTATGGTCTTATCCTTCCTAAAGAAGTTTTGGAAATTCCGCGTCTTGGTTGCATAAATGTTCATGGTTCATTGCTGCCAAGGTGGCGCGGCGCTGCTCCAATCCAGCGTGCACTTTTAGCTGGCGATGTAGAAGCTGGCGTTTGCATTATGCAAATGGAAGAAGGCTTGGATACTGGTAACTTCCATGAAGCTGGACGCACATTGATTGGCAAAAAATCTGCAGATGAATTAATGGCAGAAGTTGCACAACTTGGCGCAGATGCTTTGCCTGAAGCAATAGATGCAATTGATGCAGGAATTTATTTGTGGCAAGAACAGGATGAAAGTCAAGTCACATATGCTGAAAAAATAGACAAGAGTGAAACTTTACTTGATCCATCATTGACTGTTGCGCAGCTTTTTAGGCGCATTCAAGCTTCAAGCAAGCGCGCGCCTGCAAGATGTGTTGTTTGTGGTAAAGAAGTTGCTGTTTGCAAAGCCGATTTAGCATCTGATTTCTTAAAAGCTGGGGAAGTCAAACTTGAAAAGAAGCGCATTGTTCTTGGTGCATCTACTGGTTCAATTGAGCTTTTGGTTGTTAAACCACAAGGCAAATCTGAAATGCCAGCTCAAAATTGGATAGCTGGTTTGCGAACACAAGATTTGACTTGGCATGCAATCTAAGATGTCAAAACCTTTAACTCAGGCAAGAAAATTAGCGCTAGAAATCACGCGTGATGTGCGTGTTCGCAATGCTTATGTTCGCGAGCTTATAGATACAAAGCGCAAGAATACAGAACTTCCACCTTCAGAATTTAATTTTGCACAAGTTTTATGTTTTGGCGTTGTTATGTGTCGTGGCACATTAGATGAATTTATAAATCGCAATTTAAATAAGCCAAGTGATATAAAACAAAAGGTGCGAGACGCTTTGCGCATTAGCGCTTATGAGCTGCTTTTTTTGGATAAGCCGCAGCATGTTGTTGTTAGCCAAGGCGTTGAACTTGTGCGCAATGTTGCGCCAAAAGCAGCCGGGCTTGCAAATTGTATTTTGCGACGCATGGTTAAAGATGCGCAAAATTTTCCTGCTTATGATTCTGAAAATGAAGCAGAAATTTGCGCACGAGCAGGTGGTATGCCACTTTGGCTTACAAATAAATTTATTGAGCAATATGGCATTGAACAAACAAAAGAAATATTGAAGTGCAATTTGGAAGCTGCACCACGATTCATGGTTGAAAATCCATATAAACAAGCTTCTGTTTTTGTTAGCGATGAATCTGCGCAAAAAGTTGCATCTCTTGTGCCTGTTGGCGGCGATATTTTAGAGATAGGCGCAGGTCGTGGCACAAAAACAATGTTGATTGCTCGCAAATCTTTTCTAGAAGACAAGCAAACAAATATTTATGCTATTGATGTGCATGACTTCAAAAAAGAACTTTTGCTTAATAGAATGCAAGAAGAAAATATTCCAAATGTAAAAGCATTCACAGCAGATGCCTGTGATTTGTCTGTATTAAACGATTTGCCAGATGAATTTGATTGCGCATTTATAGATGCTCCATGCAGCGGTACTGGAACATTGCGCAGGCATCCTGAAATAAGATGGAATTTGCAAGAAAATGATTTGACTAATCTTGCAGTTCTTCAGTTTAATTTGCTTAAGGAAGCTTCAAAACGAGTCAAGCTTGGCGGCGCGTTGATTTATGCAACATGTTCTATTCTTCATGAAGAAAATGAAGATGTAATTTCTGCATTTTTAGTCGACAAATGTGGCAAGAATTTTGAAGTTGCCCAAGAATTTTTTCATACAATTCCGAAAGAAGGAGCAGGTGATGGCCACTTTGCTGCTGTATTGCGCAGGATTGCATAACTCCGTTTATGTTTGCTTTTTATAAAATTGTTAACAAGTATGCGCAAAGCGTTATACTGAAAGCCTTATAAAAAATTGAAAGGAATTTTCCACATGCAAAACACACTTATTATGGATATTTTGGCTGTTGCTGAAAAAGCAGCTATAGCTTCTGCTGAATGGAATGGCAAAGGTAATAAGGTCAGTGCAGACCAGGCTGCAACAAGCGCGATGCGTGAAGCTTTTAATGACATAGATTTTTCAGGACGCATTGTTATTGGTGAAGGCGAACGCGATGAAGCTCCAATGCTTTTTATTGGTGAAGAACTTGGCCGTGGTGGGGAAGAAATTGATATTGCTGTTGACCCGCTGGAAGGTACAAACCTTTGTGCATATAATCAGCCAAATTCAATTTGCACTATTGCAATTGCTCCACGTGGTGCGCTGCTTTTTGCTCCAGATACTTATATGTGGAAGATCGCTGCATGCTCAGATTGTGATGGCAAACTTCATATAGATAATAGTGTTGAAGAAAATATAAATATTTTGGCTGATTATCTTGGCAAAGATGTTTCAGAAATTAATGTTTGTATTCTTGATCGTGACCGTCATAAAAAGCTTATTGAAGAAGTTCGCGCAACTGGTGCTCGCGTGCGTTTAATTTATGATGGCGATGTTTTTGGAAGCATTGCAACAGCTGTTCCTGGCACAGGCATTGATTTGTATCTTGGTGCTGGTGGCTCACCAGAAGGCGTTTTGGCTTGCACTGGCTTGAAAGCTATTGGCGGTTTCTTCATGGGCAAGCTCGACTTTACTATTGATAAAGATGGTGAAGAAAAACGTGCTCGTGCAGAAAAGATGGATGGGCTTGATATTGATTTGGATGCTGCTTTGACAATGGATACACTTGTGCGCAGTGATGATGCTGCATTTATTGCTTGCGGTGTTACAGATGGCGAAATGGTCGATGGTGTTTTTGTCGATGAAGATGGAAGCACAACAACATCTTCTGTTTTGATGAATGCTAAAGATAAAACAGTACGCTTTATTTCTACAACAAGACGCGCTGATTAAAATCTCATAATAAATATTCCAAAGAGTGAGCAAGCTGCCGCCCCAAAATGGGGCGGCAGTTTTTGTTTATGCTTACATCAAAAATAAAATAAAATTGATAGAAAACTTAAAAATCTTGTATGCAAATTCAATTAAGTGTTATAATTTATTAGCTTTAGCTGGAAATAATC
>CAVDAL010000030.1:0-28689 GCA_963606965.1 Acutalibacteraceae bacterium
CAAAAAGAGAATTTAGCGATGCCTGTATAAAAGAGGCAGCTTTGCGCGATGATATTACGCTTTTTACTTTTGATGATATGTGTAAAAAATAGATGTTTAGGGTCTGGTTTTTAAATCTGCAAAAACTACTTTATTAGCTGGTAGCTAATGTTTTAAAACTGAAGAAGTCTTATCCTTTAGACCGTTATGTTTAATTTGGGCGAGGCTATAATTACTAGCCTTTGTTCATCACAGAAAGGTTTATTTAGGATGGATGAAAAAGAAACTAATATAGTAAAACCAAAATCGGGCCTGGCGATTGCTGGTCTTGTTTTGGGTATTGTTGCAATTTGTGTATCATTTATTCCAGCTGTTGGCATGGCAGCAATTTTTCTTGCAATTGTTGGCCTTATTTTGTCAGCTATTGGAATTAAAGGCACAGGTGTGAATGCTGCAAAATGTGGCAGGGGCATGGCAATTGCTGGTCTTGTATTGTGTTTGGTTGCAGCTGTTATATCAATTACTCAACAGGCGGTTTGCTCGGCAGCAATAGATGCAGCAGATGAAGCTACAACAAGCACAACCGCAACAACAGATGATGGGAAAGCGGAAGAATCTGATAATAATGAAGATGAAGAAAATTCAACTGCAAAAGAGGCAAAACAGGACATCGCTCAAAAATTGAGTGACGGAGAATTTTCTGTTGTTAAAAAAGCAAAAGGCAAGAAAGAAGCAATGGGCGCATTGTATATTTCTGGAACTTTAAAAAATGAAACTGATGAAGATAAAAGTTATGTTCAGGTTTCATTTAATGTACTTGACAAAGATGGAAATCTTATTGGCACAGCTTTTGCCAATGTAAATCATCTTAAAGCTGGAGGCACTTGGAAATATAAAGCAATGTGCGCGGATGCTGATGGATACAAGAAATTTGAGATGTCTGAAATCACTAGTTACTAGTTGATAGTTTTATAATATGGCATGTGATTTAGAAAGGCATATGTGAAAGAAAAAGAACCACTAACAGATGAATTACTTAAGCAGATTATGGATTCAAGCAATCCAGAATCCTTTCTTGATAAAAGTGCATTTTCAGATATGTCCTTGTCAGATTATCTGAACAAGCTGCTTGAAGAAAAAGGGCTTAAGCGTTCAAAAGTTATAAAAGACGCACATGTTAATGAAACATTTGGCTATCAGATTTTTACAGGTCAGCGCAATGCAAGCCGCAATAAAGTGCTTGCCATTGCGCTGGCAATGAAATTGGATGTCGATGAAGCTCAGCACTTGCTTTCTGTTGCAAATGTTGGATGCTTATATTGCAAAAACAGGCGTGATGCTTTGATTTTATTTTGCATATCGCATGGATATGACTTGTTTAAAACAGATGAAGAATTATTCCATTTTGGTGAAGAAACAATAAGTCCAAGTGGAAGCGCATCTGAAGAAATTTAATTGTAGCAGCCATTTAATTACAGCATACACTTTCAAAATTAATAGCAACTCATGTGTCACTTGCATGTGGTAATATCGTGCCTGTAAAATTTTGAAAGGCAAGGCGTGGCAAAAGACAATCAAGATAAAATTGACCTGCAAAATATGCTCCATATTATTGATGACTTTAAATCTGTAAAAGTTTTGAAGACGTCTGCTTTTGAATCAACAGAGCTTGTCTGCGGTAAAGATGGCACGCAATATATTCGCAAAACACTTTATGGCGCTGCAAGCAAAGCTGCGCTTTTTGAAGGTATAAAAGCAATCGATTCGACACATCTGCAAAAAGTTTATGATACTGCGCTTGCTGGCAATGACTTGCTTTTAATTTGTGAATATGTGCAGGGCGAAACTTTGCGCAAGCAAGTTGAAAGCAAAGGCGCTCTTAGCGAAGATGAACTTGTAGCTTTATCGCATGACCTTTGTGATGCTTTAAGCAATCTTCATAATGCGGGCAGCACATGCATAGTGCACAGAGATGTCAATCCAAACAATATTATTATGAGGAACGGCGGCGCTTGCTTAATTGATTTTGGCATTGCGCGCATTCCTACAGATGGGGCAAGTCGCGACACAAACCTTTGGGGGACAGCTGGATATGCAGCGCCTGAGCAGTTTGGATTCAAACAGACAGATGCCCGTACAGATATTTATGCGCTTGGGCAGGTTATGCGTTTTGCAATGTCTGGCAAAGATCCAGATGAACAAACAGATGCAATTTCTGCTGGAATGAAAGAAATTATTGCGCGATGCTGTGCTATTGACCCTGCCAATAGATTTTGGACTATCGATGAGTTTAGGGTTGCATGCGATGAGGCGCTAGGGCTTTTTGATGATGCGCCTCAAGATGACTTTGCAGGTTTTGCTGTGATAGGTGATAAGCTTCCTTGTGAAGGAAAGTTTGATAAAAGCGACGCGCAAGCTGGCATGCCAGATAAGTCAAAGCCCGAAGTTGTAAATGCAAAAGCTCCAGAAAAAACGCAGGTAGATATTGCCGAAGCAACAGCGAACAACAAAGCTCAACCTGTAAAAATAAATGATTTAAGCAAAGCAAAAAAGACACCGCAGGCAAGGGAAATAGCAGATTTAGAAGTAAATGTAGTTGAAGATAACAATTTGAAAAAGAAGACACATTCGCGTGCAAGAAAAGCGCTCTGGATTATATTTAAATCACTTATTGGGGCATGGTGCATTTGCGATATTTTAGGGTCTTTTATATTAATGGCAGAAGACCCAACACCAACTGGTATTTTGTACGCTTTATGTATGATTATATCAATGGGTTTTGCTCCATGGATTTTTATGTGCGCTGGGTTTGGAATAACAAAGCGAATTAAATTATTCCAAACGCATCGCTATTTAAAATTAACATTATGCATGTTAATAATAATCTTTGTTTTTATGTTTGTGCTCAGTAATATCAGTGACCCATATATTGCATCTTTACAGTGAAAAGCAGCAGTCAATTTCACTATGTGGAAAACGCGCTGTGCTGCATAAAATGCGTGAAAATGGCAAATAGTCTTTCTAATACATATTGCAATTTGTGCCAATATTAAAGCCGTTTGCCCCGCCGCCGGGCGTATCTGAAAATAATTCTTGAATTTGAACTTAATTCGTATACAATAGACAGGCTGCGCTCTTATGGGCGTAGTCTGTCGTGCTGCAATTTTGCAGACCGCGACTGGTCAGTATCCTGGAGCTTTGAGTATGAGCAAAGGGATAAGTTTGTAAGCTGCGATCCACTGAGTTTAAGGGCTCTCGCACCCGCTCAAGATCGCCTGAGAGTTAGGTTGAATATGATCAATACTATTCTCGGCCGTAAGCTGGGAATGACCCAGGTCTGGGGTGAAGACGACAATATCGTCCCAGTAACAGTCATCCAAGCTGGCCCCTGCGTGATTTCGCAGGTTAAGACAGCTGAAACCGACGGCTATGAAGCTGTTCAGATTGGTTTCGGCGACATCAAGGAAAAGAAAGTCAACAAACCAATGAAGGGCCACTTCGACAAAGCTGGCGTTGCACCCATGCGCTATCTTCGTGAAGTCCGCGTTGAAGATGCTTCACAGCACAGCGTAGGTGAAACCCTTACAGTTGAGGCTTTCGAAGACGTTGCAAAAGTTAACGTCTCTGGCGTAAGCAAAGGTAAAGGCTTTGCTGGCGTTATCAAGCGTCATGGTTTTGGCGGCGGCCCAGGCGGCCACGGTGCTCACTTCCATCGCGCTCCAGGTTCTATTGGTATGTGTGCTTACCCAGCTCGTGTTTGGAAGGGCATGCGCATGCCAGGTCACATGGGCTGCGACCGCGTAACTGTTAAGAACTTGGCTCTTGTTCGCATTGATGCTGAACAAAATATCATGTTGGTAAAAGGTGCTGTTCCTGGTGGAAAAGGCGCCCTCGTTTCGATTACTAAGGCTTAGGGAGGAATAGATCATGGCAGAACTTAAGATCCAAGACTCCGCAGGCAAAGAAGCGGGAAAGATGAAGGTCAACGACGACATTTTTGCAATCGAGCCTAACGTTTATGTTATGCACGAGGTTGTTCGCAGCCAGCAAGCAGCATGGCGTCAAGGCACTCACAGCACAAAGACTCGCGGCATGGTTCGCGGCGGTGGCGCAAAGCCATTCCGTCAGAAGGGTACAGGCCGTGCACGTCAGGGTACAATTCGCGCTCCTCATTACAAGGGCGGCGGAGTTGTCTTTGGTCCACATCCACGTTCATACGCATTCCGCGTGAACAACAAAGTTGTCAAACTTGCTATGCGTTCTGCGCTTTCTGGCAAGCTTGCAGACGGTGAGCTCATCGTTGTTGATTCTTTCGACTTCGAAAAGCCATCAACAAAACAAGCCAAAGCTGCTTTGGAAGCTCTTGGCGCGCAAGGTCGTATAACTATGGTTATTGGCGACGAAGACTTCAACACATTCTTGTCTTTCAGAAATCTTGACAATGTAACAATCATTTTTGCGACTGAGTCAAATACATATGACTTGCTCGACAACAAAACATTGCTCATGACTAAGGAAGCAGTAGAGTATGTCGAGGAGGTGCTCAAATAATGGAGGCACGCGAAATTATCATTCGTCCTGTTATTTCGGAGCGCGCATTCGACATGCAGGAATTCAACCGCTACACCTTTGAAGTTAATAAAAAGGCAAGCAAAATTGAAATTGCAAAAGCTGTTGAAGAAATTTTTGACGTTACAGTTTTGAAGGTTAACACTTCAAATGTTAAGTCAAAGCCAAAGCGTGTTCGTTACCAAGCAGGTCAAACACGCACTTGGAAAAAGGCGATTGTTACTTTAGTTGAAGGCGACACAATCGAACTTTTTGCTAACCAAGATTAATTTTGTTTTCGTTCCCTGCGGTGCAGCAGGGGTTAAAGACGTAAAAGTCTGGAGTCAGAATTGCTAGAAGTGCACCTCTTCTAATCCCAGGCAATTAACTGGCAATCAGGCGAAGGGAGATTTAAGAATGGGAGTTAAGCAATACAAGCCGACTTCCCCTGGACGACGTTTTCAGAGTGTTTCTGATTTTGCAGAAATCACAACGTCAAAACCAGAGAAGTCTTTGTTGGAGCCACTGCACAAGCATGCTGGCCGCAACAACAATGGCCGCATTACAACGCGCCACCAGGGCGGCGGACATAAGCGCCAATATCGCAAGATTGATTTCAAGCGCCGTAAGGATGGCGTACCTGCAAAGGTTGCGACTATTGAATATGATCCAAACCGTTCTGCACGCATTGCTCTTTTGCATTACAAAGATGGTGCAAAGGCATACATCCTTCATCCAAAGGGCTTGAAGGTTGGCGACGTTGTAGAAAGTGGTCCAGAGGCAGATATTAAGCCAGGCAACTGCTTGCCTTTGGCTAATATTCCAGTTGGTACTTTGGTTCATGCAGTTGAATTCCAACCAGGCAAAGGTGCTGCAATGGCACGTTCTGCTGGCACAAGCATTCAGCTGATGGGCAAAGAAAATGGATATGCAATTTTGCGTATGCCATCTTCTGAAATGCGCCGCGTTCTTCTTGATTGCCGCGCGACTGTTGGTGAAGTAGGCAATGCTGAACATGCAAACATTCGCATTGGCAAGGCTGGCCGCAAGCGCTGGATGGGTGTTCGCCCTACAGTTCGTGGTACAGTTATGAACCCAGTAGACCATCCACATGGTGGTGGCGAAGGCAAGAACAAATCTGCTGGTCGTCATCCTGTTACACCTTGGGGTGTTCCTACTAAGGGTCATCGCACACGCAATAAGAAGAAGGGCTCAAACCGCCTCATTATCCGTCGTCGTAAGAAGTAGCTTGAAGGAGAGTAATCGTGAGTAGAAGTCTCAAAAAGGGACCATTTGTTGAACCGCGCCTCCTCGAGCGCATCACAAAGATGAACGAGGCAGGTCAAAAAGATGTCATCCAAACTTGGAGTCGTTCATCAACGATCTTCCCAGAAATGGTTGGCCACACAATCGCAGTTCACGACGGACGCCGTCATGTTCCTGTATATGTAACCGAGTCTATGGTCGGACACAAGTTGGGCGAATTTGCTCCAACTCGTACATTCCGCAGCCATAAGAAGAAATAAGGAGGGATAGAGCATGGAAGCAAAAGCAACTGCAAAATACGTGCGCGTCTCTCCACGTAAGGCTCGCATTGTAGTAAATCAAATCCGCGGCAAAGAAGTCGTAGATGCATTGGACATTTTGCGTTTTAACGAACGCGCAGTGTCCGAGGTCGTTGAAAAAGTTGTGAATTCTGCAGCAGCAAATGCAGAACACAAATTTGGTCTTCGTCCTGAAAATTTGGTTATCACAACAGCATATGTTGATGAAGGCCCAACATTGAAGCGCTTCCGCCCAAGGGCAAAGGGTTCTGCAAGCAGAATCAACAAGCGCACATGCCACATCACAATTGTTGTTTCAACACGAGAGGAGGCATAAAGATGGGTCAGAAAGTTTACCCTACCGGCTTCCGTCTTGGCATTACTGAAGAGTGGCGCAGCCGCTGGTATGCAGGCAACAATTATGCTGAAACTTTGAAGAATGATCTTGAATTGCGCAAGTATGCTGAAAAGAAACTTGCAGGCGCTGCACTTTCTAAGGTTGAAATTGAACGTGCTGGCGACAAAATCAAGGTTATCTTGACTACAGCTCGTCCTGGCATTGTTATTGGCAAGAAGGGCGCAGAAGTTGATGTTTTGCGCAAAGAGCTTGAAAAGATTGCTGGCGCTCGCGTTTCAGTAGAAGTTATTGAAGTTAAGCGCCCAGAACTTGACGCTCGTCTTGTTGCTCAATCAATCGCAGAACAGCTTGAAGGTCGTGTGGCATTCCGCCGCGCAATGCGCAAGGCTGTTCAGCAAGCACGCAAATCTGGTGCACAGGGCATTCGTATTCAATGTGCTGGCCGTCTTGGTGGCGCTGAAATGAGCCGCCGCGAATGGTATCGTGAAGGCCGTGTTCCTTTGCATACATTGCGCGCAATGATTGACTATGGCACAGCAACTGCAAATACAACAATGGGTGCAATTGGCATCAAAGTTTGGATCTATTATGGTGAAAAGCTCAGTGGCCAAAAAGCATCTAACCCTGCTTTGGAAGGCGGTGCACAACAGCGTCGTGGACGCGGTCGCCGCAACAATGAGGGGAGGAATTCGTAATGTTAATGCCTAAGCGCACTAAGTACCGTAAGGTTCAGCGCGGCTCTATGAAGGGCAAAGCCAAGGGCGGCACAGAGCTGAACTTCGGTGCATTTGGCATTCAGGCACTTGAAAGGCATTGGATTACCAACCGCCAAATCGAGGCAGCTCGTATTGCCATGACACGTTATATGAAGCGTGGTGGCCGTGTTTGGATCACCATCTTCCCAGATAAACCAATTAGTAAAAAACCTGCAGAAACTCGCATGGGTAAAGGTAAGGGCAACCCAGAAGAATGGGTAGCTGTTGTTAAGCCTGGCCGTATCATGTTCGAAATTGATGGTGTTACTGAAGAAGTTGCACGTGAAGCTATGCGTCTTGCAATTAACAAGCTTCCAATCAAGTGCAAGATGGTATTCAGCCCAGAAGGTCCGAACTTGGCAGCTAAGAGTGGCCGTGCTGTTAAACTTGCTGCAGCAGAAGCTCCAGAAGAGGAGGGTGAAGAATAATGAAATCCTCAGAATTGAAAGAATTGACAGCTGACGAATTGGCCGCCAAGCTTGAGGAGGCTCGTTCAGAGCTTTTCAACCTTCGCTTCCAGATGGCTACAAGCCAGCTTGATAATACAGCTCGTGTAAAAGCTGTAAAGAAAGATATTGCCCGCATTCTTACACAAATGCGCGCTAATGAAATCAAAAGCGCGCAAAAGGCGTCCTAAGAAAAGGAGGATTAGACGATGAGTGATGAACGTAATAGTCGTAAGGTCCGCCAGGGCGTAGTTGTTTCTGCGGCAAACGACAAAACTATCGTTGTGGAAATCAAAGAACGTAAACCACATCCAGTTTACAAAAAGATGATGACCACAACAAAGAAGCTCCACGCTCATGATGAAGCAAACGAAGCTGGCGTTGGCGACACAGTTCGCATCGCAGAGACTCGTCCTTTGTCAAAGATGAAGCGTTGGCGTCTTCTTGAAATTGTAGAAAAGGCTAAGTAGGCACGTAACCGGAAAGGTATGTTTCGATGATTCAGATGCAAACCATGCTGGCTGTCGCTGACAACTCTGGTGCACGTAAGGTTCAGTGCATCAAGGTCTTAGGTGGCTCCAAACGCCGCTATGCGGGTCTCGGTGACGTGATCATTTGCAGCGTTAAGGAAGCTACTCCAAACAGCCAGGTCAAAAAAGGCGATGTTGTTCGTTGTGTGGTCGTCCGCGTTAAGAAGGAAGTCCGCCGCAAGGATGGCTCGTACATTAAGTTTGATCAAAACGCAGCGGTTTTGATCGACAATTCAGGCGCTCCACGTGGCACCCGTATTTTCGGGCCAGTTGCACGTGAGCTCCGCGACCGCAAGTATATGAAAATTGTCTCTCTCGCCCCTGAGACTCTTTAGAAGGAAGGTGTGAGTTAGATGAAAATGAACCTCAAATCTGGCGATAAAGTCAAGGTTATTACTGGCAAAGATAAGGGCAAAGAAGGCGAAGTTATTCGCGTAATTCCTGAATCTGGCCGTGTAGTTGTGCGCGATGTTGCTATTGTTTCCAAGGCAAAGCGCCCAACACAGCAAAATCAACAAGGTGGCATCGAAAAAGAGGAAGCTCCAATCGATGCATCTAATGTAATGTTGGTTTGCCCACAGTGTGGACTTCCAACTCGCATTGGCGTAAAGCGCGATACTGGTAAAAAGGTTCGCGTTTGCAAAAAATGCGGTAAGGATATTGATTAGTAACTAGAAATTAGACCCTTTCCCTTGTAATAAGGGGAAGGGGGCGAGGTCGGAAACCCCGCCTTAAATCTCGAAGGAGAAAAAATGGCACCTCGATTAAGAGAAAAATATGTAAAGGAGCTTGTTCCAGCTCTTGAAAAAGAGCTTGGCGTTGCAAACATCAACCAAGTTCCTAAGTTGGAAAAAATTGTTGTAAACATGGGCGTTGGCCAAGCTGCAACAGACAGCAAGCAAATCACAGCAGCTGTTGAAGACTTGCGTATAATCACAGGTCAGCAACCAATGATTTGCCGCGCTAAAAAATCTATCGCTAACTTTAAGTTGCGTGAAGGCGTTGCAATTGGCGCAAAGGTTACACTCCGTGGCGACCGCATGTATGAATTCTTTGATCGTTTAGTATCAACAGCAATTCCACGTATTCGTGACTTCCGCGGCATGTCTTTGCAAAGCTTCGATGGCCATGGCAATTATTCCATGGGCGTAACAGAACAGCTTATCTTCCCTGAAATCGATTACGATAAAATCGATCGTGTAAGGGGCATGGATATTACATTTGTTACAAGCGCTAAGACAGATGAAGAAGGCCTTGCACTTCTTAAGGCATTCGGATTCCCATTTAAGAGCGAGTAAGATAAAGTTATTATTCGATATCACAGTGAGCAAAAGTCTCATTGATATTAAGGAGGAAGAGCATTGGCAAAGAAATCGATGATCGTCAAAGCTAATCGCGAACCAAAGTACAGCACACGCAAGTACACTCGTTGCAACCGTTGTGGTCGTCCACATTCGGTATATCGCAAGTTTGGCTTGTGCCGTATTTGTTTACGTGAGTTGGCATTACGTGGCGAACTCCCCGGTGTCCGCAAGTCTAGTTGGTAAGACTCAATAATTGTGCGGTCCGGGCTCATTCGAGCAGGCGTTGAAGCTACGGGTTTACGCGAACCGCTCGAATGCAGTCATCAACGAACCATAGGAGGAAACATGAGCGTTACAGACTCAATTGCAGATATGCTTACACGCATTCGCAATGCAAGCACTGCAAATCATGAAGATGTCTCTATGCCATCTTCAAAGAAGCTTGTTCAAATAGCTCGCGTTCTTAAAGAAGAGGGCTATATCACAGAGTATGAGGTTATTCCTCAGGCTCCACAAGATGAGCTTCATATTGTATTGAAGTACAACGAAAAGAAGGAAAAGGCTATTCGCGGTTTGCGCCGCATTTCAAAGCCAGGCCTTCGTATTTATGCTGGTAAAGAGGACCTGCCACGCGTACTTGGTGGCTTAGGTACCGCTATTATTTCGACATCTAAAGGCATTATGACCGACCGCGACGCTCGCCTTGCAGGCATTGGCGGCGAGGTTTTGGCATACGTTTGGTAAGGAAGGGAGCAGATTATGTCACGTATTGGTAAGCTGCCCATCTCTGTACCAAACGGAGTTGAGGTCACAATCGATGGTAATACCGTCACAGCAAAAGGTCCTAAAGGTGAAGACACTCATACATTCAGCTCGATGATGAGCGTTTCTAAAAACGATGCTGGCGAAATCGTAGTTGAGCGTCCTAATGACGAACGCGAAGCTCGCAGCTTGCATGGTCTTACTCGTACTCTTATCAACAACATGTTAATCGGCGTTTCTGAAGGTTACAGCAAGACACTTGAACTTGTTGGCGTTGGCTATCGTGCTGCTTTGAAGGGTACAAGCCTCGAGCTTTCTTTAGGTTTTTCACATCCTGTTAAAGTCGAGCAGCCTGAAGGCATTAAATTTGAATGCCCAGACCAAACAACCATCATTATCTCTGGAACGGATAAACAACAGGTTGGTCAGGTTGCTGCTGATATTCGCAAGTTCCGCAAACCTGAACCTTACAAGGGCAAAGGTATTCGTTACAAGGGCGAACATATTCGCCGCAAGGAAGGCAAGACTGCTAAGTAAAAGGCTTCCAAGTAAAGCCGAACTTGATTTCAAGGAGTGTAAGAAAGAATGGATAAACTCAAGGCAAAAAAGGCAAAGCTGGGACGCCGTAAGCGCCGTGTTCGCGCTAAGGTTTCTGGCACGCCAGAGCGCCCTCGCCTTTGTGTGACGCGCTCTAACACAAATATTTATGCGCAGATTATCGACGATATTGCAGCAGTTACACTTGCAAGCGCTTCTTCTCTTGATGCTGAATTCAAGGCAACAGGAAAGAGCGGCGGCAATGTTGAAGGCGCGCAAGAAGTAGGAAAATTGGTTGCACAGCGTGCATTGGATGCAGGCTTCACAGAGGTCGTTTTTGACCGCGGTGGCAACCTTTATCATGGTCGCGTTAAGGCTCTTGCAGAAGGTGCCCGCGAGGCCGGATTGAAATTCTAGAAAGGGGAGGACACAAAATGGCACAAAGGTCCAACAATAGGTCCAAAAAGCAACAAAGTCCTGCAGTCCCCGAACTGGAGGAAAAGGTTGTCTACATCAACCGCGTTTCTAAAACTGTTAAAGGTGGTCGCCGCATGAGCTTGACTGCTCTTGTTGTTGTTGGCGACCGCAATGGCAGAGTTGGCGTTGGCATGGGTAAGTCAAGCGAAGTGCCTATAGCTATTAGCAAAGGCGTTGAGGATGCAAAGAAGAATCTCTTCACTGTTCCTTTGACAGAAGCAGGCACTATTCCTCACGAGGTTTTGGGCTGCTATTCAGCAGGACGCGTTCTTTTGAAGCCAGCTATTCCTGGTACTGGTGTTATCGCTGGTGGCCCTGTTCGTGCATTGCTCGAACTTGCTGGCGTTAAAGATGTTATGTCAAAGTCTTTGGGCACAGACAACGCAATGAATATTGTTAAAGCTGCTGCTGAAGGCTTGCGCGAACTTAACAGTCCTGAAGCTGTTTCCGAACGTCGCGGCATGCCAATTGCTGCAATTTACGGAAAGAAGGTTCAGTAATGGCTAAGAAAACTCTTCGCGTAACACAGGTTAAAAGCCCAATCAGCTGCCCAGCAGATCAGGGCAAGACATTGAAGGCTTTAGGTCTTAACAAGATTGGCCAAACTGTAGAACAAGTCGACAACGAATGCGTTCGCGGCATGATCTTCAAGGTCAAGCATCTTGTTGAAGTAGAAGAAATTTAAGTAAAAGTGCACGCCTGCTGTGAACGCGGGCGTGTGCTGTAAGGAAGTTTGCCAGCGGCGAGCTGCTGGCTGCGTCTTAAAGGGAAAGGCGCAAGCGAAAAGGAGAACAAATGAATTTACACGATTTAACACCAGCACCAGGCTCTACAAAGAACCGCAAACGTGTTGGTCGCGGTCATGGTTCAGGCTTTGGCGGTAAGTCAGGCCGTGGTTCAAACGGTCAGGCATCACGTGCTGGCGGAACAAAAGGACCTGGATTTGAGGGTGGGCAAACACCACTTGCTATGCGTTTGCCAAAATTGCCAGGTTTCAAAAATATCAACCGCAAAGAATACATTCCAGTCAATGTTTCTAGACTCAATGATAAATTTGAAGCTGGCGACGTTGTTGATGGGGCAGCATTGGTAGAGAAGGGTATTATTAAGCATGCTGACGCGCTCGTGAAGGTTTTAGGCGACGGCGAGATCACGAAGGCTTTAACCGTAAAGGTTGATAAAGTTTCAGCATCTGCACAAGCTAAAATTGAAGCCGCAGGAGGGAAGGTCGAATAACCGTGCTTAAAGCTCTAGCAAATGCAATTCGCATAAAGGAACTTCGCAATAAGATTCTGTTCACACTTGCTATTATTGCGCTGTACCGCGTTGGTTCATTTATTCCTGTTCCAGGAATTCCATTCCACGCATTGGTTGACAGCTTTAGCAGTAGTTCAGACACAAATGCAGGTTTGCTTATGCTCAACTTGTTCTCGGGTGGCGCACTCGAGTACTTTTCTGTATTTTCACTCGGCATTATGCCTTACATCACCGCATCCATTATTATGCAGTTGATGCAGGGTGTAATTCCAACATTAGGTGCATGGGCTCGTGAAGGCGAAGCTGGACAGCGCAAGATTACACGCATTACTCGTTATTTAACCTTATGCCTTGGTCTTATTAATGCTATTGGTTACTTGGTTTTGTTCCAAAGCTCACAGTTTAACATCAGCTTTAATGGCGACCAAATTCCTGTATGGGTTACATACATTGTAATTGTTGTTACTCTTGTTGCAGGCACTGCTTTTATCATGTGGATGGGCGAACTTATTACACAACGTGGCATCGGCAATGGCATGTCATTAATCATCTTTGCTAACATCGTTGCTCGCCTCCCAAGTGCTTTATATGATTCTGTAAAGACATCTTCAGACATGATGCAAGGCGTTTTGATGACAGTTCTTATTATTGTTGTCATCTTGGTTGTAATTCCTTGCATTGTCTTCATCGAACGTGGTCAGCGCAGAATTCCAATTCAGTATTCAAAGCGTGTTGTTGGACGTAAAATGATGGGTGGCCAAAGCACATATTTGCCATTCAAGGTTAATGGCGCTGGCGTTATCCCAATCATCTTTGCTTCCGCAATTTTGTACATCCCAGCTCAGATTGCTGCATTCTTTAGTGATGCAAGCTGGTTGCAGTCATTCTCTAATTTCTGCTCGAGCGGATGGGGCAACTGGGTTCTGACTTTCGTTTTAATTGTGTTCTTTGCGTATTTTTATACTTCAATGATATATCATCCTCAAGAGACGGCTGATAATCTGAAGAATAACGGCGGCTTCATTCCAGGCGTTCGCCCGGGCACAGCTACTGTGCAATACATCAAAGATGTTATTAAGCGCATTACTTTGCCAGGTGCAATGTTTTTGGCTGCAGTTGCAATTATCCCTTCGATTTTCTATTCGTTTACGGATAATACGCTTATTCAAACATTTGGCGGCACTTCAGTTTTGATTATGGTTGGCGTTGCGCTTGATACTATGACAAAGTTGGAGAGCCAATTGAAGATGCACAACTACGACGGCTTCTTCAAATAAGTTGACAGGAGATGAAGGTATGAACATCGTTTTATTGGGCGCTCCGGGCGCTGGCAAAGGTACTCAATCTGCACGATTGGTTGAAGCATATGGCTTCAAGCATGTATCCACAGGCGACTTGCTTCGTGCTGCTGTTGCAGAAGGCACAGAGCTTGGCAAGCAGGCAAAGACTTATATGGATGCAGGCGATTTGGTTCCAGACGATGTTGTTATTGGTTTGGTCGAAGAACTCCTGAAAGCAAATCCAGACCAATCTTATTTGTTAGATGGTTTTCCTCGTACATCAGCTCAAGCTGTGTCTTTGGATGTTGTACTTGGAAACATTGGCAAAAAGCTTGATTATGCACTTGCACTGCAAGTTAATAATGAAGAAGTCATCAAACGTATGTCTCAGCGCCGCATGTGCCGCGATTGCGGTTTCATTGGCACAACAGCAGATGGTGCTGAATGCCCTAAGTGTGGTGGCGAGATGTATCAGCGTTCAGATGACAATGCTAAGTCTGTTGAAAACCGCCTTGTTACATATGACAAGCAAACAGCTCCGCTGATTGATTATTATCGCGGGAACGGAATCTTGGTTGAAATTAATGGCAACCAAGCACCGGATGCAGTTTTCGAAGACATAAAGGCAGTTCTTAAATAAGAAAGGACGGGGCAGGGAAATCCTGCCCCTTTCATTATCATGGCACATAAAGAAAAACCGATATTAAAATCTCCAGGCGAAATTGAAGCAATGAAAGAGGCTGGTCGCGTTAGTGCGAAAGTACTGCGTATGGCTGGTGAAATTATTCATCCAGGCATGTCTACTCTTGAAATTGATAATTACATTGAACAGCTCATTCATTTGGAAGGCGGCAAACCTTCATTCAAGGGTTTGTATGGGTTTCCTGGATGTGCTTGCATCTCATTAAATGACAAAGTTGTTCATGGCATTCCAGACTCAAAGACTATCTTGCAAAGCGGTGACATTGTTAGCATTGATACTGGTGCAACTATTGATGGTTGGGTTGGTGACAATGCATGGACTTTTGCTGTTGGCAAAATAAGCGATGAAAACAAACGCTTGTTGGAAGTGACAGAACAGTCTTTGTGGAATGCAATTGATGTTGCTTTGATTGGCAACACTTTGGGCGATATTGGTTATGCTGTTAAGTCGACAGCAGATGCTGCAGGCTTTGGTGTTTTGCGTGAGTATACTGGCCATGGAATTGGACGCGTTATGCATGAAGATCCAAATGTCTTTAATTATGGCAAACGCGGCAAAGGCATGAAATTGCAAGAAGGCTTGGTTATTGCAATTGAACCAATGCTTACGGCTGGCAGCTATAAAGTTCATACAATTGAAGACGGTTGGGGCGTTGTTACAAATGATGGCAGCATGAGCGCTCATTTTGAAAAGACAATTGCTATTACAGCTGACGGCCCTGTAATCATTACAGCTGAATAATAAAGAGGCTTTTTGCAGTACATTGCTTTAACTGCTAAAACTGGACAAGTGTGAGCATATTGTGGTGCATCTATGCGCGTTCAATGATTTTGCTTCTATTTGCATTGCCGGTATAACTTGCTTTGTTTAGTATGAACAAGCTAATGCAATCAACTAATAGGTTTGAACTTCATGCTTTTATGGATAGTTTTATATGCAGTTGGCGCACTTGCAACATTTGCTGCTGCATTTTTTCTAATTAAAAAGATTCAACATTTTGCTTTTGTTCGCAAGCTTGCGCATGGCAAGAAGCTATGGATGTGGCTTATTCCTCTTGCAATGCTTGTCATGTGGGGCGCAATCCTTGGCTTATTTTTCGACATTGTAAATATTGCTGTTTGCTTTATAACTTTAATTGTTTGTTGGCTGCTTTGCGATTTTGTTTTATGGATTGTGAAGAAGCTTCGGGGAAACCGCAAATACAAGCATTATTATCAGGGAACTTGTGCAGTTGTACTGGCTTGTGCATATCTTTTGTTTGGGTTTTATACAGCTCACAATATTGTGCCAACATATTACACAATCCAAAATGATAAAAATGATGCAAAAATGCGAATTATTCAACTTTCAGATACGCACCTGGGCCTTGTATTGAAAAGTGATAAGTTTTATAAATTTATAGATTCTGTTAATGAGCAAAATCCTGATATTGTTGTTATAACGGGTGATTATGTAGACGATGATACAAAGTTGCAAGATCTTGTAACTGGGTGCAAGGCACTTGCAAAGTTAAGTCCTAAGTATGGCGTTTGGTATGTATTTGGCAATCATGACAGAGGATATTTCAGCGATGAGTCAAAAGGCTGGACAATAAGCGATTTGGAGTCAAAGCTTAAAGCTGCAGGCGTTCATATCATGGAAGACGATGTTGCGCAAATAGGTGATAGTTTCACTCTTATTGGCCGCGAAGATGCTTCTGGTAGTTATGGGGAAAATCGTAAAACTATGCAGCAGCTGATGCAGGGGCAAGATGCTTCAAAATTTTCTATAGTTCTAGATCATCAGCCGCGAGATTATAGCAATCAAGCTGCGGCGGGAGTTGACTTGGTCTTGTCTGGGCATACTCATGGTGGGCAATTGTTCCCAATTAATTGGTCAGTATGCGTTCTTGGAAAAAATTGCATGGCGTATGGCTATAAGAAAATTGATAACACAAACTTCATTGTAAGTTCAGGCGTAGGCGACTGGAAAGTTCAGTTCAAAACAGGTTGTTTGGCTGAATATGTAGTCATTGATATTGAATAATTTTTGGGTCTGCGCTTGTGTTTGGCTTGCAAATTCTGCTTTTTTTCTTGCTATAAATAACTTTCGCTGCTTAGTTTACTCATAGCAGCAATTCTTTCAATTTGGCAAACTCTTATAGAAAAGTGATTGACATATATGTCTTTGTGTATTAAAACTATACCAACCTACTAGACAGGTAGGTAAAGAGTGGAGGTTTTAAATGGAAAAGATATATGTTGATAATGCAGCGACTACAAAAATGAGCAGGACAGCAATTGATGCAATGTTGCCTTATATGGAAGAAATTTATGGCAACCCATCAAGCTTGCATAGCATCGGGCTTGAAGCAGCTGAAGCTTTGCAAAATGCAAGGCAAACAGTGGCGGATTGTTTGAACTGTTTGCCAAGGGAAATTTATTTCACATCTGGTGGCAGCGAAGCAGACAATCAAGCAATAATTTCTGCAGCAAATATTGGAAAACGTTTTGGAAAGCGCCATATAATTTCAAGCGCATTTGAACATCATGCTGTTTTGCATACATTAAACAAACTTGAAAAGGAAGGTTTTGAAGTTGAACTTTTGCCTGTTGGGCCAACAGGGACAATTACAGCGCAGCAGGTCAAAGATGCAATACGTTGTGATACATGCCTTGTCACAATCATGTATGCAAATAATGAAATTGGTTCAATCATGCCAATAAAAGAAATCGGTGCTGTATGCCATGAACAAGGTGTGATATTCCATACTGATGCAGTGCAAGCAGCAGGGCATGAAAAGATAGATGTTCAAGATCAAAATATTGATATGTTGTCACTATCTGCGCATAAGTTCCATGGACCAAAAGGTATTGGTGCGCTATATGCTAAGAAGGGCACAATGCTAACTAATATCATTGAAGGAGGGGCGCAGGAACGCGGCAAGCGTGCCGGCACAGAAAATATTCCCGCAATTGTTGGCATGGCAGCAGCGTTGAAGGAAGCATGCGAACATATTGATGAAAACAAGAAAAAGGTTTCAGCTTTACGCGACAAATTAATTGATGGCCTAGCAAAAATTCCGCACAGTGCTCTTAATGGAGACCCAGTAAATAGACTTGCAGGCAATGTGAGTTTTTGCTTTGAAGGCATAGAGGGTGAAAGTTTGTTATTGCTTTTAGATGCTAAGGGGATTTGTGCGTCATCTGGCAGTGCTTGCACTTCTGGCTCACTTGACCCAAGCCATGTTTTGTTAGCAATTGGCAGACCGCATGAAGTTGCCCATGGTTCGCTTCGCCTTAGTTTATGTGAATGGAATACGGAAGAAGAGATGGACAAAATAATCGAGGAAGTTCCAAAAGTTGTTGAATATTTGCGCAATATGTCGCCCGTTTGGAAAGACCTTGAAAATGGCAAAGCAAAATATATTTTATAGAAGGGACTAAAACAATGGATTTATATGCACCTAAAGTTATGGATCATTTCATGAACCCGCGCAATGTGGGCGAAATTGCTGACGCTGATGGAATTGGTGAAGTTGGTAATGCTAAGTGCGGCGACATCATGAAAATGTATTTAAAAATTAATGATGATCAAGTGATTGAAGACGTGAAATTCGAGACTTTTGGATGTGGCAGCGCCATAGCTTCAAGTTCAATGGCAACAGAAATGGTTAAAGGCAAGACAATAGATGAAGCATTAGCTGTGACAAACAAAGAGGTAGTGGACGCTTTAGGCGGTCTTCCGGCTCATAAATTGCACTGTTCTGTGCTGGCAGAAGAGTCAATAAAAGCTGCAGTAAAGGATTATTATGATAGGAATAATATTGAATATGATGCCAGCGAATTTCCGGATTGCGACAATTGTACGACTTGTTATATGGTTTAAAGTTTGGAATACCTGCAGCTAGGGGGGTTGTTTTATATTATTGTCCACTCTATATATCTTATGCAAAAAAAATGATGATTTTACTTATTTGAATTATTTAAAAAATAAAAATCGCGGAATTATTTTGCAATTTACTTAAAAAAAGATAGGATTATATTTGACATCCGCTTGAGATTTGTTAGACTATCCGAATTAAAACCTTCTGACAGGGGAGTTGAAAATGTCTAGTTTTCGTTATCAGGTAGTTGCAATTACAGATTCTAAAAAAGATAAGTTAGCTGCTTTTGCAGACGAATTCGATGCTTTGGATTATGCAAAGCAAAAAAAGCGTGACTTGAGGAAAGAATACGGTACTGAAGCTCCAATTATTGACGTAGAAAAAATTTCTAAAGGTCGTCCAAGGTCAAATAATGCAAATGCACAAAAAGCTATTAATGATTATCTTTCAAGAAAAGGTACACGCAGACGCCGCACTATTCCACAGATTTGCGAAAAATATGGATTGTCTGTTGCAACATTTAACAGGCGCTTAAAAGAAAAGCGCATGGCTGACGAAGAAGATTTTTAATTTAAGATAAAAAAGAAAAAAGGCTTGAGAATATCAAGCCTTTTTTATTTGTGATTCAAAAAGATTTGCGGTAGACGTATTCCTTATGGGGATGCGTCTATTTTTATTCGGTTTTGTCCATAAGGTCAGCCAAAGAAATGCTAGAAAAGAATTTTTCTGTTAGCTGATAATACTTTTGCCAAACTGGTAAAGTTTTGCATTCTGAAGATCTATTGCAGCCTGCCTTATTTTCCTGCAAGCAAGATACAGGAGCAAGGTCACCTTCAGTCAGCAATAAAATTTCCCAAAGCGGATATTCACTCGGGTCTTTAGTTAAACGATAACCGCCGCCAATGCCATGCGTGCTATCAACTAGACCAGCAGGTTTGAAGACTGGCATAATCTTTTCAATATATTTTAATGAAATATTTTCATGTTCTGCAACTTCACGCATGGGGACATATTTGCCACCTTCACCATGTTGTGCAAGATAGAGCAAAATGCGAATTGCATATCGCCCTCTGGTTGAAATCATCATTTTTAGCTCCTTGTGAATAATGAGATTAGATTTTACCACCAACCCACTAGATTACTAGGGAAAAGAGGCAAAGAAATTGGGAGCTCACTTTGGAGCTCCCAGTCAAACAGAGTGCCGTATAAATAGTTGAGGATTTCTTATGCGGCCAAGAGGGGAGAGGAGGGTGGAAAGAAAGCAACTTGCAGCTTTTGCTTGAGGATGCAGCTGCTTGCTGTTTTGCTTGCCCTTGGGAGTAACATCGCTAACCTTTCTTTCCAAAAACTACTTACCGAGTAGGTGAGTAGTATATTAAAAAAGTTAACCATGGTTGTCAATACTTTTATACAACATTTTTTAATAATTTTTTTAATTGGATATGTGAACGGTATTTTTTATCTATTGCCAACCTAATGCGAGGTTTTCATTTTTATCATCATCTTCATCTTCGTCATCAGCGGCAGTTCCTTCATAATCTGGAACCGCATATCCAGCGATGCATGAATTGCTTGTTAAAATAGTGCGGCGCTTGACTGAATTTGAATAATTGCCTTCAATAACAGTAATAATTTTATTGTCAACGCTTTCAACAATTCCAACATGGTCAAGACCGCCAGTTGGTTTTTCTAACAATCCCTTGCCGCTCCATTCATAAAAAATTATGTCGCCAGCTTTTGGTACATAGCTTTTGTCAGCGACCCAAAATCCTTCTTCATAATAATGCTTTGCCATGCGCCAGCAACTGCATTCTGGATAAACTTTGTCGCTTAAGCCTGATTCTAAAGCTACAGCAGATACAAAGGCGGCGCACCATGCATCCTGTGAATTTAATTTATATCCAGCTGGGACTTTCTCTTGATAGTTATATCTTTCAACAATATATAGAAATTTATTGTTATATTCGCTGTAATTAAGCCAAGAACGAGCTTTGCTCAAAAGCTTTTTCACGGGTGCAGTAAGATTAAGCGACGCATAAGTTGTGCAGCTTTGCGCTTTTGTCCATTTGCTATATTTAACTTTTCCGCGCTTGTTTATTTTATAAGCCCGTGCCTTTATATAATAATTTGTATCTTTTTTAAGCGAACGCACTGTTAGCATTTTCCCGCTGCTTGAAAATGCAGAGCTAGAAATTGTTTTAGTATTTGTTGAAGAAGCTATAAACTTTTTTGAAGTTGATATTTTAATCTGATAACCACTCGCGCGCTTTGCTTTTGCTAATTTAACAGTAATAGACTTGTCTGTTTTTGCAATTCTTGTAATGGAAGTTTTGCCCGGTTTTGCAGGCTTGTTTGCTGCAAAGGCTGGCGTTTGCAAACAGAAGCAAAATGCTAAAAGACACGCAATGCTTATGACTATAGAGATTTTTGATATTTGACTTCGCTCATTCATAATGCTTCATTTCTTCTTCGTTTTTGAATGCGTTTGTAATCGTTTTTGCACGCAATAGTATACAACAGAACTTAATTTTTAATTAACACGCGCAGAAATATCCCGTATCGCCAAATCATAAATAAGATGGCCGAGCTGCATGGCGCTAACTTCACCAGGATTTTTAAACCACATAGAAATCATGAAAAGCGAGCCCGACAAAGTATATTCAAGCAGCAAGTCAATTTCTTCTTCGCTGCGACTTTCATCAAGATTTGGTGCAACAACATATTCGCGCCAAAGTGGTTTTAGTTCATCCTTCAAGCGGATGATAAAAGCAGGATCTGATTTTTCACCAAGTAATACTTTTATATACTTCTCATTTTTGTCGTAATATGACACAGCCTCTTTTAAGGCAAGGACGCGTACCATTTTACTTTTTGTTTTGCTGACTTTTTTAAGACAGGCCTCGGCGCAATTTTTCATTCCGCATAATTGTTCTTCTTCTATTGAATTTAAAAGTTCATACATATCATGAAAATGCAGGTAAAAAGTGCTGCGGTTATATCCGGCAATGTCGCAAAGATTTTGAACAGTAATCGATTCTATTGGCTGTTTTGAATACAAATGCCAAAACGCGTCTTGAATATCTGCCTTGGTTTGTGTTGTTTTGTCTGCATTCTTTTTCATGCATGCAAGTTTACATGATGGAAGATTTAATTCAATAGTGTTGCGGTTAAGCTTCGGCGCAAAATTTGGCGTTGTATAAGCGCTGCTACGTTAATAGCTAAGTTTGCGCTGGACAAGGTCGAACAATTCATAAACAATAACACCAAGAAGAGCCAGCGCAATAATGCCGGCAAACATGCGCGGGTAGTTCACCATAGCCCATGATTCCATAATGAAATATCCAATGCCAGTTGAACCTGCAATAGCTTCTGCAAAGAACAAAACAGCAATTGCAACAGCGGAGCTTACACGCAAAGTTGTGAAAAGTTCTGGCAAAGTCGATGGAATGATAATCATGTGCCAGATGTTAAATTTATTAGCACCAAGAGTTTTTGCTGCATCTATCGTATTTTGTGGAATTCCTTTTGATGCATCGCGCATTACAACAATCACTTGAAAAAATATTGTTAAAGCAATAAGAACGATTTTTGGCGCGCCACCAAGTCCAAGAATTACAAGTAAAATTGGGAGCAAAACAATTTTTGGGAGTGGGTACATGATATAAAGAACTGGAGCAAACAAGGCATCAGCCTTTTTTGATTGTCCTAAAGCTAAACCAAGCGGCAATGCGACAATTGTTCCAATCGCAAGTGAAATAACAAGTCGCAGCGCACTTATTCCTAAGTCTGGAAGAAGTTCTTGCAAGTATTGAATGAATACAGGAACCGTGTCTTGTGGAGTTGGGAGTGCAGGTGTGTCAAGCAACAGTGCTGTGAGCTCCCAACCAAGGAGCACAAAGCATATTGCAAAGATATAGCAAAATGTTCGTGAAAAGACACGGTTCTTCTTCATTTAATTTTTACTCGCTTTTTTGAAATGTGCCATCTGCTTCATTGTAGCTTAAAGCTTCTTCCAAGTAGCCCTTTTTCAACATCCAAGAAAGAATTGGTTCAATCATCTCTTTGCTTGGAAGTTCACATTGTGGATATTCGCAGATTTTATATGTGCTAGAAATTGCATCTGAAAGATTTGCCTTTTCAACAAGCAAGCTTCTGTAAGATTCAGGTGAAGCATTAATTTCACTAGCAGCCTTGTTCCAAACTTGCTTGAGCACATCAACTGTGTTTGCTCCAGATGCATCTTCCAAAAATTCGCTATTAACAATCATGACAGACTGAGAAATATTGTCGCCTGTTGTGTCATCTGCAACAACATGGCAACCATTAGCTTCGCCTAAAGCTAACAAAGATGCTGGCAAAGCAGCTGCTTTGACTTGGCCAGATGTCATAGCTTCATAGCGCACGGGAAGTTTTTGCAGTTCATTCTTCTTGATTTGCTGTTCATCAATTCCGGCATTTTCCATCAGCGTATCCATGACATATTCCAAAATCGTATTTGATCCAACACCAATTTCAACGCCTGCTAAATCTTTAAGAGAAGTAATTGAATCATCGGCAGTCATTATGCCAAAGCGCCCTTGGCTTGCGTCTGTGCCAAGAGTAATCCATTCAATCTGAACTGGCGTGCCTGATGCATAAATGCTTGCACTAACCATTGGGTCTGTCATTGCATATTGGACTTCGCCGGAAGTGACAGCCGCAATAAGCTCTGTTGCTGACTGAAAAACTTCAACGCTTGCATTGATGCCAGTCTCTTCAAAAAGCCCTTCGTTTTCAGCAACCCAAAATGGCAAGATGTCTTCTGTAGCAAGAGTGCCAATTTTCACATCTGCCAATTCAGCGGTGTCACTTTCATTTGAAGAATTGCCACAAGCTGTTAAGTTGAAGCAGCATGCAAGGCTTAATGCAATGGCGCATATAATGCAAGTTACGCGGCACAGGAATTTTTGCGATTTTGAATTTGTCTTTTTCATCTGATTCCTTTGAACAGGTCTATTTAAACTTACATCGCAAAACTTTATATGTACATGCGTTTGCACATCAATGAACAATCGGGCGAAATTTGTCTATTTTCGCAATTGAAATTAGGCTGTAAGAAGCGCGCCACTTTTTGATTATGCGAAGAAGGCGAGTTTAAACTATCTGATTAAGTTAACAAGGTCGCCAATATGTTCAACATTGATTGTGTCGCTATATTCCTGCGGGCTGATAAGAATGGATGGGCATCCTTTTTTGTTGGCCATTAATATGTCGCTTTCATATGTGTCGCCAACCATAAGCATTTCGCTATTGTCGAGCCCAAACCATTCGCAAACAATATCAAGCATTAAAGTGTTTGGCTTGCCGATGACATAGTCGCTCATTCTTCCACAGCACCATTCAATGGGGGCAACCATTCCGCCGCATCCTGGATAGTTTAAAACTCCTTGCCCAAGAAAAACACGCTCCTTGTTGCAAGCGATAATTTTGTCTGCATGAAGACCAACGCGTACAGCTTGCGTCATTTTTTCATAATCAAAATTTGGATCATAACCAATAAGCAAATTTTTGGCATGTTCAGCATCAACAACTTCAACGTCTAAAGCTTCAAGTTCGCTTTTTAAATTGTCAGAGCCACAGACATAAATCTTCTGTAAATTTTCACGTTGAGCATAAAGAGCAGCAACATAGCCGCTGGTCAAGACTTCATCATAATTGCAATTTATGTTCATTCCTTGCAATTTTTCAAAAATTTGCTTGCGTGTTTTCGTGGAATTATTTGTTAAGAAGAAGACGTTTTTGCCACATTCACGACAATGCTCAATGGCTTCATTTGCACCGTCGATTATGTCACCACCATAATAAATGGTGCCGTCTAAGTCGAACATGACAATTTTTACTTCTTCAAACATTTTGCCAGCGCTCCTTTATTGTCTGCCTGCTTGAACTTGCGCACAATATTTTTGTGCAGCTTGAGTTATTGCTGCATAATCGCCATCAACAACCTTTGTTAGGTTGCCGCCAACTCCAACAGCAAAAGCTCCCTTTGAAATCCAAGCGGCAGTGTTTTCGACATTTATGCCGCCTGTTGGCATGATATTAAGGTGCGGCAGTGGAGCGTGAACAGACTTTATAAAGTTTGGAGAAAATTCACTGGCAGGGAAGAGCTTGACTAATTCACAGCCAGCTTCATATGCATTCTGCATTTCATTTACTGTCATGCAGCCTGGCACATATGGAACGTTCGCATCTTTAGCGCATGCCAAAACATTTTTATTAAAAGTTGGAGCAACCAGATATTTTGCACCTGCATCCAGTGCGCGTTTTGCCTGTTCAGCTGTGATGACTGTTCCAGCGCCAACAAATGCATTTGTGTCTTGCAAAGCTGCAATTGCAGCCGCAGCGTCTGGCACGCTAAATGTTACTTCAATAAAGTTGACTCCGCCATCCATGCAAACGCTTGCAACATGCAGCGCTTGTTCGACAGATTCTGATCTAAGGACGGCAACAACTCCGCATTCATGCATTTGGTCAAGAACTTCGTTTGTTAACATATGCATTCCCCCAAACTTATATTGCGTATATTTGTATGCATTTGAGCATTAAGACAAAGCTGGTGTAATAGTATCATGTAATCAAGCAAAATTTTAAAGGATGGAAATATTGATAAGACGGATAGCAATTACAGGTGCAACAGGAATGCTTGGATCTGCGTTGGCGCGCGTTGCTATGAAAAATGGCATTGACGTGTTGCTTATTGCGAACCCAGATTCAAGCAGGCTGGACAGTTTAAAAAGAGATTTGCATATAGAAGAAGACGCCCATGTGGAAGGGGGCGGCGTTAGTAGTGACGGCAGCGAAGGCAACGAGCGTGACAATGTGAGCGGGAATGCGCGCGGGCAAGGCTTGGCATCAATTTGCTTGTGTTCCATGTCTGATTATGGCGAACTTGCTTTTAATATAGAAAACGGTGTTGAAAAAGGTACTGCATTCAAAAAACCATATGATGCATTTATTCATTTTGCGTGGCGTGGCACATATGGAAGGTCGCGCGATGATGAAGCTTTGCAAAAAGATAATATTCGCAACACAAATGATGCTGTATGTCTTGCTGCGTCTTTGGGTTGCGAATGTTTTATCGGCGTTGGCAGCCAGGCAGAATGCGGCCCGTTACTTACGCCTTTTGCTGCTGATACACCATGCAATCCAATAACAGGTTATGGCAAAGCAAAGCTTGAGGCTTGTGCGCAAAGCAAAAAGCTGGCCCATGATTTGGGGATGCGACACATTTGGGCGCGAGTCGGCAGCGCATACGGGCCGGGGGATAATTTGCGAACTTGTATGATGCAAGCAATTGCGCATGCAATAAGCGGTGAGGCCTTCCCATGCACGCCAGGTGAACAGCTTTGGGACTATATTTATTGTGAAGATGCGGCGCGTGCAATTTTTGCAATGGCACAAAGTGGCAAAGACGGCAGCATTTATCCAGTTGGCAGCGGGAATGTTAAACCGCTGAAAGACTATATTTCGCTTGCGTGTTCAATTGCTAATCCATGCTTTTCACCAGACTTTGGTGCGCTAGAATATCCGTCTGGCCAAGTAATGTTTTTATGCGCTGATATTTCGCAATTAAAAGCAGATACTGGCTTTGGGCCTAGCGTAAGATTTGAAGATGGAATTGCTTCGACAATCGAATGGTATTGTCATGGCAAAAATGTGTCATTGTGATTTTGGGGGATGTCTGTTTATGCCTCAGGAAAAGAAGAAAATTAGCATTATGATTCCTTGTTATAACGAGGAAGAAAATGTTATTCCAATAAGTGAAGCTGTTACAAAATTAATGCAGGACGAGCTGTCAAATTATGACTACGAGATTTTGTTTATCGATAATTGCTCAAAAGATTTGACTCGTCCGCGCTTGCGCCAGCTTTGCAAACAAGACAATCATATTAAGGCAATTTTTAATACGAAAAATTTTGGACAATTCAATTCGCCATATTATGGTTTGACGCAAACTACTGGGGACTGCGCAATTTGCTTATGCTGCGATTTTCAAGACCCGATAGAGCTTATTCCGCGTTTTGTGAAAGAGTGGGAAGATGGCGCGCAAATTGTTTGCGGTATTAAGTCTTCAAGCCGCGAAAACAAATTTATGTATTTCTTGCGCAGCATCTATTATAAGATGATTGCTCGCTTCAGCAGTGTTGAACAGATTCAACATTTTACTGGTTTTGGCTTGTATGATCGTGCCTTTTTGGATGTCATGCGCGACCTTCATGACCCAACTCCATTTTTGCGTGGCATTGTTGCTGAGCTTGGCGGTAAGCGTGTTGATGTTGAATATGAACAGGCAAAGCGCCGTGCTGGTAAAACTCATAACAATTTTTACACTCTGTTTGATGCAGCAATGCTCAGTTTTACAA
Source organism: Acutalibacteraceae bacterium (assembly GCA_963606965.1). GTDB lineage: Bacteria > Actinomycetota > Coriobacteriia > Coriobacteriales > QAMH01 > CAVDAL01. The sequence goes on from CAVDAL010000030.1 coordinate 26,748, forward strand.
GCTATAGCAAAGTGCCGCTGCGCATTGCAACATTGGGTGGATTTTTTGCTTGTGTCATTTTCATTTTAATTGCTATTGTTTTGCTTATCATAAAGCTATGTAATTGGAATGCTTTTGCTGGCGGGCAAACATCAATTTTGATGTTGATTTTAATCATTGGCGCCTTGCTGATGTTTTTCTTAGGTCTGCTTGGTGAATATATCATGGCAATTAGCCAGCGGGTTATGGATAGACCTTTAGTTGTTGAAGAAGAACGATTAAATTTTTAGCATAAGGTAAGATGCTTTATGGGGAAAATCAAATCAGTCTTTAGAAAATCAAAAAAATATTATTCGCAAATTTATTATGGTGCATTGATTGTTTTAGCTGCTGTTATTGTTATCGCATTTTTTAATTTGCAACAGGGTTTGTCGCTTTGGCTTGATGAGATGTTTCAAGTTGATTATTGCCGCGAGTCATCGAGTTTATTAAACATAATATGTATCGACCCATATACGCCGCCACTTTTTAATATTATTGCATGGGTGTGGTACAGGCTTGTTCCTTTTGGGGAAGTTTGGCTACATATTCCTTCGTTATGCTTTGTCATAATTTCTCTATTTTTGATAGCTGCAATAGGGCGCAGGCTTCATGGCAGAATGCTTGGCTTTTTGGCTGCAATGCTTTTTGTTGTAAATGCAAAAGTTTTTAGTGAATGCATATTTTCTTTCCGAGCATATTCATTGCTGCTTGTTTTGAGCTGCCTGTTCTTGTATTTATATATTCGCCGTATTCAAACCCCAGCAAATGAAATTTCATGGAAGCTCAGCGCTGCAATGGCAATAACAACGCTTGCTCTTGGATATACGCATTATTTTGGCGTGCTCTTCGCATGCATGTTTTTCATTATCGACTTATATTTGTTAGCGCGCGGCAGGTTAAACGGGGCGCGCTTGAAAGTTTTTGCTCCTTATTGCTTTGCGCTCGTGTGCTATTTGCCTTGGCTGCGCATTGCTTTTGCGACTTTAGCAAAAGCTAAGACGAATACGCTTGCTCATTCATGGCAGAATGCTATGTCGGGCGGAGCACCGAATTTTCATTCATTCTTATATTGGTTAAGCGGCGAAGTCGCAGAAGTTTTAATGCTTTTTAATATTGCATGTGTTACTTGCATTATCGTTAACATTTGGCGCATTTATAAACATAAATATGAATGGCAAAAAGACTTGCCAATGATTGCGATGGTCTTTGTTATTTTGCTGATGCTTGGCGGTATGTGGGTTTATTGCAGCTTCATAAATACATATTCAATGATGTGGGTGTCACGATATTTCATTCCACTAATTCCATGCATTGTTTTGGTTACGACACTTGGATTTTATGACGTGCTAAGGCATTTGCCTGTTCCAAATTTTTTGCAACTTGTGTGCGCGGTGATGGTCGTTGCATTGCTCATCCCAAGCTGTGTTGCGACTATTCATAATGATCTTTTGGAAACTAGCAGCACTCGTTTTTATAAGAATTTGACGCAGTGGCTTGAAGGCAAAGATGATATTGAAAAAGACACAACACTAGTTATGGCTGTGATTAATACGACAGATAAAGGTAGGCAAATTCAAGCGTGGAAGCATTATTATTTTAATAGGAAGGACACGCGCGACTTTGATGTGAACATCTTGGATGCGCTAGATTCAGAAGCAAGAGATAATCCGACCTATTTGCTCTATTATAAAAAGATATATGTAACGTGTCAGCATTTTGATCCAGATATTCCGCAGGAATATAAATCTGTCTTGAGCAAGAACTTCACAAAGAAAAAAACTGAAAACCCCGGTGGTGGCAAGACTTATGTTTATATTCGCAAAAAGTAATTACTGCTTTGACTTGCCTTTGAGCGATTAAAATTTCCTCTTTAATTTTGTTTGGCGCATTCTTTTTGCATCTTAGTGCGCCAATTTTGCAA
>CAVDAL010000031.1:0-4168 GCA_963606965.1 Acutalibacteraceae bacterium
TGGCTTGGAAATCTTGGCAAAGATTCGCGATAATTCGCAAATGCATTCAATTCCCGTAATGATGCTTACTGCAAAAGGCACTGAATTTGACAAGGTTCGCGGCCTGGATGCTGGAGCGGACGATTATCTGGCAAAACCATTCGGAATGATGGAATTAATTTCACGCGTTAAGGCCTTGCTGCGCCGTGTTGGCAGTGATGATTCGGCAGAAAATGAAGATGCGCTAAAGTGTGGCAATATCAAGCTTTCACCTCATGCGCGCGTTGTTCATGTTAACGACACGTCGCTCACATTGACGCGCAAAGAATTCGATGTTTTGCAAATGCTTATGGAAAATAAAGATTGCGTTTTATCACGTGAACAGCTTTTGCAAAAAGTTTGGGACATAAGTTATGCAGGCGAGACTCGTACAGTCGATGTTCACATCAGGTCTTTGCGACGCAAGATTACTGCCGTTGATGCAGATGCTGGCAAGCTAATACATACAATTCATGGCGTTGGATATTCCATTAAAGAAGAAGAATAGCTGGTGGAATAAATGACTGCTGCGCGTTCAATTTCAAATAAAAAATTAGCAAATAAAGTTTTTGCAAGCCTTGCCGCTTTCACAATTTTTTTAATTTTGGCAGTTTCTTTAGTCCTGCTTTCGATTTTTTATTACACATATGAAGAGAGTGAAGAATCACGCTTGATGGAAATTTGCACACAATTAAGCGTGTATGCAGATTCAGCTTTAGATATTTCTGACAATCCAAATAAATTTGCCAAACAGCTTGAAAAACATTTCAATACAACAAACAAAAATGAGCCTTTACGCTTCACATTGATTCGCCGCAACGGTGTTGTTTTATTCGATAGCGCTACAGATGCAAGCAGCTTAGACAACCACTTGAACAGACCAGAAGTTCAAGCTGCTTTGAAGTCTGGCACAGCAATCAGCACGCGAGTTTCAAACACTTTGGGCAGTGACACTTTATATATTGCAACAAAGCTTGAAGATAATTCGATTTTGCGAATTAGCGAAGTGCGCGAATCATTCCTTGCTTTTATGGGCAACATGTCTGGACCTATCATAATTGCATTTATTATTGCTATTGCTTTGTCGATTGTTGTTTCACGCCAAATAACGCGTAGAATTGTGCGCCCTATGCAAAATCTTGACTTATCAAAACCGCTTGATAATGAAATGTATGCAGAGCTCTTCCCTCTGTTAAAACGCATCGATGAACAGCAAAAACACTTGCAAGAGCAAAATGCGCAGCTGAGTGAAGCCGACAATATGCGTCGCGAATTTTCTGCAAATGTTAGCCATGAATTAAAGACTCCCCTACAGGTTATTTCTGGCTATGCAGAATTGATGAAAGAAGGCATGGTTGCTGATGAAGATTGCAAGAAGTTTTCTGGCATAATTTTCAGTGAAGCAAATGATATGCGCCGCCTTGTTGATGAAGTATTAACTTTGTCAAAGTTGGACGAACCCACCCGTAGCAAAGAGCTATTCCGCCTTGATTTGCTTGTCACAGCGCAAAATGCATACAGGCGCTTGGAAAGTTTTGCTGCTGAATCTAAAGTTGAAGTTAATATCAGTGGTGACCATGCAATCATCCAAGGCAATGAAACTTTGCTTGAAGGCATGATGCACAACTTAATTGAAAATGGCATTAGATATAACAATGCCGGCGGCCATGTTAATGTTGAAATTATTGAAAAATTCCATCCGGAGCACAAAGCGATAATCACTGTTTCTGATAATGGCATTGGCATTCCTGAAAATGCGCAAGAACAAGTTTTTGAAAGATTCTTCCGCGTGGATAAAAGCCGCAATAAAGAGACTGGCGGCACTGGTCTTGGCCTTGCAATTGTAAAGCATACTGTTGCATATCATGGCGGCACAATTAAACTTGAAAGTGTTGAAGGCAAAGGGTCAACATTTACAACTGTGTTGCCGCTTGAAGAACAGCAATTATAGCTAATTAATGTGCATTTATATTGTGTTGCGGCTCATAAATCTGTTTATTTGATTTGCGCAATTACCTCAAAATGCACATTTTAAAAAATTTTCAAATTGACTATTGCCAAAACTTTGAAAGTATTGTTATACTAAAAAGGCTTTTCAGCTGAAAGCTCATATATTTTATCCAGAGTCGGAGTAGAGAGTTGGCTCGATGATCCCGACACCAACCAGTCACAGATAGTGACACGGTGGTAATGCCAACATCGATGAAAGGAGCCCGTAATGGACAAATCATGTAAAGACAAATATAAGTATTGGAACTTGCGCGCACAAGACGAGCGCAAAATTCATTATTTTCTTCAGCCGCACGGAGTTGGTGCAAGAATGATGGCAGAACTTGGCCATCAAATGAAATATACAATAGAACAGCTTGAAAAAGACTTAGCAAAAGAAGGCATTTATCATTATTTGCAACTTGATATTTCTGGGAGCAATGCCGAACCATCAAGTTGGACACTTTATGTAAATGGTAAGAGAGCGGCAAGTGGTGAAGGTAAATATGCACGAGAGCTGTTCTATAAAGATGCATATGCCTTTTACAATTTGTGCAAAGAAGCAATTGAATATGCAGAAATTCCTTCCTATTCAGAAAGCGAATACAAGCTGTTGTATTCTGCTTTAGAGATAAGAAGCAAATCTGGATTGGTTGAATTTTTCAAGAACAAATTAAGCTAACGCAAAACAAATATCAATTAGTATCGCAATTAAAGACAAAAGGATAAATAAAAATGAAAGAATATATTGATGGCGATTGTCCAAAGTGCGGATTGCCGCTAGAAGTCATTGAGCTTGAAAATGGGATAGTTAAGGGAAACAAACAATACAGATGTATATGCGGTTATAAATATATATATAGAACCGAGGAATGTAAAAAAGCATATGCGGCCGATTCAAGTTTCCCAGAAAATTTAAAATTTATAAAATTCCATTTTCACAAAGAGAAATAGATTAAAAAAAATGCGGGCGTGCTTTTCGCACGCCCGCCCCAATCTGCCTTGCTCTGCTCGCTTTTATCAAAACGAACAGAACAATAATAAACACTAAATATTTTTATGCAGCAGATACCGACCAGAAATATCCTGGGGCACTTGTTCCACCATCAATTCTTGCATATGTACCATCTATATGCTCTTCAGAATATGTAGTGCCATTTTGTCCTTTAATATTTTCACAAGACTCGAACATATATTCTGAACTACAACCAACAGGAATTTTAAATTTATCAGACACAGTTATCTTCTCAAGAACACTACAATTTTTAAACATCCAACTCATATCTTTGACTTTTGAAGTATCAAAATTTGAAAGGTCAATGCTTTCAAAAGAAGAAGACGCAAACATATAACTCATATCTGTAAGGCTTAATGTATCAAAGTTTGACAAATCAAGGTTTTGTATTTTCTTACATCCACCAAACATACAGACCATATTTTCAACATTGGCTGTATCAAAATTTGAAAGATCAATATATTCAAGAGACTCACAGCCATCAAACATATATCCCATATTAGCAACATTAGACGTTTTGAAATTTGAAAGATCCAAATTTTTAACACTTGCACAAACTTGAAACATGCCATTCATGTTTGTCACATTTGACGTATCAAAATTAGAGACATCTAGTTCTTTGATGGATTCACAACAGCAGAAAAACATATAACTCATATCTTTAACCTTTGATGTGTTGAAATTAGTGATATTTAAACTTGAAAGCGCACAACAATCGAAAAACATTTCACTCATATCCTCGACATTTTTTGTTACAAAATGAGAAACATCCAGATTAGTGAGTGACATACAATCGCGAAACATCCAGCTCATGTCTTCAACTTTTGAAGTATCAAAACTGGAAACATCTAGTCTTTTAACTAATTCACAGCCACAAAACATGAGCTTCATGTCTGTCACATTCGATGTATCAAGATTAGATAGATCAATTTCTTCTACAGAATCACACCAGCGAAACATATTACGGCAAGTTTTGGCAACAACATTTCCAACAATATCAACGCTTTTAATCTTGTCAGAATTCCCAAACCATGGTGGGTAATAATCTTTATATTCGTCACGAGAAACATCAGTTATCCAATTAGCCAGCTCTCCAGTTTCCCCATTTAATGGAGCAATGGTTAATTTGCCAGCATCATCAATATC
>CAVDAL010000032.1:0-64403 GCA_963606965.1 Acutalibacteraceae bacterium
CAGCGCCAACAACCAAAATGTTGTGAGAATCATGCGCAATAGTTGTAGCAATTGCTCCGCATTTTAAGCCATATCCACCAAGCAATGCACAAGAAACATTGCCTGTTCCGTTGTGACGTTCAACAACAGTAAGCTTCACAACATCCTGGTTTGGGTCGCGCACAAACATGTCTTCACTGTCAAGCAAGACAGTTGCTGCGCCTTTCTTTGTTACAATTTCACCCGGCTGAATTTCAATAACATTTGCCTTATTGCTATGCAAGTGAATCTTTAGCTTATCTTTTGTGAAGTCTTTAACATTCATCTTGTTGCGCACAGGTGTAATGTCTTCATGCATGACGCGAGGGATATATTCGCCATCTTCGGCGACAAGCTTGCCTTCAATCCAAACTTTTTGAGCATTGAAATTTTCCAAATTATCAAGCAAAACAATATTTGCATGATAGCCAGGAGCAATTGCACCATAGTTTTTCAAGTTAAATGCAGTTGCAGGGTTCAGCGTTGCCATTTGCATTGCACTTAGTGCGTCGATGCCTTCTTCAATGCAAATGCGCAAGTGGCTATCGATGTGCCCTTCATTGAAAATTGTTTTTGGTTGTCTATCATCTGAACAGAGTAAGCATCTTGATAAGTTTTGCGGAGTTACGCACTTCAAAAGTTGGCGCAAGTCGTGGCATGCTGAACCTTCACGCAGCAAGCCATACATTCCGCGTGAAATGCGCTGTTCAAGTTCTTCAGCCGTAGTGCATTCATGTTCACCAAAAATTCCAGCGCAAGAATATGCATTGAGCTCTTTGCCAGAAATTCCGGGAGCATGACCATCTATCAATTTGCCGCATTTATGAGCTAATTCAATCTTTGCTAAGTCTGGACGTTGTGCTTCAATTACGCCAGGGAAGTTCATATATTCGCCAAGGCCTAAAATTTCATCACGCAGGATTGGCTCTTCCATTGCTGCTGCATCAATGACTGCACCTGAATGTTCAAATGGTGTTGCAGGCACGCATGATGGCAACATGAATTTGATATCTAAAGCAGTATTTTTTGCTGCGCGAATCATGTAATCAAGACCGTCTATTCCGCAGACGTTTACAATTTCATGTGGGTCAGCAATTATGCAGCTTGTGCCATGTGGAACAAGCAATTTGCCAAGTTCTTCAGGGCATAAAAAGGACGATTCTATATGAATGTGGCTGTCTATAAAACTTGGGCTAGCATATGCACCTTTTGCATCGAGTTCAACTTCGCCGCTGTATTCGCCAACGCCAGCAATCATGTCGCCGCAAAAAGCGATGTCGCCATCAATAATTTTATGGGTGAAAATGTTTACAACTTTGCAATTTTTGATAACAAAACTTGCCGGTATTCTGCCAGCTGCTGTGTCGATTAAAGTTTTAAGATCTGCCATACCTTCTCCGTTTTAAAAATTGTTAAGAAATAAAATAACATCAAAAAGGTGAATGCGTGCGAAGAAAACGCAAGATTAACAATTTGCTCGAAAAATGAATGTGCCCTTTTGCATAAAGCTGTTCATGTTTGCTGTTGCATGACTTTTGCGCTTTGGTAAAGTGGAATTATGAGAAAATCACAGAAAATGTCAAATAAAAAATTATTGTCTATTGCAATTGGCTTGCTGCTTGTTGCAGGAATTGCTGGCGGTGGTGGTTCTGCAATAGAAAGCGGCTCTTCAAATTCTGCTGACAATGCTGCGCAAAGCGGACAATCTTCACAATATTATTATTCAAGCGACGATCAAGATTCATATGGCAGCAGTTCAAGTGCGGATGAGTCAACTTCAAGTTCGTCTTCATCTTCTTCTAGCTCTGCATCTTCTGCCTCTTCAAATGATGAGTCAGAAAATGTTGGCAAAAATTCAAGTTTCAAAGTGACATTTTTTGATATTGGACAAGGAGATTGCGCGCTTGTGCAATGCAATGGGCACAACATGTTGATAGATGGCGGGCCGCAACCTGCGTCATCAACTTTGTATTCTTATTTTTTACGCAAAAAGATAAAGAAGCTTGATTATGTTATTGCAACACATGCTGACACGGATCATACTGGCGGAATATCGGGTGCATTGCAGGTTGCAAAAGCGAAGCATGCATATTGTTCTGTGACTTCTTCATATCAACAAACATTTAATTCAATGAAGAAAATACTCAAAAGCCAAGGCGTTTCAATTAAAGTACCTGCTTGTGGCTCAAGTTTTAAGCTTGGGAAGGCAAAAGTTTATGTCATAGGCCCTGAAAATATCACGGAAAATGGCGACAATAATGACGATTCAATCATGCTGAAAATTACATATGGCAAGACTGTTTTTGTCTTTACGGGGGACGCAAATTATGATGAAGAAAAGTCTGCCTGCAAATATTTAGACGGATGCGATGTTTTGAAAGTTGCTCATCATGGTTCTGCATCTAGCAGCAGCTATCAATTTTTGCGCGCAGCAATGCCAAAGAATGCAATCATAAGCGTTGGGGCTGGCAATACTTATGGCCACCCGAAGGAAAAGGCTTTGTCGCGCTTGAAAGACTGCGGCGCAAAAATTTATAGAACAGATTTACAAGGCGACATTGTTGTGACTAGCAATGGCAAGAAGGTCAAAATTTCTGTATCAAAAAATAAGAATGCTAATACTCTGCAACCCGGTAAGTAACTTATTCAAAATGCTGCAGAATTTTGCTTGTAATTTAACCCATCTTCAATATGTACATTTCTTATTTCTTGCAAATTTATTTAAAAAACCTCCATTTTCTATTTTTGAAATAGTCTGTCTGCATTGCTATAAAGTTCTATACAATTTTCAATTTCTCTTATGCTCAATTCATCTGTAATATGGCGATATGATGTAATAATTTCTTTATAATAATCAAGTGGTAAAGAAGTAAAGCAGTGTAAAAGCTCAACAAGCATTCGCTTTTTTGAAAACAAACGAATTGTGTTTTAAAGTAAACAGCTCACATTAAGCAAGGCAGTGTGAATAATTAGTTTAAATTTATATTTGCTTATGTCGTGAATGTTGTGCTTTGTATATTATCGAGGTTTCATAGAGAAAAGCCGCCCAGATAATAAAAATCCAGACGGCTTATATTTAATAAAAATTAGTATAATTATTCAAGAGATTTAAATCCAAGATCTGCCATTGTCATATCAAGGTTACTATCATTTACTATATTTTGTAATCTTTTAGTAATTGATTTAAGAATTGAAGGTGTGCAAGAATTAAGAGAGGAAATATTAGAACTACTACTGGAAGCACGTGTGGATAATTTTAAGAGACTTTGCACATATTCTAAAGATTCAATAATATCAGAACTAGGGCTAGCATTGAAAACATTCGAGCTATCTATTGCCCAATCAGATAAATTATCTCCTAATTTATAATTTTCTACAAACCATACACTTTCAGCTTGTTCGTAATGAGGATACAAAAAAGACATATTAGCAAATGTTCCATTTACCATTGCTATTATTCCGTGTTCATCTGTATATACGAATGAAAAGACAAACAACTTTGCAGTAGTGCTATTACCAGATTTATTATTATTATGATAAGAGATGTCAAAACCAGACTTGTCTTCGCGTACTGCAATCCAATTTAGTGATTTGTTTTCATTAAGCTTATCTTGATTCTTTTCTAAATAATTAAGAAACATATTCCATTTACATAAAGATAACTTATTATCACTATCTTTAAAATTATTCAGACCTTCGTATATAGAGGCAGCTTCTTGGTAACTTCCATTATTAAATAATGATTCGGCTTTATTGTATTTATAAAGCGGAATGCCTAAAGTAATCCCAAGAATAATTAATACAACGCAGATACAAACAATAGAAATTATTATTGGTTTTTTATGAGATTTTTTAGGTTTTTCTTGAGGACTTTCTTCAGATGGAATATCTGGATTTTTGGAAATTTCATCTGGTGAATCATTATCAGGTTTATCTAAATTAGAAGGTTCGCTGTGGGTTTGCTCAGTTGCAGATGCGGCGGCTGCTATATCATCGGCAGCTTCATCAATTTGAGCATCATTTAAATTGACATTTTCATTTTGGTTTTCATCCATAATTTCCTCCAAACAATAAATGGTAATTGAACAAGTTAATGCTATATCTAATTAGCCATAATGATTATGAAATAAGAAAGGCTTAGGAATCATAACTCCATTGATCTTTATTATGAAATGTGGCTGTCTTAATTTAAAAGGTGGCCACATGCTCAATGAAAGCAATGATAGGCAGTAGAGGATGCTGTTTCTTTTTTTCAATGTCTTCAATATTATCGAAAGGCGTTGTTATATTACATATTTTTCTTTCTTCGATTTTGCTCATTTTTTTGAAGCATTTGTTGCTTGTGGCAAAATTTAGCATATAATATAGCCACACGAGAAAAGGAGAAAACGATGCAAATTATCCCAATGAGAGATCTAAAGAATACAGTTGAAGTTGAGCGAAGATGCGCAGAAGAAAATGGACCTGTTTTTGTTACGAAAAATGGATATGGGCGCCTTGTTGTTATGGATATTGAATATTATGAGCAAACAATGAGAAAACTTGATGAAGCTAGAATTATTTTCGATGGACTGAGAGATGTTGAAAATGGATGCATTATTGATGGTGATGATGCTATAAATAAAATAAAGAGTAAATATGGCATATAAATTCAAATACAAGTTAACGCACAAGGCAAACAAAGATTTGGATGATATTGTTAAGTATATCTCTGTGGATTTGTCCAATTTAAAGGCTGCCTCGGAATTTATAGATAGGCTTGAAAAGGGTATAGATGACATAAGAAGTTTTCCTCAAAGCTGTCAATTAGTTGAAAATGAATTTCTTCTTGGCATGAAAATTAGAAAAAAGTTAATCGGTAATTATGTCATGTATTATCAAGTTGATGAGCATGACGAAATTATTCTAATCTTAAGAGTTATATATGGAAGAAGAAACTTGGATGAAATTTTAAGGAAGTTGAATAACTGAGCGCTTTGTGCGAAATATAATGAGATAATGTTGCAAGATATTCTTGCAAGGTTCTAGATTCATTGGAGAAAAAATGAGTATCGGTTTAATTATTGTTATTGTAATTGTTGTATTGCTTATTATTTATGTCATTAGCATGTATAACAAGTTTGTGTCTTTGCGCAATCGCGTTGACAATGCTTGGGCACAGATTGATGTTCAGTTGCAGCGCCGCGCAGACCTTATCCCAAATTTGGTGGAAACTGTTAAAGGCTATGCAAAGCATGAAAGCGGTACATTAGAGGCGGTAACGCAAGCCAGAAGTGCTGTTGCAAATGCTGGCACTCCAGCAGAAGCAATGGAAGCAAACAACGTTTTGACTTCAACATTGAAGACTTTATTTGCTGTTGCGGAAGCTTATCCAGATTTGAAAGCGAACACAAACTTTATTGAGTTGCAAAATGAACTTTCTGAAACTGAAGACAAAATTAGCTATATGCGCCAGAGCTTCAATGATGTTGTGATGAAATACAATAATGCTATTCAGCAATTCCCAGGCAACATCTTTGCTGGCATTTTCCATTTTGAAGCACGCGATTCATTTGATGCTGTTGCAGGTGCAGAAGTTGCGCCAAAAGTTAGCTTTGAATAAGCTCGCAATTTCTAAATAAAGGAATCATGGATGGTTTTATCTAAAAAGCTAAGCAAGCTCACTCTGCCATTTGTTGTGCTTTTCATAACAATATTGATGTGCACTTTTCTGTTGCCGCAACAGGCGCAAGCAGACGACTATTCTGTTACAAATGTTGATATAGACGCAACTGTTAAAGATGATGCTTCGCTACATGTTGTTGAAGATAGAACATTTTCTTTTGATGGCAGCTTTACTTGTGTTTGGTGGAAGTTTGATAGCTTGCCTCAAAATTCGACTCTCGACATAAATGGCGTAAGCCTTAAAACTGATGAAGATAGCAAGTGGCAAAAGCTCAAAAAAGTTGAATTTCAATATGAGTGGACTTATGAAGGCGGTCCTGGCGGTTTTGCATATTCAGTAGATGAAGAAGATAAAGCTGTTTATGTCTTTTTTAAAGCAGAAGACACAGACATGCAAGTCATGCTTGATATGACATATAACAATGCTGTCCAAATTTATGAAGACACAGCAGAACTTTATTGGAAATATGTTGGCACTGATTGGGAAGTTGATTCAGAAAATGTAACAATGTCTTTGACTTTGCCGAATCCGTTTTCATCATCCTTTGAACTTGGCAGCGACGTGTGCGCTTGGGGTCATGGTAATTTGAGCGGCAGTTTGGCTGCAGGCTCAGAAAATAATATCATTTATGATACAGGCACTGTTAAGCCTGGCAAATATGCAGAAGCAAGAGTTTTGTTCCCAAAGTCATGGGTCAGTAATGCACCAAAAGTTGTGCTTAATGCACATAGCGGCATATATCGCACAAATGAAGTTTTGGAACAAGAACAGCAATGGGCTGATGAAGCTAACAGAGAGCGCATGTTTGAGCGTCTCAAAATTTTTGGCTTTGCTGGTATTTGCTTGATAATAATTGTTGCTTGCATATTCATGTATTTGCGCTTTGGCAGAGAGTATAAGCCAAATTTCACTAATGACTACTGGCGCGACGACCCGCTGCCAGGCACCAACCCTGCTGTTATTGGCAGAATTTGGCGCATGAATAAAGAAGACAAGAATGACTTCATGACTGTCATTATGTATTTGTGCGACAAAGGCTTCATTAATCTTGGTGTTGAAAAAGTTGAAAAAGACCGCTTGATTTTTGGCACAACAGAAGAAGAGCTTTATTATCTTGACCGTGTAAAGACAAAGTCTGAAGAAGACGAGCAAGGCCTGGATGACATAAGCAATGGTGTTCTTGATTTAATATTTAATAAAATTGGCAACAAACATGCAAAGCGTGTTTATCTTACAGAGATAAGCGACTTTGCAAAAGATGACCCTGATAGCTTCAAGAGCGAAATTGAAAGCTGGCAAGCAAGTGTTGAAACAGAAACATTGCGCGGCGGCTTTTTTGAACAGGCCTCTTTAAAGTGGCAAAAAAGGTCAAATGTTTTAAGCTTCCTTCCTCTTGTTGTTTCCTTTATTCTTTTAGTTATTTCAGATTTTGACTTAGTATCAATTTGCGAATTTTTCTGCGCTCTTATAACTTTGGCTATCTGCCTTATTGTTTCTAGGGCAGTTTCAAAGCGCAGCCAGCTTGGTGCAGATGTTAATGCTAAATGCGAAGCTTTGCGCAAGTGGCTTAAAGACTTCACAGCGCTTGATGAATATGTTCCAACAGATATTAAAGTCTGGGGTAAATATATGGTTTATGCGCATCTGTTTGGCATTGCTGAAGAAGTTATGCATAAATTAAAGAATGCTATTCCAAGTGTCTTTGGTGAAGATGCATATACAGATGTTAATGACACGACTTATATTCCATGGTACTGGTTCTGGTATTCGCATGGAAGTTATTCATATACAGGCAATTCATTCAATGATGTCTTTAGTGATAGCTTCACCGAAGCTTTTGATGCTGCATTTTCTGATGATTCATCTGGTGGAGGATTCGGCGGAGGATTTTCCGGCGGCGGAGGCGGCGGCTTTGGCGGAGGCGGCGGCGGAGCCAGATAGTTGCGGTGAAGCTAGGCAGCTTTTAATAAAGCCAGAGTTGTTATATTGTTTTTTAGGGGCGGCTTGTCTGTGCGACAAGCCGCTATTTTGTTTAGACTATGTGAATATTTGACGCCGAGCGCATCTTAGTATTTATTCTTTGTGTTCTTTGCGGTATAGTTTGGAAGTTTTAAGTTTGGTTTTAAACGATTGAATGGAAGTAGTAATATTTCAGTGGCTTCTCAAGTTAAAAAATGGATTTTCAATATAGCCTTTTTTGTCATCATTATTGGGCTGACTATCTATTTTGTTTTGCGCGGCAGCGACCTTTCAGGCGCGTGGGATCTTTTAACTTCTGCAAATGTTTATTGGTGTTTAGTTGCAGTTTTACTTGTTATTTTATTCATAATTTCAGAATCTGCGATTATTGCATACCTTGCTCATTCTCTTAAAATTAGCATTAATTTTTTGCATTGCATTTTATATTCATTTGTTGGATTTTTCTTTTCAGCAATTACACCTTCAGCTTCAGGCGGACAGCCATTCCAAATTGTATTTATGAAGCGCGATGGAATTTCAATTTCAACATCTTGCGCAATATTAGCGATTGTTACAATCCTTTATAAGACTGTTTTAATTTTGGTTGGTGTACTTGTTTTTATATTCCGCCCCGAGCCACTAATGATTCTTATAGCGCCGCATATTGGCTGGTACATTCTTGGTCTTTTCTTAAATGTCATATTTGTATCTGCAATGGTAGTTATGGTTTTCAAGCCTCGCATTATTGAAGTGCCTGTCATAGCAATCTTTGATTTTGCAAATAAGATTTTCAAATTTAAAAAAGCAGATTCTAAACGTGAAAGACTTCGTAATGGTGTGCATAAGTATGCAAGTGTGACAGCAAACTTTACTGCAAGCTGGCGCACGCTGTTTGTGGCCTTCATTATGACTTTAATTCAGCGCTTCTTCCTTTTCCTAGTTACATATATCGCTGCGCTTGCTTTGTATCAAATACATGTTAATATGCCATTGGTTGTTTCTGTACAAGCAATGATTTCTGTTGCAGTTGACATGATGCCAATGCCTGGTGGCAGTGGTTTGGCAGAATTTTTATTCCAGCGAGCATTTGCGCCGCTAGTAAGCCGCGATATACTCTTACCATTGCTTATCTTAAGCAGAGGAATTGGATATTATACTCAAATTATTTTGGGCGGCATCGGAACACTTGCTGCTTTAGTAGTTATTCGCGATAAAGGCAAGAAAGAAATTAAAGAATGATTGGTTTTTGGAATTACACAATAGTGCTGACCTTTTTAGGTTTGGTATTTTCGATTTTTGGAATGACGCAAGCAGACGCAAATCACATGGTAATTGCTGTTGCATGTTTGGCTGCGTCTGGTTTATGCGATGCATTCGATGGTAGGGTAGCAGGCACAAAGACAGACAGAACTCAAAAAGAAGTTATCTTCGGCATACAACTTGATTCTCTTTGCGATGTTATTTGCTTTGGTATCTTCCCAGCAGTGATTTGCTATTCAAGTGGAGTTGGCCACTATATAGGCGGCATTGCTCTTAGCTATTATTGCATTTGCGCTGTTATTCGCCTTGCATTCTTCAATACTTTGGAAACTGAAAAGCTTGGGCAAGAAGTCCAAACTGAAAAGGTCTATCATGGTTTGCCCATCACTTCAATTTCAATTATTTTGCCAATCATATTTTTTGTTTGCATGGTTTTTGTGCCAGAAAAAGCGCACCCAATTATTTATACATTTATGCTATTTATTGTTGGCACGCTTTTCATTCTTGACTTTAAACTCAAAAAGCCAAGCTTAAAACAACTGATTCTTATCATTGTTGTTGTATTTATTTTTGTTGTCGCATCATTTGTTGTATTTGGTTTAACTAAAGGCGGAACTACAAGTCTGTTTGGATTTATGCATTGATTGCTCGCAAAAGAAATGGCGACAATGTTGAAGTTTATGATGCGCAAGGCGGTTTAATTAAATTTTTATATACAAACTGCTTTGGACGGGTTTTGCTATCTTTATTGGTTAAGCCGCCCGTCTCGCGTCTTGTTGGGCATTTCATGGATAGTGCGATTTCAAAGTTCATGATTAAGTCTTTTATTCGTAATAATAATATTGATTTGTCACAATATCAAAAGCAAGAATTTTCATCATATAATGACTGTTTTTGCAGAAAGATTAAGCCGCAGTTTCGCCCTTTTGATGATGAGTCAAGTCATCTTGTTTCGCCCTGTGATGCAAAGCTAACAATTTGCAATATAAGTGCAGATGTAAAGTTTGATATTAAAGGTCATAAATATACACTTTCTGAGCTTTTGAAGGATGAAAAATTAGCTAAGCATTATGACGGCGGCAAGCTGGCAATTTTTCGTCTTAGCGTGGACGACTATCACAGATATAGCTTTTTTGATAGCGGCAAGATTATTTCACAGAAAAAAATCTCTGGAGTTTTTCATACTGTGAATCCTTTGGCTGTAAGTTTGCGCCCAATATATAAAGAGAATACGCGGACATATTCTGTTTTAGAAACTCAAAATTTTAGTGAAGCAATTCAGATGGAAGTTGGAGCTTTGCTTGTTGGCAGAATTGTTAATGAAAGTCTAAATGCTGATGCGCATTTTAATAGAGGCGATGAAAAAGGTCACTTTGAATTTGGCGGATCAACAGTCATTTTAATTTTTGGGAAAGACGCAGTCACATTTGATGACGACATTGAAAAGAATAGTTCTGAAGATATTGAAACTATCGTCAAAATGGGAGAGCGCATAGGGCGTTCTAAATAAAAATACTCCATAAAAGGAAAAACGAGCTAGGGAGGGGACCTAGCTCGTGGCCTGCAAAAAGAACCCTGTGAAATAATTCACTTTCAAGCCCAAGAAGCAGGGCCTGAGGCTTGAGGGATTGCAAGCCCTGCTCGAGGAGAAGGGGGCAGAGAGAAGATAGAGGAGGGTATTATCTTTCTGCAAGAAGAAATATACTACATTTATTATTCACGGTCAAGAATAAATATTTAAATTGTTTATTTTTTCTTTGAAGCATGCGCTGCATACATTATGCTTGCAACAAGTATGCCCCCAATAATATTTCCAATTGTTACAGGAATAAGGTTATTGATAATAAAACTTCCAAAATTCAAAACTGCTGTATTTATTCCAGCTTCAGCAATCATGCCTGCAAATGCAGAATTCATATTCGCAAAAATTCCAGCAGGGATGTAATACATATTTGCAACGCTATGTTCAAAGCCTGCAATAACAAATCCAAAGATTGGCAAGAACAAACCCATAATGCGTCCGGCTGTGTCATGCGCAGTGCTTCCTAAATAAACAGCTATGCAAACCAAGATGTTGCAGAACACGCCAAGTGCTAAAGCCTTTCCCCAGCTCAATGATGCTTTTGAGGCTGCTACTTTTGCAGTATATACAGCAAGTGCTCCGCCACCGATATCAAGCTGACCCAAAAAAGCCATGCATGCTGCTAAAGCAATAGCGCCAACAAAATTGCCAACATATACAAGTCCCCAATTTCTTAAGAGCTTGCCTACTGTAATTTCTTTTGCATATACAGCAGAAATCATTAAGCAATTTCCTGTGAAAAGTTCTGTTCCAAGCAAAACAACCATAACCAAGCCAATAGGAAAGATTGCTCCGCTTACAAAGCGCACCATTCCAACATCGCTTAATGCATGCGCTGCAGTAGAAGATGCAACTGCGCCAAATCCAATTAAAACACCTGCAGCAATTCCCAAAACAAAAAGCTTCCACGCTGGAGCATTCGCTTTAGATATACTCGATTTTATGTAGTTGTCTGTGATTTCTGTAGGGCTGTTATAAGCCATGGTTCCTCCTAAGCTCATTCACACATTTGTGAATATCCATTATGTCTTGTGGATATTTATAAGGCATTGCAAGTTCAAGTTCTAATATGGCGTGGCATTGAACTTGGCATTCGTATTTGAATAATCTATAAGGCGCTTGCTTGCGTTTTGGCGCATGCTATTCAGAAATAATATCGCGTATAACTTTGGAAGCTATCATTTGACCCATGATTGCAGGGTAATATGAAATTGTTCCAATGTTTGCTCTGGCTTTGCGCGTGTTGTTATCTGCCGGAATGACAAGAGGCTCTTCAGGCGAATAGATGACCTGCATTTTTTCAAGCCCGCACTTTCTGGCATGCTTGCGAACAGCTTTACACATTCTGCATGTGTGAGTTTCATAGATATCTGCAAATTGCAACATTTGCGGGTCGAGCTTGTTCCCAGACCCAAGCGCGGCAATATAAGGAATTTCTAAGCTTTCAGCGCGCATTGCAAGAGCAACTTTTGTTGTGACAAGGTCTGCTGTGTCAACAATATAGTTTGGAACAAAATCCATCTTGCTGAAAAATTCATCAATATTGTCAGGTAGCAGTTGCATAGAGATGCATTGAACTTTCGCGTCTGGGTTTATTTCTTTGATAATCGCAGACATCACTTCAAGCTTGCTTTTTCCAATAGTGCTATTGAATGCAAGAGCTTGTCTATTTATGTTACTTTCGGAAACAATATCATAATCAACAAGGATAAATGCACCAATACCTGCGCGCGCCAAGCTTTCAACACAGTTGCTCCCGACGCCACCAATGCCAACCACTGAAACGCACGAATTAGCCAGTTCGCTAATTCCATGTTCGCCAATAAGGATTTTTGTTCGTTCATTAAAAGACATGGGAGTATTATATCCTATGGCTTGGGTGGGTGTTGCGCCGTCAGCACTTTGCTTATTTGTATTCGCGGAATTACATATTTTCAAGTCGGTAGTTTGCGTTACACTACTATAAGACATATGCCAATAGGAGTGAGGGGAAAGTTCCATGGCTATAGGCACTAGTGGAAAACAAAGTATAAAAGAGAGGATAGCAACGCGTAATGCTGCAAGAAATGCAAAGCGCGATGCTGTGAATCAACATTATGCTGAAGTTGCAAATAATGTTCGCGCAATCACTCAAGATGAAAATCAATCATGTTCATCTGCATCTTCCTGCTCATGCAAAGATGCTAGAAGGCTTTATCCTGAACAGGTTATAGATGGAGTTCCTCAAGCAGCACTTCTTGCTTCTCGTGGCTGTGGCAATCCTTTTGACAGAACATGTTTAAAGGAAGGCGACACTGTTTTAGACCTTGGCTGTGGCGGCGGCATTGATGTTTTGTTAGCTGCACAAAAGGTTGGGGAAAGTGGTCATGTCACTGGCGTAGACATGACAGAAGAAATGCTTCAAATAGCCAGGGAAAATCAAGCCCTTACTAACATTACAAACGTTGACTTTGTTCAAGGATATCTTGAACATCTTCCATTTGATGATAATTCATTTGATTGCGTAATTTCTAATTGTGTTATAAATCTTTGTGAAGATAAAAGCAAAGTTCTGGCTGAAGCCTTGCGCGTTTTAAAGCCACTTGGCTGCTTTGTTGTTGCAGATATTGCTTTTGATTCTGCATATTATCAAGCACAAAGTGTGGATTCTGCTGCTGCAATCTTGGGCTGCACTTCTGGCGTTTTGGACATTCAGCAGTACAGAGGAATTTTAAACCAACTTGGTTTCTTAAGTTCAAATATTGAAATTTATAGGCGCTATCCTTATGAAACTTTGCAAGAAAAGGCACAGCAAAAAGGAATGCAGCAAGACTTAGCAGCATATTCTCCGCAATATATCGATAATGCTTTTTGCGGTGTTTATGTTACAGCTTATAAATAAGTTTTTAATCAAATAGCATTTTTAAAGGATATCTTGGCACATCCCAATCTTCGCCTTTGAGCGTTCTGATTTTATGCAAAACTTCATAAGCTAAAATGTCAAAATCTTCACTTGGCCTTTTGCCTCTTGGGCTTGTTCCAGCATCTGCCCAAAGCACATTGCCAGCCCCTGTTCCAAAAGGAATGCTTTCCCCAGCGCACAAACGCATGATACATGCGAGCTGTTTGACTCGTGCGCCGCTTATTGTTTCTGTATTTTCCATAGCAGTGCCTCTGGCAGGCGTGAGCTTGCCAATTCCAGAACAATATGGCTTATAAGCAATGACTTCAAACATTCGCTGGACAATTTCTTTAGGATCGCTTGATGCTTGTACTGGTTCAACAGATGTCATTATTTGCAATCCTGCAGATACAGCAGCATCCAAAGTTGCTATGCGGCTTTGCGGATTGATTGAAGTTATTGTTCCTTCTTCTAGCCTGTGTGCATGATAAATCGATTGCACGCCGAGCTTTTTGAGTTTTTGCGCTTGCTCAAACGTAATGTCTCCGATGTTTGCCATTACAGGCATATTGTCTGAAATATTTTCACGCACTGCTTGTACAACTTCGCAAAATTGATCAAATGGATATGCTGCTGTGCTCATCAAGCTAATTAAGTGAGCGCCGCCTTTGTCAAAAGCTTGCGCAAATCTAACAATATCTTCAAGGGGAACAATCTGTTCATTTTTGCTATATGTATTTTGTTTTGCAGCAAATTTACAAAAGTCGCAATTTGCGGGGCAAGGCAATTTGTCTAAGCCAATTTGTGCATAAACTTGACCGATATTTTTTGAAGCTTTTCTAGAAATTATCATTGCAGCATTTATTGTGCATGCAGCTTCAAAAGAATCTGGCTCAAATTCCATAAATCGCAAAGCTTCTTCTTCATTTAAAAGCTTGCCACGCAAAACTTCATCAAGTCGTTTTTCTATCCATTTATCAAGCATTAGTCTTCCTTATAAATTTTATCTGTCCCAATAAAGTTTTGAACAAAGTGAAACACTTGTAAGCAAAGCTTCAATATCTTCAAGCGTTGTATGCACAGCAATGCTTGCACGTCCTGTGCCAATTGTACCAAAAGCGCCTGAAAGAGGAATTGCACAATGCGAACCTGCGCGAATTGCAACGCCGCGATTCCCGCAGAAAGCTGCAAGCTGCGGCGGCGTGACGCCATCAAGTGAAAATGAAACAAGTCCATTTTGTCCATCAGCTTTTGAATGGTCGCCCCAAATTGTAATTCCCCAGATTTTCTTTAGCCCAGCAACAAGTGCTTTTGTCATTGCAACTTTGTGGTTTTGGCGTTCGCCTTCATCTAAGCTTTCAAGATAGTCGATTGCGCCACCCAAAGCTATAGCTTGTGAAATTGCAGGTGTGCCTGTTTCATATTGAATTGCGCCAAGTCTCAAATAGTAAGAGTCAAGCGACACATGAGAAATTACACCTCCGCCCAATGCAAGCGGGTCCATTTCTTCAAATGCATCTGGGTGAATCCACAAGCCACCAATCCCAAATGGTGCATACATTTTGTGCCCTGAAAATGCAATAAAATCAGCACCTGTTTTATAAACATCAATTTTTTGATGCGGCATTGATTGCGCAGCATCCAGCACAAATCTAGCTCCGCACTCATGTGCCATCTTTGCCATCTTTTCAACTGGCGCTTTAATTCCTGTGACATTTGAAATATGTGCAATGCAAACAAGCTTTGGCTTTTGTTCAAGAAGCTTTTCATAAGCTTCCATGTCAAGTCTGCAATCAGTTGTTAGCGGCAGGGCTTCCAATCTTGCACCCTTGCGTTGTGCCAAAGCAAGCCATGGCAAATAATTTGAATGATGCTCAGCAATTGTGCTGATAATCAAGTCACCTTCAGAAATATTATGTTCGCCCCATGCTAAAGCAACAAGATTTAGCGAATCACTTGTATTCTTTGTATATACAGTTTCACGCCTGGAAGCGCCAATATAATCTTCCAACTTCGCTCTGGCATCATTTAGCATAGCCGTTGCTTTTGCAGAAAGCTCATAAGCACCTCTATAAACATTTGCATTTTCATGCTTGTCAAAATTTTCCTGTGCTTGCAAAGCTTGGAAGCAACGCTGGCTTGTAGCAGCAGAGTCTAAAAATGCTAAGCTGTCTTTGTTTTTTGTATCCAGCAAAATGGGGAAGTTTTTGACTTGGCTTTTTCCAAAAGCATCCGCATCTGTTAGCTTTTTGCGCAAAGGCATAGGGAATGCTTTGTTTAAGGATGAAATAACATCTTTAGCTGCGTCGATAAGCTGCATATCAGCATTGTTATAGTTTTCTTTCTTGTGCT
Organism: Acutalibacteraceae bacterium; assembly: GCA_963606965.1. Lineage (GTDB taxonomy): Bacteria > Actinomycetota > Coriobacteriia > Coriobacteriales > QAMH01 > CAVDAL01. The sequence goes on from CAVDAL010000032.1 coordinate 15,718, forward strand.
TTTTGCCTATGCTAAGCTTCATTTGTTCATGCGCAATACGCACAGCTTCACGCGCGCTCAAAGTGCATTCTTTTTCAAAGTCTTCAACGCGCTTGCAAGCTGGCAAATTTGAGTCAAGGCGTTCTTCACCAAAATTATGATCCTTAATTTTGAGCATTGGAAGAATGCGCTCTTTTGGTGTCATTTCATAGATGGAATTTTCAAGCAAATCGCGCGAAACCAGAAGCGGAGTGTGGCGTGTCCATGCAATCCAAGATGTAACGCAATCAAGACTTGTATCATTGCGAAAATCTTGGCAAACTTCAATTATGTGAGCAGGCGTCAACCTGACCTGGTCGCATGAAAGCAAGATAATTGAATCAATATCCGGATCATCTTCAATTTCTTCAAAAGCTATATCAAAAATCCCTTTTGTGAAACTGAACAAATCGAAAAAGCCAGATTCTTTGCTAGCTTTAGCATCCTTTTTGGAGTCATATCTAATTACGGAAGCATCATGTGCTAACTTTTTTGGCAACCTTAAATCTGGAGCTGCAATAATGTCAACGGATGCAAATTCGCACTGGCAAGCGCATTCATAAGATTGTTCAATCAAAGTCTTTTTCTGCCACACTTGCAAAGGTCTTGAGGCTTCTTTGCAAAGCTTTGGATCTTTACCAGGAATATCAGATTGCACTTTCAATGGAGTTGTGCCCATATTGTTTGCAAGAATGAATGCAGCTGTTCTTCCGCATGCTGCTTTCAACTCGTTTTTGCTTGGATTTTCCCGCTTAGGAATTTCCATGCTTGGTTGGTGCAACTTTCGATCTTCCATAAAAATCTCCTCTTATATGACTTGCCGCCTTTTGCACATAATGCAAATAGTATATAAAAAATGACAGATTCTTGAGGCCTGATCCAAGAATCTGTCAAGTCATCCTTCTTCTTTCATCTTTAAAATAATTGCCCATTTGTTCGGACAAATGCAAAGAAATAATACTTTTGCTGCCTGTGCTTCGACCGTTTAACAGTATAAGACAATGTCAAATAAAAGCGCAAGTCCATACTTTGGCGAAAAATACTTGCATTCTTGCATATACTTTAGTTATTCTGTTAGTGGTTAGCGACTAATAGCTAAAGTTACTATATGTTAAATAAAATAAAGAATTGTTAACTCGGGGAGATGTTTTTTATGCAGAAGTTAACACCAAAAGTTGTTGAGCTTTTAGAAAAAGCTGAAGAAGGCAATGGCCTTGAATTTGACGAGATGGAATATCTTTATGGTCTTGACCCAACATCGCGCGATGCATGGCTTGTGCGTTGGGTTGCACATCAAATGTCTCTTGAAGCTACAAATGGTAAAGCTGAAATTCATGCACAAATTGGTTTGAATGGCAGCCCTTGTGGCAAAAATTGCAAGTTCTGCAGCTTTGCCGTTTGCAATGGTTTAACAAAAGAAAAAGTGGAACTTGATGTTGAAGATGTTAAAGCTTATTGCGATGCATATATGGAAGAAGGCGCAAACCTGATTCTTATGCTAACAACAGCATCTTATAAGTTTGAAAAAATTCTTGAAATGGGGCAGGTCGCACGCGAAATTATTGGCAAAGACATGCCTCTTTTGGTAAATACAGCAGACATGACGCTTGAACAAACAAAGCAAATTAAGGCTGCTGGCTTTAATGGCGCATATCATGCAATTCGCATGCGTGAAGGCGAAGATACAGAAATTCCAGTAGAAGAAAGACTTAATACAATTAAGAATTTGCAAGCGGCAGGCTTGTCAATTTCAACATGTGTTGAACCTGTCGGTCCAGAAGCAAGCGCACATGAAATTGCAGAAGCTTCTGCACTTTGCATGAGCTATCCAAACAATTCTGCTGGCGTTGGCAGAAGAATTACTGTTCCTGGCACAATGGTTGAACCACGCGGGCAGATTAGCGACCTTGTTGCTTCTTTATATGTTGCTGTCTATGGCCTTACAACTGGTTTCAAACCAGCTCTTAACTGTTCTGTTTGCTCACCACTTTCTGCTGTATCTGGCGGCAACTTAACTTGGGCGGAAGTCGGTTCTAACCCACGCGACGCTGTTGAACGCACAGAAAATGGCGGACGCGGTGCAAGCATTGAACGCTGCCGCAGCGAATATGAAAAGGCTGGCTGGGAAGTTTTAGAAGGACCTTCACAGGGCTGGATTCTAGATTAGTAATTAACAAAATGAAATAAGAAGTGTGGGGGCGCTTCTTCTTTTCATTTTTTAGGGCCTTTTGACAGCTTCAATTTGGGAGGAAATTAAAAAGTGGCAAAGAAGGATACTAGTGTAGAAAAAGCGATACGCACTACACGCAGGGCAAAAGATTATGTGAAGATGCTTTTGCCTATTGCTGGCGTTTTAATTGCGTTGGCAGAATGGTATGGCACAGATATCGTATACCCTTTGACATATACAGGAACTGTTAATCCAATTTGGTTTTCAACATTTTTAAAGGTTTATGGAATCATTTATATAATCTTTTATTTGATTTCAATTTTTAGCGGCTCTATTCGTTATCATCTTGTGAAATGGGCATGGCTTTTATTTATGGTTCCATTCCTTTTATGTATTTGGGACTTAACAACTTTGAAATCTGGCATCTTTAAGTTGCCATTTACTCCAGGTCCAGACAAGATTCTTTCAATTGTTCCATTGAATTGGCAAGACTTAATTTATCACTTGTGGGAATCTATGAAGTTGCTCTTCACAGGCGTGTTCATTGGTCTTGTAACAGGTTTTGTTTCCGGATTGCTTATTGGCTGGTCACACTTCTTTGATTATTGGATTTCTCCTTTAATGAAGATTATTGGCCCTGTTCCATCAGCAGCATGGCTTCCAATTGCTGTTGCAATCATGCCATCGTCACGCGCAGCTGGCTTGCTCTTGATTGCAATTGCTGTTTGGTTCCCGCTTACTTTGATGCTTTCATCAGAATTAAAATCAACAGACATTCGTAAGATTGAAGCAGCACGTGTTCTTGGTGCAAGCGAAAGATATATTTTGTTCAAAGTTGCTTTGCCATCTGCATTGCCTGGAATTTTTAACGGCTTATTCATGGGCTTGTCATCGTCATTCGGCGCTTTGGTTATCGCTGAACAGCTTGGCGTTAAAGCAGGTCTTGGTTGGTATATCAACTGGGCTGCATCATGGGCAGAATATGCAAAAGTATTCGCAACAGTCGGCATCTTCATTATAATTTTCTATGTTTTGACAACATTGCTCTTTAAGTTGCGCGACGGAATTATGAAGTGGCAAGAGGGTACGGTGAAGTGGTAATGGCTTTGAAGAAAGATACAAGTCGCAGTGTGCAAGAAACAAAAGAAATTGCATCAGAACAAATGCTTGATGAAAATTTAGCAAAAGAAACTTTATTGCGACATGAAAATCATATATTGAAATCTGTTGGCATTCGACAGGTCTTTAATGAAGAAGAAGAAAATGAAGTCATAGCTTTGGAAGGCGTTGACTTAGAAATTAGTGGCGATGACATCGTTGGTTTAATTGGTCCTTCTGGCTGTGGTAAGTCGACATTTTTGCGCATTGCTGCTGGCTTGGATAAGCCAACAAGTGGCGAAATCACATTTGATGGTGAACCTATCAAAGGCCCAGATTGGCATCGTGGCGTTGTATTTCAAGGCGCACAGCTTTTTGAATTTTTGACTGTTTATGGCAATGTTGCATTTGGTTTGAAAGCTCGTGGAGTTTATAAAGGTAATGAAGATAAAGTTGACGAATTTTTAAAGCTTGTTGGCTTGGAACAGTTTGCTCATTCTTACCCGCATCAAATTTCTGGCGGCATGGCTGCTCGTGTTGCAATTGCAAGAACTTTAATTCAGCAGCCTGGCCTTGTTTTGATGGATGAGCCGCTTTCTGCTTTGGATGCGTTCACACGTGGCACGATTCAAGATGAAATTATCAAGCTTTTAAAGACGTCAAACACTCTTTCAATGCTTGTTACACATGATATTGAAGAGGCTGTTTATATGTGCGACAGAGTTTTGGTTATGTCGCCACGTCCTGGTCGCGTTGTTGCGGATATCAAAATCGATCTTGAACATCCACGCGACAGGATTTCGCCTGAATTTGTTGAATACAGGCGTCAAGTGCTCGATGCATTAAATGATGCACATGCACTTGATTAATTTTGGTTTCGACCTGGTTAAGATGGTCAGGTGAAATAATACTCAATTTTTCTACATGGGAGGTTTTTTATGAGTATTACAAGAAGGAAATTTATTGGTGCTGCGGCAGCAGCAGGTGCTCTTGCAGCAAGTGGCGCAGCAGTAAGTGGCTGCGGCAGCGAAGAGACAACTTCAACAGAAGTTGACAAGGTTGTTGTTGGCTACTGGGGTGGCACTTGCGAAGCTCCTATCTTTATTGCTAAAGAAAAGGGCTACTTTGAAGAAGAAGGTCTTGAAGCAGAAGTTACTTTGCTCGACTCTGATGGTGGCATTTCTTCAGAATCAGGCGTTGCTAATGGTGAACTTGACTGCTATGAATTGACACCTGATAAGTTCAAGCCAATTGAACAAGGCTCACCAATGAAGGTTATCGATTCTCTTCACATTGGCTGCATCCAAGCTTGCGCTTCAAAAAAGAGTGGCATTACATCTGTTAAGGATCTTGAAGGCAAAAAGGTTGCTGCTTCACAGGGCAGCATTGCTCACATCATGTTGGCAAACCAGATGATCTTGGAAGGTGCTGACCCAACTAAGGTTGAATGGCTCACTTATAAAAACCCAATGATGGAAGCTGCAATTGATGCTGGCGAAGTTGACGCTATGGCTTGCTATGACCCATATGTTGACATTGCTGTAAAGAATGGCAAGAAGCGCTTCTGGTCATGGACATATGATGAAGGCGTTAATGAAATCCTTTGCTGCTTCGTTGGCTGCAGTCAGTTGACATTTGAAAATAAACCAAATGCTCCTAAGAAACTTGCTGCTGCTTTCAAGAAGGCAACACAGTTCTTGGAAGAAAATCCAGAAGAAGCTGCACAAATTATCATTGATGGTGGCTATGTTAAACTCAATGATGACTCAGGCTTCACGAAGGATATCATGGTTACTGAAATTAAGGATTATCAATGGTTATCTGGTGACAAAGATGTATTCGACAAGTCATATAAATACATTTGGGAAGCTATCTGGCGTGCTGGCGCTCTTGATGATTATGATTTCAAGACTGTTGAAGAAGTTGACGAATGGTGCATGGGCGATATGTACACTCAAATGTGTGAATATTGCGGTGAATAATTCTCGATTTTTAAAAGGATTGATGATTTAAATGAAATCTTCGCTTTGGAAAACTGTTTCAATACTTACATGTGTTCTTGCTATCGCTGCTTTGATTGTATGCATCGCCATGGGCGGTTGCAGCAAGCAGCTTGAAACAACTGCAGGTGGAGTTTGCTACATGAAATGTTATTGGTGCTTTAGAGCATCTACTATTGTTTTAGGTTTAACAATTATTGCTTCTTTTGCTCAAATTTTTAAGAAAGAAGCTGATACGCGCCGTGTTTGCGCTGTGTTTACGGGGCTTGGCGCTGTGGGCACAATCGCAATGAATGCAACATCTATTGTTGGCATTTGCGTGGGCGCTGCAGAAGCTGGAATGCATTGCTTCACAACTGCATTGGTGGTTGATATCATTTGCGCAGTTATAATAATTCTGGCTTTTGTTGCAATTTTTGGTTCAAAGCCAAAATCTAATAAACCAAAAATGACTTTGTAACATTAATATTTGTCTGTAAAAGGAACCTTCATGAAAGAACTCATTTTTAGCAGTTTAAAGAAGCGTAAAATTCAGACGATTTCGGTTGTGCTTGTGGTTGCCGCAAGCACAACCCTTCTTTTTTCTCTGCTCTTAATTTATAGTGGTGTGTCTTCAGGTGTGACACTTTCAAAAGAACGCGGTGGTGCAGAACTTATGCTTTTGCCAGCCGACGCAGATGAATCAATATCAGATAACACTTTGCTATTTACTGGTTCTCCTACACCTGTTTATATGAATTCTGATGTCTTGGAAAAGGCAGCAAAAATTGATGGAGTTGCAAAGGTTGCTCCGCAATTTTTCTCGCAAACAATAGAAGCAAGCTGCTGCACAACTGGCAGTGAAACAAGAGTTATTGGCTTTGACCCGAAAAGCGATTGGGTAGTCCAGCCATTGACTGATTGTGATCTTTCTAATGGTCTTGCTGAAGACGAAGTGCTTGTTGGCGCACGAATGTCTGATTATGGCGGAGACACCATTAGTATGCTTGGAAAAGAGTACAAGATTGCTGGATATCTTGCAGAAACAGGTTCTGATATTGACCTATCATTAATGGTTGATATTGAAACTGCACGTCAGATGTCTAGGGAGATTGTTGGCTATGATCATTATTGGGAAAAATATGGTGACCCAGACACGCTTGTTTCAAGCGTTTTGATAGATGTAGATGACAGCCTGTCTGAAACTGAACAAACTATGGTTTTGCGTAAATTGAGCAATATCGATGGCGTTAGAGTTTTGGAAAGAAGCAGTGTTATTGATAGTTCGCAAGAATCTTTATCAAGTGTTTTTGCTGTGATGTTTGCAGCTGGAATTTTGATGCTTATTGTTTGTATTTTGCAATTGTTCTCGCGCTATTACTCTTGCGTGTGGGAACGCAAATCAGAACTTGCTTTATATAGAGCTGTTGGAGCTACGCAAAAGCAGCTTTCAGGCTTGATAGGCGGGGAAGCAGCAATATTGAGTGGTGCCGGAATTGTGATAGGCCTTGTGCTTGGCGTAATACTTTATTTTGCTGGTCAAGCATGGCTTTCTAGCATGGAATCATTCCCATTTGTTGCACCATCAATTCTGATTTCAATAGCTTTTGGAGCTGGCGTGGTTGTGCTGCTAGCACTTGTGACCTTGCTTTCTATCATTGCTCCGTTAAGACAACTTAATCGCATTGACCCTTCGCTTGCTATGCAGCAAAGTGATATCGATTAAGGGAAGGAGCAAATAATGGCTGAAGAAACTGTATTAAAAGTTGAACATATTTCAAAATCTTTTGGTGAAACAACAATTTTAAAAGATGTAAACTTCACGCTTGACCGCGGCGAGTCAATTTCAATAACAAGCCCGTCAGGCTCTGGCAAGTCTACAATTCTTTCTATTGTTGGTTTGTTGCTTGCTCCGGACTCTGGTCAAATTATCATCAATGGCAAAGAAGCTATTGGTTTAGATGATGATGAACTTTCGCAATTGCGTCGCCAAGCATTTGGCTTTGTCTTTCAACATACTCAATTGATTGGTTCTTTGCGTGCTTATGAAAATGCAGCTGTGCCAGCAAGATTTGATGGAAATCAAGATGCAAATGCAGATGAAAAAGCAAAAGAGCTTCTTGTTGCATTAGGTTTGGAAGAGCGTCTTGAACATTATCCGCATCAATTAAGTGTTGGGCAAAAGCGCCGCGTTGCTGTTGCTCGTGCGTTATTACTTAATCCGCAAATCATTCTTGCAGATGAGCCAACAAATGACTTGGATGCAGGTTCAGCAAATTCTGTTGCAGAAATGCTTTTTGAACAACCAAAGAATGGCAAGTCGCTTATTCTTGTTACGCATGATGTACAGCTTGCTGAAAAGACAGACCATCAATATCATTTGACAGATGGTAAGCTTGAGCAAATTCGATAATTATCCTTTTTGATGGGTTTGCAACGAATGGGCGCAGTGGCTTTTCGCACTGCGCCCATCTTGTGTGCGGTAGCTTAAAAACAAGTATCCAAACAGAATTCAAGATAGTCTTTGCTTAAATAAATTTTAAGCTTATTAAATGTCTTTTCATTTTTAAGCTGCCGCGCACAGGTATGATATTCCACCCAAGCATTGCAGCTCCATGTTATTCCGCGCAAGCAATTTGAACTTACATATGCGCCGAAGCGTTCTTCAAAATTGCCCGTGTCGAAACGACTGCCAACATGCTTCCAGTAATCTTCAACAAAATTTTCGCGTTCTTTTTGTTTGAAGATATATTCGCTGTCCCAAATTGTTGTTGTAGGCGACAAATAATAAGCAATATCTTGTGCGACTTCTGCGATTATTGGCTTTTCCCAGTCAACCATTTTGCCCTGCTTGATATTGCCATTTTCATCATGCTGAATAATGAAGTGTGAAGGAACAGCTTCTGTATTGATGATATGCGATGCATCTTCTTCAACAAAACGGCTATTGTTTAGCTTTTGCTTTGTTTGCTTAATCATCTGCTGTGCGCGCTTCATTACCATATCATCTGCAAGCGCAGACTTTTCATATGCTTTAAAAAAGCCCATGCATTCATTGAATTGGTCCTGCAATGGGTCGCCCGGTTTTAGTATTCCATGCGCCGGAGGGCAAACAGAATGAATATCTGCAAGGATGTGTGCACATTCTGTAACATCTTGCGGTTTTTCAAAATCCATCCATTCGCCTTGCAAGAATTCTTGAACCAAAATGCCTTTATCAAGAAGTTTGCAAGAATTATCAACATATATCGGCAATGCTGTTCTGCAACTTTTATAAAGAGCTTTTAAAGCGTTATATTCATATTCAATTTGATTATCAAGATTAAGCTGACTTGAAAAATTAATTCTAAAGACATATTTTTGTTCAAAGAGCAAGCCTTTGTTTGCAGTAATCAAAAAGTTCATATTATGTTCGCCTTGAGCAAGCATTTCGCATGTGAAAGAATCTTTATCTTCCAAATTCAAAGCTTTTTGGAGCTCGGCATTGCTGCTGATATATCTTCGTATTTCTTCACATTGCATCTGTTTAGCACACTTTCTCTTCAGTATTTGCACTTGTCTAGTATACTTGTTTGCGAAGCTAAATTTTATTTATGTTCTTCCCAAATTGAGTTATATATCTTAAAAAGAGGTAAAAATGCAACGAGTTATTTTATTATGTGATAATACTTTTGGAGTCAAAGGCTGCGACGTTGACGATGGCTTGGCTCTTTTGATGCTTTTGGGCAGCGATGCTGTTAAAGTGGAAGCAGTCTGCACGTGCTATGGTAATAACACAATAGACGTCGTACATGAAAACACATTGCGTTTTATGAATGAGCTAAAGCTTGATATTCCTGTTTATAAGGGCGCTGCAAGCCCAGCTGAGCCAATAAGCGAAGCAGCAAAATTCATGGCTGCTTATTGCGCACAAAATTCAGGCGAAGTTGCTATTCTTTCTACTGGTTCAACAACAGATTTGCTTGGCGCACAGCTTGTGGATGCAGACTTTTTCAAACACGTGCCAAGCATCACAATGATGGGTGGCGTCACAGAATCGCTTCATATTAAAGGTGGCAAAATCATGGACGAGCTTAATCTTTCTTGTGACCCACATGCAACGCTTGCAGTGCTTAGTGCTCCATGCAAAATTGCAATTGCAAGTGCGCAAAATTGCATGCCAGCGTTTTTCACATGGCAAGAATTTGCAGATGAATTCGGCGAAGATTCATGGATTTTGCAAGCGATAGATTATTGGTTTGATGACATGGATGAAGCTTATAAATGGAATGGCTGGGTTGCATGGGATCCTGTCGCTGCAGCAATGTTAACTGCACCACAGCTTTTTGACTGGAAATATAAGCAAATCACATTATATGAACGATTTTTGTCTGTTGGCTATCTTGAACAAGCAAACAAAGATGTACCGCAAGCAAAGATTGCATTCCCTGAAATTAAAGATGTGCAAGCTTTCAAAAAATATGCATTTGAGGCATGGAAGCGCGCGCTGCTTTAAATGTCTTCAAAGCTTTAGTTGTGGCTCTTGATTGATGAACATGCAACTTGCGCTTTTATGACGCTTTTACTTCGTTATAATTTGAAACACGCATTTGGTGTTATCAAATTTTATTTCAATCGAGGGTAAATGGCATATCTTTTGCTTAGCATTTCAATAATTTGTGAAGTTGGCGCAGACACATGCATGAAGTTGTCGCAAGGCTTCAAGCGCAAGCGCTGGCTTATTGGCGTTGTTGTTGGATATGTCATTTCTTTATATATGATGGGCCATGTTTTGGCTCAGCTTTCACTTGGATATGCATATGCTTTATGGATTAGCATCGCAATTGCTTTGACTGCAATTGTTGGGCATATCATCTGGAAAGAAGGCTTCAATACAAAAAAAGTTGTCGGCATTATTTTGATTATAGCTGGCGTTGCTTTAATGCGCTTGGGAGTATAAGTAAAATGACACAGAAGCAAAAAACATGGCTTATGCTTTTTATCGCAATAATTTGTGAAGTTACTGGCACAACATGCTTGAAGATGTCTGACAGCTTCACTCATCCATATTATGCAATTGTCACAGTAATTGGCTTTGCAGCATCTTTTGCCTTATTTATCAAAGTGCTTGAACATATGTCATTAGGTCTGGCTTATGGCGTGTGGGGCGGTGTTGGCTCTGCATGTACAGTTGCTATTGGAATAATTTTGTGGGGCGATGCTTTAACCCCACTGATGTGCGCAGGTTTGTGCCTTGTTATTGTTGGCATAATCTTTTTGAATAAAGGCACAGACGAATTGGAAGAAAAACAGGCGAAAGCACTAAACAATCAAGATAATAAAGCTGAGTAAAAAGAATTGAGGAGATGAGCGTGGGCGGGTTTTTTGGAATTGCATCGAAAAAGGACTGTATGGGCGATGTCTTTTTTGGCATCGATTATCATTCGCACTTGGGCACTTATGCTGGCGGCATGGCAGCATGGGACAAAGAAATCGGCCTTCAGCGTCGAATTCATAGCATTAAAAATGCTCCATTTCGCACAAAGTTCAATGATATTTTCGATGAGATGTGGGGCACGTCAGCAATAGGTAGCATAAGCGATACTCATCCGCAGCCGTTGCTTGTTCGCACGAAATTTGGCGCTTTTGCTATAAGCATGATTGGCGTTATTCAAAATGAAAAAGAGCTCATTGACATATGCTTGGAAAATGGCTGCTGCTTTGATGCTATGGCTGGTGGGCGCGTCAATCAAAATGAACTTATTGCCGCTCTTATCAATACGCAAGATTCAATTGCAAGCGGCATTCAATTTGCTCAAGAAAAAGTTGAAGGCACTTTATCTTTGCTGATTTTGAAAGATGATGGTTCAATTATTGCTGCACGCGACAAAGTTGGCAGACTTCCAATTCGCATTGGTAAAAATGAAGACGGTTTTGCTGTTGCTTTTGAAGCATATGCATATCAAAAACTTGGCTTTGAAGATTATGGCGAACTAGGCCCTGGTGAAGTTGTTTCCATCACGCCTGAAGGGGTGACACAAATTGTTGCTCCTGGCAAAGAGATGAAGATGTGTGCATTTTTGTGGAGCTATTATGGTTATCCGACTTCAACATATGAAGGTGAAAATGTTGAAATTATGCGTTATAGAAATGGCGCAATAATGGCAAAGCATGATGCTGAATGCGGAAAGCTTGATGGCATAGATTATGTTGGTGGTGTTCCTGATAGCGGCACTCCGCATGCTATAGGTTTTGCTAATGAAAGTGGCATTCCTTTTGCTCGTGCTTTTGTTAAATATACTCCAACATGGCAGCGCAGCTTCATGCCAACTTCGCAAAAAGACCGCGACAAAGTTGCTTATATGAAGCAAATTCTTATCAAAGAATTGATTGAAGATAAAAGCTTGCTTTTCGTTGATGATTCAATTGTTCGCGGCACGCAGTTGCGTGAAACAGTAAACTTTCTTTATGAAAATGGCGCGAAGGAAGTTCACATGCGTTCTGCTTGCCCGCCAATTATGTATGGCTGCAAGTATCTTAATTTTTCACGCGCAACAAGTGACATGGAACTTCTTGCGCGTCGCGTTATTGTTGAACTTGAAGGTGAGCAAGGCCTTGAACATATGGATGAATATGCATCAAGTTCTACAGAGCGTGGCAAAAATATGCGACAAGCTATTTGTGATAAATTCAAGTTTACATCTTTAGATTTTCAAAGTGTTGAAGGCTTGGTTGAAGCTATTGGCTTAGAGCCTTGCAAACTGTGCACTTATTGCTGGACTGGTAAAGAATAGGATAGGAGAGCGTTCATGGTTTCACGTGTTTATGTTGAAAAGAAGCCCGGTTTTGATATTGAAGCGCAGCAGCTTTGTGCAGAATTGCAAAATATTCTGCAGGTCAAAAGCTTGAGTGCTTTGCGCATTATCAATAGATATGACGTTGAAGGAATAAGTGAAGAGCTTTTTGAATCTTGCGTTCCTACTGTTTTCAGCGAGCCACAAACAGATATAGCATTTTTTGAATTGCCACAAAGCAAGCAGATGTTTGCTGTTGAATATCTACCAGGGCAGTTTGACCAGCGCGCAGACAGCGCTAGTGAATGCATTCAGCTTATTAGCCAAGGTGAACGCCCAACTGTTCGTTCAGCAAAAATTTATATTCTGGAAGGCGAACTTAGCGAAGACGAAATTGCTTCAATCAAAAATTATGTAATCAATCCAATTGAATCGCGTGAAGCAAGTTTTGACGAATTCCAAACGCTAAAGATGGAATATGTTGAGCCTGACGATGTTGAAATTGTCGATGGATTCATTGAATTTAACAAAGATGAATTGGCTGCTTTTATTGATGAGCGCGGTCTTGCAATGGACTTGGCAGACATAATATTTTTCCAGAGTTATTTCAAGGAACAAGGTCGTAACCCAAGCATTACTGAAGTTAAGCTTGTTGACACATATTGGTCTGACCATTGCAGGCATACAACATTTGGCACAATTCTTGAAAATATTGAAATCAATGATGCTCGTGTCCAGGATTCATTTGAGCGCTATTTGGAAATTCGTGAAGAGCTTGGTCGTGAAAAAAAGCCAATCTGTTTGATGGATTTGGGGACAATTGGCGCTAAATATTTGAAGCATAAAGGCATTCTTACAAATTTAGATGAATCTGAAGAAATCAATGCTTGTACTGTTAAAGTCAAAGTTGATGTTGATGGTAAAGATGAAGACTGGCTTTATTTATTCAAGAATGAAACTCATAATCATCCAACAGAAGTTGAGCCATTTGGTGGTGCTGCGACATGTGTTGGTGGCGCAATTCGCGACCCTCTTTCAGGACGCAGTTATGTTTATCAATCAATGCGCATTACAGGTGCTGCCAACCCACTAAAGCCGGTTTCAGAAACTTTGCCTGGTAAGCTGCCACAGCGCAAGCTTGTAACAACAGCTGCTGCTGGTTTTTCAAGCTATGGCAACCAGATTGGTTTAGCGACTGGCCAAGTGCAAGAACTTTATCATCCGGGATACGCTGCAAAGCGCATGGAAATTGGCGCTGTTGTTGGAGCAACACCTGCAGATCATGTTCGTCGTGAAACTCCTATCCCAGGGGACGTTATTGTTTTGCTTGGTGGGCGCACAGGTCGCGATGGTATTGGCGGCGCAACTGGTTCATCAAAAGCTCATACATCAAGCAGTTTGGAAACTTGTGGAGCTGAAGTTCAAAAAGGTAATGCTCCTGTCGAACGCAAATTGCAAAGGCTTTTCCGTCGTGGCGATGCTTGCAAACTTATCAAACGCTGCAATGATTTTGGAGCTGGCGGAGTTAGCGTTGCAACAGGAGAGCTTGCAGATGGCCTGCAAATAAATTTGGATGCTGTTCCAAAGAAATATGAAGGCTTGGATGGCACTGAACTTGCAATCGCTGAAAGTCAAGAGCGCATGGCTGTTGTATTAGCTGCTAAAGACGTTGATGAATTCTTAAGCTATGCAAAAGAAGAAAATTTGGAAGCGACGCCAATTGCTGAAGTTACTGAGTCTCCAAGGCTTTGCATGAATTGGCGAGGGAAGAAAATTGTCGATGTCAGTCGCAAGTTTTTGAATTCAAATGGTGCGCCAAAGTTTGCAAATGTTTGCGTTCCTGTTCAAGGCGACTATAAGCCTGCATGGGAAGGCAGCAACTTTGAACAGCGCATGAATTCGCTGGTAAAGGACTTAAATGTTTGTTCAAACAAAGGCTTGGTTGAAAGGTTTGATTCAACAATTGGTGCAGCAACTGTCATGATGCCATTTGGTGGTAAAAAGCAGTTGACACCAAGCATGGCTATGGTTGCAAAGATGCCAGTAGATGGAGAGACAACAACATGCTCTGGTATGGCTTGGGGCTTTAATCCTTACTTGGCTGAAAAAGACCAATATTCTGGCGCATATTTGGCTGTTTTGGAAAGCTTGTCAAAGCTGGTTGCTGCTGGCTTTAGTCGCAAGAGCGCATATTTTACATTCCAAGAATATTATGGAAAGCTGCGCGATGAAGATGAACGTTGGGGCATGCCTTTTGCTGCACTTCTTGGTGCCTTGGATGCTCAGCTTGATTTGGAAGTTGCATCTATTGGTGGTAAAGATTCAATGAGTGGTAGCTTTGAAGATTTGGATGTTCCGCCAACTCTTGTTAGCTTTGCAACAGCAACTGGAAGCATTGATAATATTTGTTCTGCTGAATTCAAAAATGATAATTCAGAAGTTGTATTTATAACGCCAACGCATAATCCATCAATTATGCCAGTTGCACAAGATTTGCAAGTAATCCTTGATTTTGTTAGCGAACTAATTGCAAGCGGCAAAGTTGTTGCTGCATCAACTCCTAGCTTTGGCGGTATTGCAGAAGCTTTATTCAAGATGTGCCTTGGTAATGAAATTGGCTTCAAGCTTAATGAAGCTATTAACCCAGACAGTCTGTTTGAGCTTGCATATGGCAGCTTTATTTTGGAACTTAAAGACGGTGTTGCGCTTGATGATATTCCAGAAGAAATTGCTCTTGTTAATTTGGGTACAACTTGCAAAGATTATGTCATGCAATATGCTGGTGGCACAATCGACTTGCACAAATTGCAAGAAGTTTGGGAAGAAAAACTTGAATCTGTTTATCCATATCGCAAGAATGGTGAAAGTGTAAAACAGATTAGCGACGACTCACATTTGCCTCTTGTTTATAATGGCGAACTTGCAAAGCCTCGTGTTGTTATTCCAGTATTCCCTGGAACAAATTGCGAATATGATACAGCTCGTGCATTCAGACGTGCAGGTGCTGAAGCTGAAGTTTTTGTCATAAATAACTTGAGCCCACAAGCTGTAGCGCAAAGTGCAGATGAGTTTGCAAAATTAATTTCACAAAGCCAAATTATTATGATTCCAGGCGGTTTTTCTGGTGGCGATGAACCTGATGGCTCAGCAAAATTGATAACAGCATTCTTCCGTGCTCCTCGCGTGACAGAAGCCGTGCGTGACTTGCTGCAGAATCGCGATGGCTTAATGCTTGGCATTTGCAATGGCTTCCAAGCTCTTATCAAGCTTGGTCTTGTTCCATTTGGTGATATTAAAGAAATGGATGAAGATTGTCCGACTTTGACATTTAATACAATCGGCAGACATCAAAGCCGTCTTGTTCGCACTCGTATTGCATCAAACTTGAGCCCATGGCTTAGCCGCTGCAATGTTGGTGACATTCACACTCTTGCAATTAGTCATGGTGAAGGTCGCTTTGTTGCAAGCGATGCTTTGCTTGAACAGATGCTAAAGCAAGGACAAATTGCAACTCAATATGTTGATGAAAATGGCAACCCGTCAATGAATTGGGATGTCAACCCTAATGGCTCTGTTCTTTCGATTGAAGGAATTACAAGCCCTGATGGCAGAGTGTTTGGCAAGATGGGGCATACAGAGCGCAGCGCAAATGGCTTATATAAAAATGTGCCTGGCAACACTTTCCAAGAGCTTTTTGAAGGCGGCGTGGAATATTTCACAGCATAAGTTTTTGAGCTAAATAGATTTGCGAGGCTAGCTAAATGCTGGCCTCGTTTTTTATGCTGCAATATCGTTCACCGGATAATTTTGACATAATTTTCATAATTACTTCACATATTGGTTTAGCGTGATATACTCGCCGAGTTGTAAATTACATAAATCCTATGAAGCAGGTTGAATTCTTTTGAAAACAGTCTGTGGAGGAACCTCTGGAGAACCTCACAAAATGTGAGTACCGAAGGTGCAAGGCTTGGAAACAAGCTGAAACTCTCAGGTAAAAGGACAGAGCAAACATAGACTTACATGTCGTGCTTGCAAATTCTCCAGAGCTGTTTATACAGCTCTTTTTTTATGTCGAAAGGAGAACAAGGATGCTGTTACAGATAGTACAAACTATCAATTCGTATTTGTCGGATTATGTTTTGGTCATTTTGCTTATTGGCGTTGGCCTTTGGTTCACTATTCGCACTCGCTTTGTGCAGGTGCGCTGCTTTGGTGAAGGTATGCGCAGACTTTTTGGTAACTTCAGCTTGCGCGGCAAAAAGCATGATAGTGGAATGAGTTCATTCCAAGCTTTAGCAACTGCAATTGCAGCACAGGTTGGTACTGGTAATATCATTGGTGCTTCTGGTGCGATTTTGACAGGTGGCCCTGGCGCGATTTTTTGGATGTGGATTATCGCATTCTTTGGCATGGCAACAAATTATGCTGAAGCAACACTTGCACAAAAGACTCGTAAAGTTGGCGAAGATGGGGAAGTTAAAGGTGGTCCTGTCTATTACATTCGCACAGCTTTTACTGGCGGCTTTGGTAAGTTTTTGGCTGGATTTTTTGCTGTTGCAATTACATTAGCTTTAGGCTTCTTTGGCTGCATGGTTCAATCAAATTCAATTGGTTCAACTTTGGAAAATGCAATTGGAATTCCAACATGGGTTATGGGCATTATTCTTGTTTTAATTTGCGCTGTAATCTTTCTTGGTGGAGTTAACAGACTTGCTTCTGTAACAGAAAAACTTGTCCCACTGATGGCAATGATTTTCTTGATTGGTAGCTTATTTGTTTTGATTGTTCGCATTAAATATATTCCAGAAACATTCTATTTGATTTTTAAATATGCGTTCCACCCAGACGCAATTATTGGCGGCGGTATTGGCTATGCTCTTAAAACTGCAATCAGCCAAGGTGCAAAGCGCGGCCTGTTTTCAAATGAAGCTGGCATGGGTTCAACTCCACATGCTCATGCTCTTGCAAATGTTAAAAAGCCACATGATCAAGGCGTTATGGCAATGATGGGTGTTTTCATCGATACATTTGTTGTTTTGACTTTGAATGCTTTGGTTATCATTTCAACAATGTATGCAGGCGACGGCATTTTAGCTGGTGGCTATACTGACAGCCTTGTTGACATAATTGGTAAGTCGAATTTGGCGCAGATGGCATTCGGTACTGTTATGGGTGAAAAGTTCGGCTCTATCTTTGTTGCTGTTTGCTTGTTCTTCTTTGCATTCTCTACAATTTTAAGCTGGAATTTGTTCGGCAAAATTAATGTTAAATATATGTTTGAAAAATTCCTTGGCAAAAAGAGCACAATCATTTATACAGTAATTGCACTTATCTTTATTTTCATTGGCACGCTTGCTTCAAATGATCTTGTTTGGGAACTTTCAGATATGTTTAACCAGCTGATGGTTATTCCAAATGCACTTGCACTATTTGCATTAACAAAGCTTGTTATCAGCGCTGTTAATGAAGGATATGCTGAAAAGAAAAAGCAAAAAGAAGAAAAATAATAAATTCTTGTTGCTGATATTTTGAAGATGAAAGCGCCGCATTTTTTGCGGCGCTTTTTTAATTTTTGCAAATTGATATTAAAACATTCAAGAACTTATCAATGTCTTCAAAACTGTTATAGCATGCAATAGATGCACGAACTGTTGAATCAAAACCAAGAGAATTAAGATATGGTTGCGCGCAGTGACGCCCAGAGCGTACTGCAATTCCATAGCTGTCTAGAATTTGTGCGCATTTATATGAAGACATGCCATCTACAACAAAAGATATGGCTCCAATGCGTTCAGAACTTCTGCCAAATATTTTAATTTTTGGAATTTCTTCTAATCCCGATTGAATTTTATCCATAAGTTTTTGCTCATGATTTATGCGTGAATCTTCATCTATTAAAGTCCAAAAATTAATTGCAGCAGCAAGAGAAATTGCACCGTCAATAGGGGGAGTTCCAGGCTCGAACCGTTCAATTCCATTGCGCAAGATAAATGAACTTGTTGTGACATTTTCAACAGTTCCTCCTCCAAAAGTGCATGGCTGAAGTGTTTTTAAAAGCTCACTTTTAACCCAAAGTGCTCCAACTCCTGCAAGAGAACCAAGCTTGTGACCAGAAAATGCATACATATCACAATCAAGCTCTTTTGGCTTGTGACATGCATGGACTGCCCCTTGCGCTCCATCTATGATAATTATTGCATCTGATTTCTTCCTGGCTATGCTTGTGAGTTTCTGGTGTGGTATAGAGATTCCAGAAACATTTGAAAGCTGTGTAAATGAAAGAATGGCTGTGTTTTCGTCAATGATTTCATTAGCACTTTCTATGTTTAAAGTTCCATCTTCAAGCACTGGGATTATGCGAAGTTCACAAGATTTTTCTTTAGCTAAATTCATCCAAGGAAGCAAATTTGAATGATGTTCCATTTCAGTTATGACAATATTTGATTTTTTGCCAAGTTTATTGCTTAGCATCCTTGCAGCTTTATTAAGCCCGTCGCTTGTGCCATAAGTAAAGATGAGTTCTTCTGCTTTAACATCTAAAAATTTTGCAACTTGCATTCTTGCTGAATCAAAAGCATCTGAACAAAGCTGAGACAATTTGTGTGTGCCTCTGTGGACATTTGAATAATTGCCTTGGCGCAGTTTGGTAATGCTTTGAATAACTTTTTGCGGCATCTGCATGCTGGCAGCATTATCCAAATAAACAAGACTGTGCCCATTAATTTCTTGCTGGAAAGCGCGAAATTGCAAGCGCAAAGCTTCATAATCAAAGCATGATAAATTTTGTTTTTTGGAAGCGGCGACCTTATCTTGTGGGCTTTCATTGTGCATCACTGCAACTGCACAATTTTTGCCTGTACATTTTTTGATTGCTTCTATTAAGACATCAGCTAATTCGCTAATATTTTCCGCAAGGGCTGCCTTCATTGTGTCAAGCTTCACATTAAAATCGTTTTGAATCGCCATCATCAGCAGAGCTTGTTTTGTATCAAGCGTACTTGCTCCATCACAAGTGGCAGAACGCAAAGATTCTTTAGCTAATTTTGGGTTTAATTTAAAAGCTTTATCAATGCTTTTTTGTGTCAATTTGTCAAAGTCACAATTGCATTTTAATGTGTCGGCAAGTTCCAAAAGGTCAAATTTTGCGAGTATATAAAGCTTTAATTGCTCATCTATATAATCTTTTGAATAATTGTTCGACTGCACATTCTTAAGTATATTATTTGTGCAAGCAGAGGCTACTGACTCTCGCTTTTCAGTAGCCTCATTTTTTATTTGCGTTGCCTGTTTCATAAGTGAAAATGTAGAAAATTTATGCAATGACTGGTTCTAAACCAAGGCGTTCGGCCACAAAGCTAAGCTCTTCAACATAATCGCCATAAACAAGCGGAAGGTGGAGTCCAAAGCGTGCATGTTTTTGGAAGAAGTCATTAATGTTATTCACTTTGAAAATGAAGCCACCATTGCAGTTGTCTGTGTCATATCCAAGTCCAGCAACAATTTCGCCTTTTCCAATAAACATTTGCTTGCAATCAGAAGAAATACGAATCATCGTGATTGTTTGGCCTTTGTCTTTTTGGAAGTCATGGCGTTGAACTGCACCAAAGCCAGCATCCAGTGCAAAATGCCTTAATGCATATTCATCCAAATTATCAAAGCCATGGAATGCACGGCATGGTGTTGAATGTGTGCACACATATAGATTTTCTTTTGTATCTACATCTGTTTCATATTTCGGGTCTGAAAAATTGATTTCGCCTTTTTCATTAACTGGACATGGAAGAGTGTTACCCATATATGCAGCTTTTCCTGAAATTGCCATAACAATCAACATACAAAGAGCTGTGGTTACATCATATTCACAAGCTGAACCAAAGCCTTGTTCCAAATTTAGTGAATGTGTTAGGCAGAATGTGAATTGAATTTCATTCAGGCGGCGAGTTGAACATGAATCAGGACATGGTGCAGCAAAAGCAGAACAGTCATAATAATCCATCATCTTGCTAACCACTTTATATGCTTTTAGTGAATTGACAACAAATTTCTTTTCGATATTGCAGAAGCTTGCACCATTCATAAGTTCGTCAGCGAGTTCTTCACATTGAGCAATTTCTTCCTCTGTGATGTTATTTGTAATGCGCCCTGGAGTTGTATGATTTCCACCTTCTGGTAAAGGCGACATATAATCCATCATTTCATGTATATTAACGTAGCGGAAGTTTGTGCCCAACTTATCGCGCACCAAATTAAGGTTGTCGAATGTGTCTGTTCCGCCTGCCATTGCTTTGTCAGAACCAAAGCGTGTTGCACATAAGATGTTTGCATTGCGAACAATTTTTTCTGCAAGAAGGCCAATAAGTTTAGATTTGAGTTCTTTCCAATCAAGAGCAAAAATCACATCTGCACCTCTGCGCACTGAAGATGCAAAGCAAAGCTGACCAAACATTTTGAATGGGTTTGCAGCAATTGGCTTTTTTGTACGCAAGCAAAATTCTTCAATAACTGTATTAGCTCCAAATGCTGTATTTACAAGATAGAAGTCTGCTTCATGATCATCTTTAAGAGCTTCTTCAAACCATTCTTCTTTAATATCCCAATCATCCGTGCAACGAATAGTAGCTGGTTCAAGAACATTAAATCGTGGATCATTTTCAAGATTGAATTTTATTGCTTGTGTGAATCCTTTATAGATTTTGCCATTAATTACTCCGTCAAAGCCTGGCTTTAATGCATCTCCTGAAGACATACGGCATGGACCTTCATAATAATATTGATGTTCCATTGCAAAAAATACTGGCTTTACATTGAGTTGAAAATCCTTGATACTCTTTTTCATCTTTTCCCCTTTATTCGATATTCGAACTGGCATTTTGCCAAAACATTAGCTGAATTGTATGAAGGCCAAATTTCTATTACAATGTTAAACTGCACAAGGAAATAAGAAAAAGGACAGCAAAATGACAAAGACAGTTCAGTCTTTTATAAATGATTTGCGTGAATCAAATGTTGTTTATACAAGCAGCAACGGCGATATAAGCGCTTCAAAAGTAGCATGGGTTATAGCTATGCAAAATTCACTTTTGCAAGGGGGCGGATATCAAGAGCTCATTGATTTAGCTCAGCCAATTTTGCAAAACGCTCTTACTATGTCCGATGCTGGATTTCGCATTGTTGCTAACACGCAAGAAATTAAGCCTAGCATGCCAGAAGTAAAAAAGGCTATCGAACAAGGCTTTTTTGGAAATGAAGAACTTGAAGTTTTCAGAAAAAACGGGCGTCCTTTGCGCTGGAGCACTCAAAGCGGCATAGCAATTTTGGAAAATACAAATGGCAAAGGAATTGTTGAATGTATCTTCCGAGTGAAAGGTCTTTATGCTGCACATCTTGTGATGGAATGTATTGGCCGCAAGCTTGATGATGAAAATTTAATGAATGATTTTTCTCTTTTATGCAATTGCATAGAAATGCATATCAAGCAAAATTTGCCTGCAAGTAGTATATTGAATCAAGGCTCAACAAAAGTTTTGGTCGACTTGGCTCATGGAATTTCAGTTCCAAAACAGCGCCTGCGAGCATGGATGCGCACAACAGATTTTGAAGATGGAATTTTGCACACGCTTGCTTTATTTGATTTTGCATATCAGAAAGAAGAAAAACAGTTGGCGGTAGCTGCTTGTTTGCGCATAGGTGAGCTCTTTCCACATGCTATTGTTGGCTTGGATGATTGCAGAGCTGTAATGGTTTTTCCTCATGATGTTAATGATAATTCTTATAGTAAAAAACTTTTGTCATATGCGCATTATAGTGGGTCTATTATTGGCATTTCTGATAATTTTAATAATATTAATGATATTTCATTTGCTTATAAACAAGCTTGCATTGCACTTGAACGAAGGAACGACTTGCACAGTGCAATTTATCCTTTCAAACAGTGCTTTGCATCATATGTAATGTCTGCTCAAGACAGAGATGACGAACTTATTAGCTATTGTTTGCAGCATTGTATCCCAATGCGTCTTATGGAATCTGATAAAAAAATGAATACAGATGATTGCAGATTGCTCTTTGAATATTTGCGAGGCGAAAGGAAGTCATCTGCGGTTGCAAATTTGCTGCATATGCACAGGAATACTCTTTTATATAGAATTAAACGAATTGAAGATGAATATCATATCGACTTAGATGATTGGTCAACTCGCGAAAGACTTATTGTTGAATATCGCGCGATGAGTTATGAATAAAACTTTACTTCATTTTTTAGGTCGCGGCTAAGAATGTCAAAGCAGCAAGCAAGTGATAATTATGCGCCGCCTGTAATACTCGCTATTCACTTCGCACTATAAGTGTGCTGCTCGTATGCTTAATTCGTACGCTTTGAAGGTACAATCCTTGTTCGGCTGTTTACAGACTTTAACAAAGGATTGCAATGACAGAAGAAACCCCAAATTATAAACAGACAATGAATTTGCCAAAAACTGCTTTTAAAATGAAGGCTGGTCTTCCGCAAAAAGAACCACAGCGCTTGAAGGTGTGGGAAGAAGCTGACCTTTATCATAAAGTTTTAGAGCAGAATAAAGATAATGAACCATTTATTTTGCATGATGGCCCGCCATATGCAAATGGCCCTATTCATATTGGCCATGCTTTCAACAAGATTTTAAAAGATATCATTGTTAAATATAAATCACAGCGTGGATATTATGCTCCATATGTCCCAGGTTGGGATTGCCATGGTTTGCCTATTGAAAATAAAGTGGAAAACCAACTTGGTCCAGAAAAGATGAAGAAAATTCCTACGCCAACATTCCGCAAAATCTGCCGTGAATATGCTGAAAAGCAATTGGATGGTCAGCGTGAAGGCTTTAAGCGTCTTGGCGTTGGTGGTGAATGGGACGACCCATATTTAACATTCTTGCCTGAATATGAAGCTGGCAATATTGAAGTCTTCAAAAAGATGTATCTGGACGGCGCAATTTATCAAGGACGCAAGCCAATTCATTGGTGTTCGCATTGTCATACAGCTTTAGCTGAAGCTGAAATTGAATATTCAGATGAAGTTTCACCTTCAATTTATGTGAAATTTTATTTCACAAAAATGCCTCAAGCTTTTGCTGAAGCAGCAAAGGCTGCTGGGCTTGCAGAAGCAAAAAGCGGCATCATTATTTGGACAACAACTCCATGGACTTTGCCTGCAAATAAAGCAGTAAGCCTTGCACCTAGTGCTGATTATGTTGCTGTTATTGTTGATGGTGAACTGCTTATTATGGCTCAAGAGCTTGTTGAACAAGTTGCAGAAATTGTTGGCTGGAATGCTTATGAAATTTTGCAAAGCAATGGTGCTGACTTCACTGTTAAGGGCAAAGATTTAGCTCAAGAACATTATGTTCACCCAATCTTGGATGGTGAAGAAGGCATTCTTATCTATGGCGACCATGTCACATTAGACACTGGTACTGGTGCTGTTCATACAGCTCCAGGTCATGGCATGGATGACTACTTGGTTTGCCAAGATTTTGGAATTGAAACTGTAATGCCAGTTGATGACGATGGCAAATTTATGGCTGGCACTTGCCCTTGGGAAGGTAAAGATGCAGTTGAATCAAATCCTGAAATTATTGAGTGGCTGCGCGAGCGTGGCACAATGCTGGCTGCTGTTAAGATTTCTCACTCTTATCCACATTGTTGGCGCTGCAAAGAACCAGTAATCTTCCGTGCAACAACACAATGGTTTGTTTCTATGGACAAAACTGGTTTGCGCGATGCAGCCATGAATGAAATCAATAATAACGTGCAATGGATTCCTGGTTGGGCATCTAACCGCATTGGTTCAATGGTTCAAGATCGTCCTGATTGGTGCATTAGCCGCCAGCGCTTCTGGGGTGTTCCAATTCCTGTATTTACCTGCAAGGATTGCGGGGAAACTATAGCAACAGAAGAAACTTTCGATGCCGTCATCGAGCTTTTCAAAACGGAAGGCGCAGATGCTTGGTATTCAAAGTCTGCTCAAGAAATTTTGCCAGCTGGCACATGTTGTCCAAAGTGCGGCAGCAAAAATATCGAAGGCGACAAAGACGTCTTGGATGTTTGGTGGGAATCTGGCGTTTCACATACAAGCGTTTGTGAAGCTCGTCCATATTTGCAGCGCCCAGCAGATCTTTATTTGGAAGGCAGCGACCAACATCGTGGTTGGTTCCAATCTTCGCTTTTAACAAGCACAGCTGCTTATGGCAAAGCTCCTTATAAAGCTGTTATGAGCTGCGGATTTACTGTGGACAAAGATGGCAAAAAGATGTCAAAGTCAATTGGCAATGTCATCGACCCTGCAGATGTTATTGCAAAGGTTGGCGCTGACGTTTTGCGCTTGTGGGTTGGTTCAGTTGATTATTCGCAAGATGTAAGCATTGGCGATGAAATTATCGACCGCACTTCTGAAGCATATCGACGCATCCGCAATACATATCGCTATTTGTTAAGCAATCTTTATGATTTTTCAAATGATGATTATGTTGCAGAAGGCGACATGCTTGAATTTGATGCATGGGCACAAGCAAAATTGATGCAAGTTTGTGAAGAAGTCACAAAGCATTATGACGAATATCATTTCCATGCAGCATATCGCACATGGTATGACTTCATTGTTATGATTTCTTCTGTATATTTTGATGCAATTAAAGATAGGCTTTATTCTGATGCTGCTGTTTCATTGCAGCGCCGCAGCGCACAGACTGTTTTAGCAAATATGCTTGAAGCTATGGTGCGTCAGCTTGCTCCAATTTTGACATTCACAACAGATGAAGTTTGGGGCTTTTATCCTGATGGCTTGAAGAAAGAAGACCGCCCTGAATTTATCCAACTTGCTGGCTGGGTTGAAGCTAGTGATTTTGTCCCTTCACTTTCTGAAGAAAAGCGTGCAAGCTTGCTTGAAACATATGAGGCAGTTTCTGCTGCTAGAGACGTTGTAACAAAAGCTCTGGAAGAAGCTCGCAATGCTGAACTTATCAACAAGAGCCAAGAAGCAAGTGTTATTTTGACTGCTCCTTCAGATATGTTTGACTTGTTGAATGCACGCGGCAAAGATGCTTTGGCTGAGATGTTCATTGTTTCTGAAGTTGAATTGCAGCAGGGTGACGAATTGTCAGCTGAAGTTAAAAAAGCATCTGGTGAAAAATGCCCACGTTGTTGGAACTATAGAGAACTTGGTGAAGATGGTTTGTGCCAACGTTGCCATGCGGTGGTGGATGCTTTTGAAGCGTAAAGGTTCATTTGTAACTTTTATAATAGAGCTGCTCATCTTTGTCACGCTTGATCGCATTACAAAGATTTGGGCAGAAAATGCAAACTTTAGCGAGGCCGATTCATTTGGCCTCGTCCGCTTTACGCTTGTTCATAATCAAGGTGCAGCTTTTGGAATAGGGCAAGGCAAGCAAGGTCTTTTTATTGTAATAGCTGCTGTAATTTTTATCATCATTTTGCTGTGGCTCCTTATAGCAAGCAGGCATGGCAAACTTGAAGTGTTTTCTCTTGGCCTTCTTGCTGCTGGTGCTTTTGGCAATGTTGTCGACCGCGTTGACTATGGCTATGTTGTTGACTTCATCGACTTTACTTTCATTGATTTTCCCGTCTTTAATGTCGCAGATATTTGCGTTGTTGTTGGCGTCATATTGTTTGTTGTGTCCATCTTATTCTTTTCCCCGCAAGAGGACTGATAATTGTGGCAGAGCATGTACGACATATTGTTGATGCGCAAGAACATGGCAAACGCTTAGACATTTGCATTGCTGAACTTGAAATTGATGCGATTGCTTCGCGCAGTGCAGCTGTGCGTTTAATTGAATCTGGCAGAGTGATGCTTAATGGCAAGCCTTCCACAAAAAAGCATATAGTTATGGAAGGCGACACCATCACAATGGAAATTGTTCCGCGCACGCCTGCAGACACTTGTGTTGAGCCAACATATTCAATAGATTTAGATATTCGCTATGAAGATGAACATGTGATTGTCTTGTCAAAACAGGCTGGGCTTGTTTGCCACCCGTCGCGCGGACATTATAATGACACGCTTGCAAATGCTCTTGTTGCGCACTGCGGGTTGGAAAATTTAGCAGAAGTTCAAGGGGAGGACAGGCCTGGAATTGTACACAGACTCGACCGCGACACAAGTGGTTTAATGCTTGCCGCAAAAACTGATATTGCTGCTGCAAGATTGCAGGATGCTATTCGCATGCGCGAAGTTGACAGGCGTTATATGACTTTGGTTCATGGTTCAATTGCTCATGATACTGGAATGATTGATGCTCCAATTGCGCGCGCAAGTGCAGACCGCATGCGCATGATGGTAAGTGATAATCCAAGTGCAAGAAGTTCTGTTACAACATTTAGTGTTTTGGAACGCTTTGCAGCAGGGCAGTTCGATGACGGCTATTCGCTTTTGGAATGCAAACTTTATACTGGCCGCACCCACCAAATTCGAGTGCACATGGCATATGCTCATCATCCTGTTGTTGGTGACCCATTGTATGGACGCGCTGCAAATGTGAAAGCTCGCAATAAAGCTGCTGCTCTTAAAACAGAATTAGGCCTTGAGAGGCAATTTCTTCATTCATATAAGTTAGAATTTACTCACCCTGTTAGTGGCGAGCTTTTGAGCTTTCAAGATG
Source organism: Acutalibacteraceae bacterium (assembly GCA_963606965.1). GTDB lineage: Bacteria > Actinomycetota > Coriobacteriia > Coriobacteriales > QAMH01 > CAVDAL01. The sequence continues at coordinate 42,416 of CAVDAL010000032.1, forward strand.
ATATTTCTGAAGATTTGCAAGAAGTGCTTGATGGCTTGGCATGTCATTCGATGGGGCGCACAGATTATGGCCAAGAAGTATTAGATAAAGAATAATTGTTAGGTGAATTATGGCTGACGGCAAACATAACAAGAGAAAAGGCTTGGAAGCATCTCCACAAGATTTGCGCAAACATAGTGCATATAGTCGAACAACTCATGATGCTCAAGAATTTCAAGGCTTGCAGGACAAGCGCAAACGCAGAAAGAAGCGCAAGTCTGCAAATGTCATGTTCTTTATTTTCTTGGCAATCTTTATCATCTCTTTAGCTTGTCTTGCTTATTATGGAATCAATAGATATGTTATGCCCGAGCGCGAATTTACAAAGTTGGCTCAGCAATCATCAGAAATTGCTAAGCTTAATGAACAAAATGGTGCATGCGTTGGTTGGGTAAAGGTTGAAGACACTCGTATCGATTATCCTGTGATGTTTACTCCTTCAGACCCGGAAAAATATTTGCATCTTGACTTTGATAAAAATTATTCAGCGGCTGGCACTCCATTTATTGGTGAAGGATGCGATATGGAAAGCAATAGCATAATTGTTTATGGTCACCATATGCGCGTTGGTACAATGTTTGCAAACTTGACTAAGTTCGAAGATGTTGATTTTGCGAAGTCGCATGATATTGAATTTGAAACATTAATGCGTGCTAAAGCTTCATATCAAGTTGTTGCTGTTGTTCGATGTGACTTAACAAGCAGTGACTATTATAAATTCTGGAATCATGTTGGCGATTTAACAGAAGATGAATATGAAGAATTTGTCCAAACAATGAAGGGGCTTTCATCTATTGATACAGGCGTCGAGCCAAAATATGGACAGAATTTGTTAATGCTTTCCACGTGTACATATGGCACAGATGATGAACGTCTTGTTGTTTTAGCGGTGCAAAAATAATGTCAAAACGCTGCATAATTGTTGCTTCTGCACTCGAGGATGCATGCGCTGTGGAATGCGCTGCAGGTGATTTTGTGGTTGCGGCAGATGCAGGATATTTGTGCTGCAACAAGCACGGAATAATTCCAGATTTGGTTGTTGGCGACTTTGATTCTATGCGCATCGAAGAACTTGATGGTGCAGCTTGTGAACATGTGCAGCTGCCTTGTGCAAAGGACGACACAGACACTTTAGCTGCAATTCGTGCTGGCCTTGAACAAGGTTGCAGTGAATTTCATATTTATGGCGGCATTAGCACAGACATGGCTCATTCATTTGCAAACTTTCAATGTTTAAATTTCTTGGAAGAGCATAATGCACATGGCTTTCTTCATACGGAAGGGCAAGTTGCTCAGCTTGTATATGCTGGCAGCGAGCTGCAATTTGAAGATGAAATTAATAAAAGGCTTTCGATTTTTGCACTGGGGCAAAGAGCTTGCAAAGTTAGTTTGTGTGGCACAAAATGGACTCTTGACAATGCAACTTTAAGTGAAGCATTTCCTGTTGGCGTTAGCAATGTCATCATTGAAAAATCAGCCAAGCTTTCTGTTCATGAAGGCAAGCTACTTTGTATCCTTGGCTAGAATTTTCCTGCATGAAATATGGATTTTATTTTATGAAGCTATGAAGAGCTTGTGCTTATGTGCGCCATATACAAGGTTTTGTCTTGCGCAGCGTTATTAGCTCGCGTAAAATGCTTAAAAGTCTTTTTGAATGAAGATTAATTGCAGAAAAGAGAGGCATGAGTTATATAACTCGCACATCTAATAAAATCACATTTATATTTATGTTTGTAGCTTTGCTATTTGCATCTGTTCTTGCATTGGTAATTGTCCCGCAGGCATTTGCTGCGCGCGATTATGGCTTTCTTTCTTCAAAATATGAATCAAGCGACAACCCATCAAGCATTGACAAAAATTCATATGTTAGTGGCCTGAGCATTCAAGAATATGGTGTTGCATATGGTGCTTATCAAATGAGCAGTGGCAATGCAGAAAATTTTGCAAAATGGCTTAAGAAAAGCAAAAATACAAATTATGTAAGCTGGGGTAAGTCTTTAGTTTCTGCTGGTAACAAAGATAAAAAAGATGATAGCCAAAAAGGATATTTTTGCGGCACAAACTTTGACAAAAAGTGGCGTGAAATTGCAAAGAATAATCCAAGTTCATTTTTTACAGCTCAATATCTTTATTGCTTGGAAGCTTATTATGAACCAGCACTTGCATATTGGAAAAAGGCAGAACCAGATTTTGATATAAATGATTATGGCACAGCTTTGCGTGCAACTTTATTTTCAACAGCAATCCAGCATGGTCCATATGGAAGTGCATATTATATTTTTGCAAAAGTTTCATATGTAAAAGGCATGGCTGAAAAAGATTTAATTAAACGCATTTATGAAGAGCGTGCTCGCGTCACAAGCGTTGCTCCTGAAAAAGGTGCGACAAAAATTAAGTCAAATTCAATATCAAGAAAATATGGAATTAATGGCAAGTACCTTGCTCATTTTTATAGTTGTTCTTCTGATGCGCAAATAAGCATTTATAACAGACTTTGGAATAATGAAAAAGCGGATGCTTTGAACTATTGCCCGCATTCAAAAACAACAAAATTGGTCATTAAATATACAAAGAAAAATGACAAATATGTAAAGAAGAGCACTAACGCTACAAAGTGCTTGATATGTGGGGGAATTGCAACGGCAAGCTCTGTGAAAAATGTCAAAGTTGCATATACATATAAGGGCAGCAAGATGCTCGACCAATCTGGCACAAAAGCTACAGTCCATTCAAAGGGATATTACAAAGTTGACGCAAGCTCATTGATTGTGCGCAAAAGCGCTAAGAAAAGCTCAAAAGCAAAAGGGCTTTTATATAAAGGCAAAATTTTTAAAGTGAAAAATGTTGTTATGGGCTCCGATGGATATTATTGGGCTCAATTTAGCGGCAAACAAGTTAAAGGATATGTGCGGATGAATTATCTTGTTCCAGTTGGAACATCTTCTGTACATTATTTTGTTAGTGGCAAGTGCAAATATTGCGGCATTACAAAGAAGAAAGCAGGATATGTTAATGCTGGCAAATATAAAGCTGCGCAAAATTTGACTATCCATAAGGCAGCATATACTGAATCTGCAAGTGTGACAACCGTTGCAAAAGGCAAAAAAATCAAGATTGTAAAAGTTGTCAAAAACGCCTATAAAGATTATTGGGGAAAGCTTGATAAAGGCGGATATGTCGACATGTCTTTGCTGAAGAAATAGCTGCCCATCCGTGCGCAATTCCTCTAACGTGATTTTCATGCACATTTAAATATAATCTAGTTCAAAATCTTTGCATAATGCGTTACAATCGGACGGCTGTGCTAATAAGGGCATAGTTAATAGCGAAACATGCAAGGGGAGCCGCCCCGCTAGTGACTTGAAGTAAGGTGCTTTAAGTTGCGGGAAGAGCTGGCGATGATCCGCGCAGAAGATTAACGAAAGAGGTTATTTTTATGGCTACTACTGTATCCATCAAGACCCTGTTGGACGCTGGTGTTCACTTCGGTCATCAAACACGCCGCTGGAATCCAAAAATGAAACCATATATTTTTGGTGAGCGCAACGGAATCTACATTCTCGATTTAAAAAAGACTCTTTATGGAATTGACGATGCTTATACTGTCGTTAAAGACTTGGCTGCTCGCGGCAAAAAAGTTTTGTTCGTAGGCACAAAGAAGCAAGCTCAAGAACCAATCAAAGAGCAGGCAGAACGCTGCGGCATGCCTTATGTCAACTTCCGCTGGATGGGCGGCATGATGACAAACTTCCAGACAATTCGCAAACGCGTAAAGCGCATGGAAGAAATCGAAGACATGAAGGAAACTGGCGTTTTTGATTCTTACAACAAGAAGGAACAGGCTAAGATCAACAAGGAACATGAAAAGTTGAAGCTTGCTTTGGGCGGCATTCGTGAAATGTATGACTTGCCAGCAGCAATTTTTGTTGTAGACACAAAGCATGAAATCAATGCTGTTCGTGAAGCTCGTCGTCTTAACATTCCAATTATTGGTTTGCTCGACACAAATGCTGATCCTGATGAAGTTGATTATGGCATTCCTGCAAATGATGACGCAATTCGTGCAATTGAACTTATGTGCACATTGATGTCAGACGCTGTTTTGGCTGGTACAGAAGCTGAAGTTAGTGTTGAAGAAATGACTGGCGAAGCTGCTGCTGAAGCACCTGCACAGGAAGCTCAAGCTGAACAAGCAGCTACTGAAGAATAAGACAAAGCTTTAAAAGGAGGCAAACAAATGGCTAACATTACCGCTGCTTTGGTAAAGGAACTGCGCGAAATTACTGGCGCAGGCATGATGGAGTGCAAAAAGGCGCTCGTCGAAGTTGAAGGCGAAATTGAAAAGGCAGTTGACGTTTTGCGTTCTAAGGGCTTAGCAGCTGCTGCAAAGAAGGCAGGTCGTGCAACTAATGAAGGTCGCGTAACTGCTCTTGTTTGCGCTGGCGACCCTAAGAAGGGTGCTGTTGCAGAGATTAACTGTGAAACAGACTTTGTTGCAATCAATGACAAATTCGCTGAATATTGCGACACATTCACACGCGCAATTGTTATGAACAACCCTGCAGACGTTGATGCCTTGCTTGAATCTGAATACAATGATGAAAAGGTTTCAGACATTTTGACTGACGCTATTCACGTTATTGGTGAAAACATGAAGATTGCTCGCTTCGAGCGTCTTGAAGTTGAAGGCACTGGCGCATTGGTCAGCTATGTTCATATGAATGGCAAAATTGGTGTTTTGGTTGCATTTTCTTGCGAAGATGAAGCAACAACAACTAAGGACGAATTCCAAGCAATGGGCAAGGATGTTGCAATGCAGATTGCTGCAACAAATCCTGTTGCTTTGGATGAAGCAAGTGTTCCTGCAGATGTTGCTGCTCATGAGCTTGAAATTTATAAGGCACAAGCTGCTGAATCTGGCAAACCAGAAAACATTCAGCAGAAAATTGCTGAAGGCCGCATGAAGAAGTTCTACAAAGAAAGCTGCTTGACTCAGCAAGACTTTGTTAAAGATCCAGACATGACAGTCGAACAATATGTAAACAAGTGCGCTAAAGAAATGGGCGACAAAATCAAGATCGTTGAGTTTGCTCGCATGGCTTTAGGCGAATAATTTTATTCCGCACATAAAAGTGGAGCCAGGGGGCACATGCTCGCTGGCTCCTTATTTTTTCAGGAGAAAAATATGTCAGATGTTAGAGTTCGTTTTGCACCATCACCAACTGGCAAGTTGCACATTGGTGGCGCAAGGACGGCAATTTATAATTGGGCTTTTGCTCGTGCTATGGGTGGCAAATTTATTTTGCGTATTGAAGATACAGATCCAGAACGCTCAACACAGGAAAATGTTGATTTGATTTTGCGTGCCATGCGTTGGCTTGGTCTTGATTGGGATGAAGGTCCAGAAGTTGGTGGCGATTTTGGCCCATATTTTCAAACACAGCGCAATGAAAGCTATAACCAAGCTTTGCAAAAGCTAATTGAATCTGGAGCAGCTTACCCTTGTTTCTGCACGGCGGATGAAAATGCAGCACGTCGCGATGCAATTCAAAAAGAAGGTCACATAATTCATGACGCATGTCGTTCGCTTTCACCTGAAGAAGCAAAAGCAAAAATTGAAGCAGGGGAGCCTCATGTTTGGCGACTTGCTGTTCCGCAAGACAGAGGAATGATTACTGTTCATGATCTTGTTCATGGCGATGTTGATTTTGATGCTGCTTTGCAAGATGACATGATTATTGTTCGAAGCGATGGCAGCCCGACTTATAATTTTGCTGTTGTTTGCGATGATGTGAATATGAAGATGACTCATATCATTCGTGGTGATGACCATTTTTCAAACACTCCGCGCCAGATTCTTGTTTATGAAGCTTTGGGTTATCCAACTCCAACTTTTGTTCACATTCCAATGATTTGCGGTGAAGATGGCAAGAAGCTTTCAAAGCGCCATGGTGCTGCAAGTGTTGAAGAATATGCTGAGCTTGGATATTTGCCAGACGCATTATTCAATTATCTTGCTTTGCTTGGCTGGGCTCCAGATGGTGAAACAACAATCTTTAGTCGCAGTGAAATGACAAAAGTTTTTTCACTTGAACATTTGAGCAAAAACCCAAGTTCGCTTGATTTGAAGAAGCTCAATTGGATTAACAATCAATACATTCGCGCCCTTGGCGCAGATGAATTTGCAGATGCAATTATCCCAATGCTTGAGGAAGCTGGATTTGATGTTGCGAGCCAGCGCGACCGCATTAAAGAAATGTATCCGCTTGTTTATGAGCGCATTAATTTGATGAATGAAGCAGTGCCCATGCTTCGTTATTTCTTTGTTGATGAACCTGAATATGATGAAGCAAGCGTTAAAAAGAATTTGCAAAAGGAAGGCGCTGGCGCAAAGAAAGTTTTAGAGGCTGCAATTGAAGCTTTGAAGTCTTGCGACTGGACTTTAGATGCCATAACGCAAGCTTTGCAAGCTTTGCCAGCTGCGCTAGAGATGAAGCCTCGTGTAATCTTTCAGCCAATGCGAGTTGCTTTAACAGGCAACCAAGTTAGCCCGCCGCTTTTTGAATCTATTGTTCTGTTTGAGCAGGATGAAGTTTTAAAGCGCTTTGAAAAAGCAGCTTCTATTGCTTGTGACTAAACAGATTTTTAGTTATAGAACAAAAAGTGTGTCTTGCTTCGGGCGTTGACGCAGGTCAACGCCCGTTTTTTATGCAAAAAATTCAAGCGCACACTTGTAGCCTTCAAAGTCTTTGCCACTAATTGTTTTTTCAGCATATATTGAAACATAAGAAGTTTTACGAAAGTCTTCTCTGTTGAAAATATCTGACAAGTGAACTTCAACTGTTGGGATTGCAACAGCTGCTAAAGCATCTAAAATTGCGATTGATGTGTGAGTATATGCAGCAGGGTTGATTATTATCCCATCAAACTTTTTATATGCATCTTGAATTTTGTCAACAATTTCACCTTCATGATTCGATTGAAAAAGCTCAACTTCTAAATTCAAACTTGCAGCTTGTTCTTTGATATATGTGCAAAGCGCATTAAAGTCAGACGTGCCATATGTTTTTGGTTCGCGAATTCCAAGCATATTCATATTTGGCCCATTGATTACTAAAATCTTTTTTTGGTTTGGCATATCAAAAGCCTCCATTTTCAATTTGCTGCAGTGCCCAGCTGTATACTTCCATAATTTTATCTTGCGATATTTCAATATCAAAGAATAATTCTTCAGCTTTTGCAGCCTGCGCAACAAGCATTAAAAGTCCATTGAAGCATGCAATTCCGTGTTTGTGTGCGTCTTGCAATAATTTTGTTTGCAGTGGGTTATAAATAAGATCAAATACAGCTTCAAGCTGCGGGAAGTTGCAAATATCAATTAAAGATGAATCAATATTTGGAAACATCCCAACCGGCGTTGCATTTACAATAATTTGTGCGTCGCTATGTTGTTGCAGATTGTTGTAATTAACTTCACCGCTGCGTGAAACAATAATAATGTTAGAAGCTTTATGTTTTTCAAGAATAGCTTTTATGATTGGAGTGCTGCCGCCATTACCAAGAATCAGCGCCTTCTTGCCAGTGATATCAACATTTGATTTTTTCACAAGCATGTTAAAACCAAAAATATCAGTGTTGTAGCCATGCAGAGTTCCATCGCTTTTGCAGATGATTGTATTAATACTTCCAAGTGCGGATGCTTCTTCAGAAATAGAATCAATATATGCGGTGACGCTTTTCTTATAAGGAATAGTCACATTTATTCCTCTGAAGTTTTTATTTTGGAAAAAATTCTTTAACTTGTCTGGCTCAATACAGATAAGTTCATAATTACTGCACCCAAATGCTTTATGGATTTGCGGTGAATAGCTGTGACTTAATTGCCGTCCAAGTAATCCAAAGCTAGGCATTGTTAAGTCCTGAACTCTGCAAGTTACCCATTGTATCTTTTTGATATTTTTTTGACTCGTCCATGATGTGCTTATAAACTTCGCTTATGTATGGCGCAAGCTCAGTGCCAGCACATTTGCATATATCATCTAGTTTTTGTTCTTCACGAGACTCATCTAAAATTGCTAGATTGTTTTGCATTTTATAGTTGGCGACTTCACTGCAGAAAGCAAAGCGCTTGCAAAGAAGCTGAACTATTTCTTCATCAATTTCATCAATATTTTTTCGTATGTTTTTTAAATCCATTTTGCATCCTTTTATTTCTTAAAGAATAGCATAATGCAAATTAGTCGCTTTGAGCATCATAAAGCGCATCAAGAATTGCAATGGCACATGCAGCTTCAACAACAGGGACAGCTCTTGGAACAATGCAAGGGTCATGTCTGCCGCTAATCGTGAGTTTTGTATTTTGCATTGTTTTAAGGTTGACGCTTTCTTGTTCAATAGAAATTGAAGGAGTTGGTTTAATTGCAACTCTAAAAATAATTGGCATACCTGAGGCTATTCCACCAAGTATCCCGCCATGATTGTTTGTTTTTGTAATTATCTTGCCATCATCATTTATGTGGAACTGGTCATTATGTTTGCTGCCATGCATTTGTGCAGCTTCAAAGCCTGCGCCAAATTCTATGCCGCGAACAGCAGGGATTCCAAAAATGATAGAGCTTATGCTGCTTTCAAGACTATCTGTTAAAGGTCCGCCAATGCCAGCTGCTACATTCAATGCAACACATTCAATAATGCCGCCAACAGAATCACCTTCAGCTGCTGCATTTTCAATTTCAGCCTTCATGGCATTGCGAATATCTTCACCATTAGCGGGGAAGTCATATGTTTTTACTTCTTCCAAATTTCCTTTAGTGAAGATTCCATCGCTAAATTTATTGCCACAAACAGTGCCAATTTGTGTGATGTGGGCAGCAATTGTAATTCCGTAAGTTTCAAGGATCTGTAAACAAATGCCACCAAGAATGCAAAGAGGGGCTGTCATTCTTCCAGAAAAAGGACCACCGCCAGACATATTAATGCTACTGCCATATTTTATGTGTGCTGTGTAATCTGCATGTGATGGTCGCGGAATGCTTAAATCATAATCTTGCGAGCGAATATCATTATTCTTGATTATTGCACGCAGCTTTTCTCCATCAAGCACGTCATCAGAAATCCCACTTTCAAATATAGGAATGTCATTTTCTTTGCGCTTGCTTGACCATTCATTTTGTCCGGGCGATCTGCGATTCATAAAAGATTGCAGTTTGTCTATTGAAATTTTTGAGCCAGCTTTTAAACCCGTTGCTTCAATTCCAATTTCTTCTTCATGGGAGCCGCCAAAAATTGTATAGCTAATTTTTTTGCCATTATATGTTGTCTGCATTATTTAAGCTCCCTTGACCTTGCCACCAAGAATCGCAAAGTCATCAAAAAATGATGGATAAGATTTGCTTACTGCACTTGCATTTATGATTGTAACAGGTTCATCGCATAAAATTGATGCGCATGCTGCCATCATTGCAATGCGGTGGTCGTTGTATGAATCAATGCATGCTCCATGCATCTTCGCTTTTCCATAAATAACAAGCTCATCATCATTTTCAATATCAAGCTTTGCGCCAAGTTTGTCAAGCGCTTCGCATATTGCTTCAAGTCTGTCAGACTCCTTTAAGCGCAATCTGCCAACATTATGAATGTGTGTTGTGCCTTCTGCTGCGCATGCGACTAAAGCAATTGCAGGAACAAGATCTGGAATATCTGCAGCATCTAAATCAATAGCGCGCAAGCTGCCGCCTTGTGGTTTTTGTACTGTGATTTTGCAATATTTATCTTTTGTGTGCAGATTGATTTCTGCTCCAAATTGCTTCAAAATCCAAATGATTTTTTCATCACCTTGAAGGCTTGTTATTGAGTTGGCTGACTTATTGATTATTAGCCTGTTGTCATTGCCAATTTTGCAGACAATAGCATCGTTGGGGCAAAGCAAGTTCAAACCATTTTTGCTTATTGCACCAGCGCAAAGCCAAAAAGCTCTATTTGACCAATCGAGTTCTGTGCTGACTTCATAGTCATCAAACATTCCATATTTCCCTGCAACAATAAATTCATTTTCGCTGGTAGTAATATTGATGCCAAAGCAGCGCATTGCCACAACTGTCATATTTATATATGGCTTTGATTCTGTCTTGCTATAAATTTTTAAGCAGCTTTTACCAAGAAGGGGAAGAGCTAGCAAAATTCCGCTAATAAATTGCGAAGACTCGGTAGACTCAAGATTAAATGTGCCTCCACTAATCTTTCCTGTGCAATGCAATTTTGTTTTGTCTTCTTTATCCCAGTAAATGTTTGCTCCATGATTTTTAAGCTCATCAATAAGTGGTTGTATGGGGCGTTCGCTCAAACGCTTGCTCAAATTAAAAGTGCAATTAATTCCAAGAGCGCAAACAACTGGCAGCAAAAAGCGAAAAGTTGAACCTGATTCACCAACATTTAATTCTGCATAATCAATAAGCTTAGTTCTATCTATTGGAGTTACTGCAAAACCATCAGAGCTTTGCTTAATTTTTGCACCAAGCGCATTCAAACATTGCACAGTTGCAAATACATCTTTAGCCTGCGTTTTGCAAATGATACGCGTTGTGTATTCAGATAAAGCAGCGCAGATTAAAAATCTGTGTAATTCCGATTTTGATGCAAGTTCATAATTTAGCGTTCCGCCAAAATTTTTTGCAGAAACTTCAATTGCATCATTATGTGTCCTTGCTGGCTTGTCCATTTTTTCCCGCAATTAATAGCCAGAAGCAATATAATTTGCAAGTTCACTATAAGGAGTTTCTCTTATTTCACACTTGCCAATTTCACGCGGAATAATTAATTTTATTGAATCGCCGTCGCGCTTTTTATCTGTCATCATAACGCGAACAAGCTCATTTGGTTCATAATCAATCTCTGTTGGCAAATTTGCTTTTGTTAAAGATTCAACAATCTTTTTTACACATTCTTGCGAACATTCACCATTTGCATAAGCAGAGCGAGCGATTCCGGCAATCCCAATGCTAACAGCACGCCCGTGTGTCACTTTATATTCGCTTAAAACTTCAAATGCATGCCCTATGCTGTGCCCCAGATTCAGCATCACTCTAGAGCCTGTTTCACGTTCGTCTTCTTCAGTATATTTCTTCTTAATTTTTATACAGCGCGTGATAATTTCTTCAATGTTGCTATGCATGTCTTGCATTAAGTCTAAAATTTCTGGATCGTCTAAAATTGCATATTTGATGACTTCTGCACAGCCATCTGCAAAGATTTTTGCAGATAAAGTTGAAAGAACTTCAATGTCGCACAAAACAAGGTTTGGCTGCCAAAATGCGCCAACCAAATTTTTGTGAGCACCAAGATTGATTGCAGTTTTGCCACCAATTGATGCATCGACCATTGCAAGAAGAGTTGTTGGAATATTGATAAGCGATATCCCACGCATATATGTTGCAGCAGCATATCCTGCCATGTCGCTTGCGACTCCGCCGCCTAGTGCGATAATGCTGTCCTGCCTGTCAAAGCTCATGTCTGCTAAGAATTCTAAAATATCAATATATGTTTTTGTTGTTTTATATTTTTCCCCACTTGGGAAGACAAATTTGTGTACTGTGAATCCAGCTTCCTTCAGGCTTTTTAGCACTCGTTCGCCATAAATTAAGTCAACATTTGAGTCGCTTATGAGCGCGCAATGCTTTGACTTTGTGACTTTTGAAATTTCTTCACCACATGTGTCAAGTAAGCCAGACCCAATTTCAACATTGTAATTTTTCGAGCTATGCACGCAAACGCTATTCATTCCTGATAAACCCCTTTGTAATTACTAGCGCGTATTGTTTAAGATGTTTTACCACAAATTGTGCAGCACTTGCAAAAAGTTTGCCTTATTGTTTTCTATTTGTGCATAAATGTAACTAGACAAGTTTTTTTGTATGTTGGCAGATATGAACTCTGGTTTTAGTAAAATATGCATATAAACAAATTAATGAAAGCTGAAAGTATGGAAAAAGACCCATTTGAAAATTATTCAATAGAAACTGAACCGGAAAAAGCCAAAAAAAGCTATGCGTGGAATACAGCAATTGGTTTGCAAGCTGTTGATGGACTTAAAGTCTCTGATTATCTTGTTGAAACAGCAACAAAAAATATTGAAGGTGAAATCACATTAGAACAAGCACGTTCGATGATTGATAGCTATTATGCTGAAAAGTCACAACGTGCTATTGATGATAATGATCGCACAGAGGAAGCTGATAAAGTTTCAAGCAGAATTTCTGAACTGATTTCTGAGCCGGCATTTTCACTTTCTGTAAATGAATATGTTTCCATACATCGCAAACTGTTTTATGGAATATATGACCATGCAGGAAAGGTTCGTGATTATAACATCACAAAAAAAGAATGGGTTTTAGATGGCGCAACTGTGATATATGGCACAGCTTCTGAATTAGAATCAACTCTTGAATATGATATTTCTAAAGAAAAGGCTTTTTCATATAAGGGTCTTTTGCCAGAAGAAATGATTAATCATCTTGCTATTTTTATATCCAACTTGTGGCAAATTCATGCTTTTGCAGAAGGCAACACAAGAACCACTGCTGTCTTTTTAATTAAATACTTACAGGTCTTGGGCTATGATGTGACCAATGATTTATTTAAAGAAAATTCTTGGTATTTCAGAAATGCTCTTGTTCGCGCAAATTATACAAATTTGCAAAAGAACATACATGAAACAACTAAATATCTTGAACTATTTTTAAAGAACTTGCTTTTTAATGAGCAAAATGAACTAAATAATCGAGATTTGCATATAGATAACGAATAGAGGGAAGAAGCAAAAATGAACATAACTGTATTTTTAGGTGCTGCAGAAGGCAATAATCCAAAGTTTAAAGAATGCGTGGCAGAGCTTGGCTCATGGTTTGGCAAAACAGGCAATACGCTAGTTTATGGCGGGTCAAAAACTGGCTTGATGGGTGTTTTGGCAACAAGTGCGATTCAAGCTGGAGCAGAAGTTATTGGTGTGGAAACAACCTTTTTTGTTGAACAAAATGTGCATTTTGAACAGGCAACAAAGTTAATCATTGAAGATGATTTATCTAAGCGCAAAGATAGCATGATCAATGCTGCAGATGCGTTCATCATTTTTCCTGGTGGCAATGGCACGCTTGATGAAGCTAGCGATGTCATGGCAAAAGCTTCACTTGGACATATAGATGCGCCATGCATTTTTTATAATATTGATGGCTATTACAATTCTTTGAAAGATTTTTTGCAAAATATGATTGATTGCGGCTTTTCAACAAAGAACCGCCAGCGCACTATAAGTTTTGCTTCATCATTGGAAGAAATTGAAGAAATTTTGCAAAACTTTACAAAGGCTGAAATGGATAAAACTTCTGGTGAAGCATTCCGCGATCTTTGCGCCGAGCAATTAGGCATTTAGCACATCTATCAACAAATTTTATGTGAGCTTATATCAGTTCTGTAATATGCTATGTCGGTTATTCTTTTCATGCGCATACATATAGCAAAGCTTTGACTTGCTGTTATGTGCATGAATGGCAAAGTTGAGCACAAAACTAATAGCTTATATAGATGGGAAGTATGGAAGCAAAAAGCGCCATAGCAAAAGAGCTTGTTGATAAACTTGCATTAAAGCATTGTCTTGAACTTGAAGAATATGAACTACTTGTTTCTAGCTTTGATTGTGAACTAGCAGCATATGCAGCAAGTTTAGCTGTTGATGCATGCTTGGGTGTTTATGGCAAGAATATATATGTTCGTGGGCTTATTGAATTTAGCAACTATTGCAAAAATAATTGCTATTATTGCGGCATCCGTGCTGAAAATAAAGCATGTGAACGTTATAGGCTGACAAATTCCCAAATTCTTGAATGTGCAGATGAAGGTTACAAACTTGGATATCGCACTATTGTTTTGCAAAGTGGCGAAGATGAATATTATACAGATGAGATTTTGTGCAATTTAATTTCCGCTTTGAAAGAGCAGCATCAAGATTGCGCTGTCACTTTATCTGTTGGGGAGCGCAGTGCCAAAAGCTACCAATTGTTGCGAGCCGCCGGAGCAGACAGATATCTTCTGCGTCATGAAACAGCAAATAAAGCACATTATGAAAAGCTACATCCAGGACAAATGAGCTGGCAAAATAGAATGGATTGCTTGCAAAATTTAAAGGATTGCGGCTTTTGTGTTGGCGCTGGCTTTATTGTTGGTTCACCTTATCAAAGTGCGGCATCTATCGCGCAAGATTTGAAATTCATTGAACAATTTAAGCCGCAAATGTGCGGGATTGGGCCATTTGTTCCTCATCATGCAACGCAATTTGCAAAGTGCGAGGCTGGCTCTGTTGATTTGACTTGCTATTTGCTTTCACTTATACGTTTGATTCAACCAAATATCTTGTTACCAGCAACAACAGCGCTTGCAACTCTAGCACAAGATGGTCGCGAGCGCGGAATACTTTCTGGTGCAAATGTTGTTATGCCAAATTTGTCACCGTGCAATGTTCGCAAAAAATATGAAATTTATGATAACAAAGCATGTACGGGGGAAGAAGCTGCGACAAGTTTTAAGCGTTTGAAAGCTAGCTTGAGCAAAATTGACAGGAATTTAATTATAGACAGAGGCGACCCAAAGCCGTTAAAAGAGGTGTTATAAAAATTGAAAGAAGAGATGGTTAAAACGCAGGAAAAATATAAATATGATGTCGCATCTTGTTGCGCAGATGAATTTATAAACAATGATGAGATTTTGGAATCTTTGGCTTATGCGCAGGAAAATAAGGGCAATGTTGAACTATGTCGCAAAATTCTTGCGCAGGCGCAATCGTCACTTGAAAATCCGCGCCGCGACCATGCGCCAGTCATAACTCATCGTGAAGCTGCTTTGCTTCTTGCTTGTGAAGATCCACAAATTGATGCTGCTTGCAAGGCGCTGGCTAGGAAAATTAAGCTGCGTTTTTATGGCAACAGAATTGTCCTGTTCGCTCCTCTTTATCTTTCAAATTATTGTGTCAATAGCTGTTTGTACTGCCCATATCATGCAAAGAATAAAGAAATCCCGCGTCACAAATTAACGCAAGAGCAGATACGTGCAGAAGTTATTGCTTTGCAAGATGCAGGGCACAAGCGCTTGGCAATTGAAGCTGGGGAAGATCCACACAACAACCCGCTTAGTTACATCTTGGAAAGCATAAATACAATCTATGAAACGAAGCACAAAAATGGTGCAATTCGCAGAGTTAATGTAAATATTGCAGCTACTAGTGTTGATGAATATAAGCAGCTTAAAAGCGCTGGTATTGGCACATATATTTTGTTTCAAGAAACATATAACAAAGAAAAATATTTGCAGTTGCACCCAACAGGCCCAAAGCATGATTATAACTGGCACACGGAAGCACACGACCGTGCAATGCAAGCTGGTATAGACGATGTTGGACTTGGTGTTTTGTTTGGTTTGGATAGCTATGACTATGAGCTTGTTGGTTTGATTATGCATGCGGAACATTTGGAGACTCGTTTTGGCGTTGGTCCGCACACAATCAGCGTTCCGCGAGTGAAGCCTGCAATGGATATTAATCCTGATGTTTTTGATAATGGAATTTCAGATGAACTTTTTGAAAAAATCATTGCAATTATTCGCTTGGCTGTTCCATATACAGGCATGATAATTTCCACTCGTGAAGGGCAAAGCGTGCGCGATGCTGCGTTGCAATATGGGGTCTCGCAAATTTCTGGCGGTTCGCGCACTAGTGTTGGTGGTTATGTTCAAAGTGAACGCCCACATGATACAGAGCAATTTAATGTGTCTGACCAGCGCAGTCTTGATGAAGTCATTGGTTGGCTTATTGATCGTGGGCACATTCCAAGTTTTTGCACAGCTTGTTATAGGGCGGGGCGCACTGGCGATCGCTTTATGGAATTTTGCAAAAATGGTGAAATCTTGAATTATTGTCACCCGAATGCACTTTTGACTTTGGAAGAATATTTAAGCGATTATGCTTCAAGTGAAGTGCGCGAAAAGGGAAGAAAGCTTGTTGATATTGAGCTGAATAAAATTACGAATGAAAACACTCGCGCTTTATGTGGTGAAAGAATAGATCAAATTCGCAACTCGCAGGCGCGAGATTTTCGATTTTAGATTTTGTACTTTTGATTTTGAAATTGCGAGTACATGAATGGAGGAAAGCTTAAAACATGGGATTAAATGATGCGCCATCAGGTGAGCGAATGTGCATTGGCTTTTTTGGCGTGCGCAATGCTGGCAAGTCGAGTCTTGTGAATGCTGTGACAGCACAAGAGATGTCAATTGTCGATGCTAAGCTTGGTACAACAACTGACCCTGTTAGTAAGAATATGGAGCTTTTGCCATTAGGCCCTGTCACAATTATTGATACTCCGGGCATTGATGATGAAGGTAGCCTTGGCGCTAAGCGAATTGAAAAGACTCATAAAATTTTGGAAACTTGCGACATTGCTATTCTGGTTGCAGATGCTTCACGCGTGCTTAGTGCAGCAGACAAAGAATTGTTGCAAATTTTTAAAGATAAACAAAAACCATATATTCTTACTTTGAACAAGATTGATTTGCTTTCAGAAGAAGAAATAAATGAGCTTGAGCAAAAAGAAAACTGCTGCCTTGTGAGTGCGACGTGTGGCAGCGGCATTTATGAGCTAAAGGAACATATTGGCAAGTTGAAAGATAAAGCGCGTGAACATGAAAGAATGCTTATTCGCGATTTGCTTGAAGCAGGAGATATTGTTGTCTTGGTTATTCCAATTGACTCAAGCGCGCCAAAGATGCGCATAATCTTGCCGCAACAAATGGTAATGCGTGATTGCTTGGACGCGCATGCAATTCCAGTTTGCTGCCAGCCACAAGAGCTTGCAAATGTGCTTGATGCCTTGCAGCAAGAGCCAAAAATTGTCATTACAGACTCTCAAGTATTCAAAGAGGTTGAACAGATTGTTCCAAGTGATATTGCGTTAACTTCATTTTCAATATTGATGGCGCGATACAAAGGCGAGCTAGATGTTTTGCTGCAAGGCGCGCAAGCTTTGCAACAGCTGACAGATGAAAGCAAAGTGCTCATTTGCGAAGCATGTACGCATCATCGTCAGTGTGAAGATATTGGCACTGTTAAAATTCCTGCATGGGTTAAAGAATGCAGTGGGAGCAATCCTGAATTTAATTTCACAAGTGGCAAAGACTTCCCGCAAAATTTGGAAGATTATGATTTGGTCATTCATTGCGGCGCATGCATGATTACACAAAATGAAATGCATTCGCGCATTGATATAGCAAAAGAAAATGGCGTGCAAATGGTTAATTATGGCATTGCTATAGCAAAGATGAATGGAATTTTGACCCGCGCACTTGAGCCTTTTGGCAACAGCGCGATACAAGAAGAAAGGGCCGTATAAATTATGAGCAAGTTATCTGTTTATGCTCCAACAAAACTTGATGAAGAAATTGAAGCTATTACTTCATCTGCAATAGATAGAATGTCAGTTTTTGCAGGCGCGACTTGCCCGCTAGAAGCTGCTCTTGGATTTTTCAAAATGTGTGCTTCGCAAAGCTGTGGCAAGTGCACTCCGTGCCGGATTGGCCTTTCGCGTCTGTCTGATGGTTTGGAAAATATTTTGCGTGGCTCAAATGCAGATGGTGTCATTGAAAATATCGAATCTATTTGCAATTCCTTATATCAAACAGCAGATTGTGCAATTGGCTTTCAAGCTGGAAAGATTGGTCTTGCTTTTGCGCAGCTAATTCATGAAGATGCAAAAAGCCATATTGAAAAAGGTATTTGTGCCAAAGAGTTCAGCGCTGTGCCATGCATTAGCAAGTGTCCGTCGCATGTTGATATTCCAGGCTATATTGCTCTTGTGCGCGCTGGCAGATATGCAGATGCTGTCCGCTTGATAAGAAATGATAATCCCTTCCCGAGTGCATGTGCCTTTGTTTGTGAACATCCATGTGAAGCATCCTGCCGCCGTGGGATGATAGATGCGCCGCTAAACATTCGTGCAATAAAGCAACATGCAGTTTTGAGTGCAGGTGAAGTTGAACCACCGCAAAAGTGTGAAAGCAGTGGCAAGAAAGTTGCAATTATTGGTGGAGGACCAAGTGGGTTGACCTGCGCATATTATGCAGCATTGATGGGGCATAGCGTTACAGTTTTCGAGCAAAATGACAAACTTGGCGGCATGCTTTTATATGGCATTCCGCGATATAGGTTGCCTCAAAAATATATCGATTATGATATTGATGCAATTTTATCTTTAGGCGTGGAGGTAAAGTTTAATACAAAAGTTGGTAAAGATATAACATTAGATGAAATTGAAGATGCTTTCGATGCTATCTATATTGCAATTGGCGCGCACACATTCAAAGCTTTGGGAATTGAATATGAAACTCGTGAAGGCGTATGCGCTGCTGTTGAATTTTTACATGAAGCTTCATCTGGGGCGCGCAAAGATTTAAGCGGGAAGGATGTTGTTGTTATCGGCGGCGGCAATGTTGCAATGGATGCTACTCGCACAGCAAAGCGTCTTGGCGCAAAAAGTGTTCATTGCATTTATAGACGTCGCAAAGAAGATATGACAGCTTTGCCGCAGGAAATTGAATCTGCAATTGCGGAAGGCTGCGAAATTGTCGAACTTATGGCACCTGATCATGTTGAAGTTGGAAAGGATAAGCCGCTGGTTTTTGTTGGACAGCCGCAAATTCCTGGTGAATATAGAGCTGGCAGGCCAAGTCCTGTTGCAGCTATGACTGCAAAGCATGAATATCCATGCGACATAATTATTGAAGCAATTGGTCAAGTTATTGAATCTGATTATTTTGAAAAGTGCGGCATCAATACAAACCGTGGAAGAATTGTTGCAGATGAATATTGTTCAGTCGATAAAAGTGAAAAAATATTTTCTGGTGGGGATAGCGCGACAGGCCCTTCCACTGTAATTCGCGCAATTGCTGCTGGTAAAGCTGCTGCTGCAAATATCGATGCGTTCTTGGGCTTCAATCATAATATTTATGATGAAATTAAAATTCCGTCTGCTCAGTTCAAAACAAATAATGCATGCGGACGCGTGAATATTCAAGAAAGAGAGGCTAGCGAACGCGGAACAGATTTTGAAGGCGTTGAAATTCCTCTTAGCAATGAAGAAGCGCAACAGGAATGTGGAAGGTGCTTGCGTTGTGACCACTTTGGCATGGGCGCGTTGCATGAAGGGAGAACCCAAGCATGGTAAAGAAGATGATTCATTTAACGATAGATGGCATAGAAGTTGAAGTTGAAGAAGGCACGACAATTTTAGAAGCTGCTGAAAAGTGCGGCAAAAAAATTCCAACCCTTTGTGCTTTGAAAGACATTAATTATCCGGGTTCATGCCGCATTTGTGTTGTGCAAATTGAAGGCGAAGACCGCATGGCTGCATCATGCAATACAGTTGCAAGCGATGGCATGGTCATTTACACAAACACGCCAGAAGTTATAAATGCGCGCCGTATGAATTTTGAAATGTTACTTTGCGAACATAATGAAAATTGTACAAGGTGTGCAAGGGTCGACAGCTGTGCTTTAAAAGCTTTAGCTGCAGATTTATGCGTTGAAAGCTTGCCAATTTCTGCTGTGCCAGTCAAAGAAAATTGGGATGAAACATTCCCGCTGCAGCGCGACAACACAAAATGTATCAAATGCATGCGCTGTGTTGCTTTTTGTGAAAAAGTGCAAAATTGCGGAGTATGGAGCTTTGCTGGTGCAGGCGCTCACATGAAGGTCACTGTTAAAGGCGGCGCAGACATTAAAGACGCAGGCTGTGCATTATGTGGCCAGTGTGTGACACATTGCCCAACAGGCGCTTTGTCTGTTAGAAATGATATTAATAAAATTATTGCTGCGCTGGCAGACCCCGACACAAAAACTGTTGTTCAGGTTGCTCCTGCTGTTCGCAGTTCTTGGGGTGAAGGTGTTGGCCTTGAACGCGAAGCAGCAACGCAGGGCAAAATGGTTGCAGCTTTGCGCGCGCTTGGCTTTGATTATATTTTTGATACTGACTTTGCAGCAGATTTAACAATTATGGAAGAAGGGAGCGAAGTTGTTGCAGCTTTGAAAGAAAAACAAGCTGGCAATGTGAATGATCTTCCAATTTTTACAAGCTGCTGTCCTGGATGGGTCAGGTTTGCAAAGCTGCATTATCCGCAAGTTGTTAGCTTGCTTTCCAGTGCAAAATCACCACACCAGATGCTTGGAGCTGTTATCAAAAATACAATGTCAAGCACTGCGCAAGAAGAATATAAGCGCTTGTTTTGTGTTTCAATTATGCCTTGTGTTGCAAAGAAATATGAATGCAGTGTTGATGCTTTGCATACAGCAGAAGGCAAAGATGTTGACGCTGTTTTGACAGTGCGTGAATTTTGCAGAATGTTAAGAATGTTTTCTGTCGATTGTGCTGGCCTGCAGGAAGAAGAATTTGATCAGCCGCTTGGAACAAGCACAGGCGCAGGAACAATTTTTGGCCGCACTGGTGGCGTTATGGAAGCTGCCTTGCGCACAGCTGCCTTTGTTATTACTGGTGAAAATCCAGATTTCAGCACTTGTGACTGCACAAGTGCTACTCCTGAAAAACCATGGGTTAGCAAAAAGCTGAACTTAGCAGGAATTGATGTGAATATTGCAATTGCTAGTGGGCTTGGCAATGCATCTAAGCTTCTTGATGCAATGGAAGCAGGCGAAGTTTCATATGACTTTGTTGAAGTTATGGCTTGCCCAGGTGGGTGCGTTGCTGGTGGCGGGCAGCCAATTCATTACAATGAAGAGCTAGGGCTTGAGCGAGCAAAAGTCTTGAATACACTTGATTCAAATGATACTTTGCGCAGGTCGCATGAAAACCCGCAAGTTCAAAAGCTTTATAAAGATTGGTTGGACGAGCCTTTAAGTGAACGTTCACATGCATGGCTTCATACAAATCATGAGGAATGGCAAATATAATATATTTATTAAAATATATATAAGTGTTAAAATAACCGGCTGCGACTGCTTGGAATTATTTTCAAGTGCGCAGCCTTTTTTGTATAAATATAGGAGCTGACTATGAATGGAATTTCTTCACCAAAGCAATTTAATTTGAGCATGAGCAAAAGAGTTTTAGCAGCTGTGCTTTCTCTTGTGCTTGTTGTCGCATTTTTGCCAAGTTTCTTTTTTGCGAGTCTTGGCACTGCATATGCGGAAACACAAACAAGGATATCCGGCGGTTCAACAATTAGCACTGGTGGCACATATAGGATAGTCTCAGATGCAAATGGTTGCACAGCTGGCTGCATTAAAGTTGAAACAACAGAGGCTGTCACTATTATTGGCGACGGTATTGGCTCTGGCAGCGACCTTGGCGATGCTGATAAATATGGCAGCTCTGTTTATTTTGATTGTGTAACTGCTTCTCCAGTCAACTTGACATTCAAGGATGTGTTTTTGAATGGAAAAAAGCATAATGCAGGTGACATCATAGACGTCTCTGGTAGTGATAACATAATTAATTTCGAAGGCGAAAATATTTTAGACTACGATGGTGAATATAATCAATATTGTGTCATTCATGTTGGTAAAGGAGATTCAGCCACAATTAAAGGTTCTGGTACAGTATATATGTATAAACATACTGCTGGTGCTTGTATTGGTGGACATGGGGAACATGAAGATGTAGTTAATGATATAAAATATGATGGTGAAATGAATGGTGATATCACATTCAATATGACTGGCAAGCTTTTCTTAAAGGCCTCAAAACAAGGCGCCGGTATTGGTGCTGGGGCAGGAGCAAGTTCAAGCACAGAAGAACCAGGCGCTGTAACTTTTAATTCTGGAACATATAATCTAATTTCTAATGCGGCTGGTGCTTGCATTGGTGGAGCTGCTGGCTCTGGCGGCGGATCTACAGGCACAAAT
>CAVDAL010000033.1:0-5739 GCA_963606965.1 Acutalibacteraceae bacterium
GAATACTGCGAAGGCAGTGAAAAAAATTATGCGCTCCGGTTTTGCGAGGACTGTCTGAGCAGCCGCACAGGCTGCGAGTTCCGCAGCGGGAGCGCATAATTTTTAGAACGGGTGCCAAGCTATGACCGGAGTGGGTGCGGCAGTGCTCCTCCAGAGGCTGAGGACAACACCCCGAGCACACCTTGCGATTTAAAATGCCCAGTTGCCTTCCGTAAAGATTGCAACTTCTGTTCCGTCAGCTTTGATGCCGGTGATGTTCATGTCCTGCGTACCGACCATAAAGTCAACATGCGTTGCAGAATCATTAATGCCAGCCTGCACAAGCTGCTCACTATTCATTTCATAGCCGCCTTCATAGCAATCTGGGAAACCCTTCCCCAAAGCCAAATGACAGCTTGCATTTTCATCATATAAAGTTTCAAGGAACAAAATTCCAGTATTGCGAATTGGACTATCAAATGGAATTAAAGCACATTCACCAAGGCGACAAGAATTTTCATCCGTATCAATAATTCCTTGCAAAACATCTTTGCCAACACGAGCATCGCATTCAACAGCCTTACCATTTTCAAAGCGCACCCAAAAATCTTCAACAGGACTACCGTTGTGAACTAATGGCAGTGCACTGTGGACGACGCCATCTGCGCGAGTTCTGTCTGGACTTGTAAAAATTTCTTCTGTAGGAATATTCGGGAAGAAATATGTTCCATCTGCAGTTTCTTGACCGCCGCCTTCCCAATGGCCTTTTTGCAGTAAACCAATTGTGAAATCTGTGCCATTGCTTGCAGTGTAATGCAAAGCATCAAAGTGCTGGTCATTGAGCCACTTTTTGCGTTCTGCGAATGCTTGCTTATGAGCTTCCCATGCCGCACATGGGTCTTCATCAACTCGTGCCGTATCCAAAATTGCATTCCATAATTTTGTGACAGCTTCATCTTCGCCAAGTTCAGGGAAAACTTTAGCCGCCCATTGTGGAGTTGATGCACCAACAATGCACCAAACACACTTGCCAAAATCAAGCGCATCATAAAATTCCTTGCAAGCAGCATGACTTGCAACAGTGCGCGCAATAATCTTTTTCTGGTCAACGCCCTTCATAACTTCAGGGTCGTCACTTAAAATTGTCAAAATAGCAGCGCCATTGCGTGCCATTGAATTGCTGCGTTCCGCACTCCAAGCTGGAATATTTTCAAACACTTCCATCGGGGAATAGTCATATGCCATTCTGCCGCATACGTCATCGCCCCAAGCAATTGTTACAAGCTTCGCCCCAGCTTCATAAGCTTCCTTCACGACCATGCGCGTGAATTCCACAGTCTGCAGCGGAGCACTGATATACAGTTCCTGACCAGGCTTTAGCGCGCAGCCTTTGCGGACAATCAATTCAGCATACTTCTTCAAACGTTCTTGTAATTCCATTTTGACCTCTTTCTATATCAATATTTTATAACCATCTTTGTGGGAAGTTTCACCCTTATTGCAAACGCACGGCGAATGAAATCCTCGCTGCATGACCGCGCCGCGCCCTTCCTATTGTCTACTATTCGCTTAATCTTTAGGCTCAAGTGATGGGAATGCGATAACAAAAACAGCACCGCCACAGCTCATGTTTGCTGCTTCAACCGTGCCGTCCATAGACGCGGCCAAAGCTTTAACAATGGAAAGGCCAAGGCCGCTATTGCCAGTGCTTTTGTGGCGAGCACGGCTTTGGTCTGCCCTATAAAATCTGTCGAAAAGATGCGCTGGATCAACATCGCCAAAACCGGGACCATCATCTTTAACAGCAATAACTGAATGGCCTTGCAATGCTGTAATTTCAACCGCAACATTCTTCTTTGCATAGCGGCTTGCATTTTCAATCAAGTTGACCAAAATTTGATTTATCGCGTCGGTATTACCCATAATATCTGGAGCTTCACCAGCAATTTTCAAATTCACGCCGCGCTCTTCAAGCAGCTCGCCCATCAAAAGCGAACAATTATCTGCAATTGTGCGAAGGTTTACACGCGTCTTTTTTGGCGGATTGCTAGACGCCTTTTGAAGAGTCAACAAATCATTAGCCAAGCGAGTCAGACGGTCGCATTCACTCATAATCTGTGTCAAAAACCGCTGCGCCAAATCTTTTGGAACGTCGCCTTCCAGCAGGGTCTCTGCTGCACCACGAATAGCAGTCAGCGGCGTGCGAATTTCATGGCTCACATCACTTACAAATTGTGCTTGACGTGCCTCTTCTGTGCGCAATTCGTTGACCCCGTCAACAATAAAGTCGCGCACTTCGCGTGGAGCATTTGTTTCATTCAAAAACTTGCGAACCTCTGACGGAAGCTCACTTTCCAAAAATTCTTCCGTCGATTCAAAACATGAATTCTTCATTTTGCACCTATTCATTTCAATTTTTATTTTGTAGGCAATTTCATGTTTGCCTGACATATGTATGCAGCAAAAAGCTGCGAAAAATTAACGATTCATATCGTAAATCAAACGCAAGCCTTTGAGCGTTAATCGCGGTTGTTGTTGCGTAATTGTTTTTGAATGTTCACAGACATAGCCTGCCAAGCCGCCGGTTGCAACAACACATGCTTCATAGCCAAGTTCGTCAAAAATGCGATGCACCAAGCCATCTATGCGATCAACTTCGCCCCAAATAAGGCCACTGCGAATTGCATCGATTGTGTTTGAACCAATAACTTTTTTGGGCTGAACAAGATCAATTTGAGGCAAGCGCGCTGCATGAGTGAAAAGAGCAGCTGTTGAAGTTTGCAAGCCGGGGGCAATAATTCCGCCACAAAACGCGCCATCCTTATTGATGACTTCAATATTTGTTGCAGTGCCAAGGTCAACAACAACAACTGGTGCGCCATATTCATTAATTGCAGCGACAGCATCGGCAATTCTGTCCGCGCCAATTTCTGTTGGATTATCAAAAATAATTTTCAAACCTGTTTCAATTTTAGAGCTCACAATAATAGGCTCTTTGCCGCTAACGCGCATCGCAACTTGCTTCCACGTTGCTGTCAAACCCGGCACAACAGAAGCAATACATGCGTCACTGCACATATCAAGCGTCATATTTTTCAGCGCAAAAAGCGCGGCTAATGATGCGTGAACTTCATCCGCAGAATCATTTACACGAGTTGTCACAGCCCAGCAAGCTTCAAGTTCATCGGCATTCCAAAGGCCAATAGACGTCTGCGTATTTCCAATATCAACGGTCAATAACATTTTTCATCCTACAATTTGATTACACGAGCCTTATACTTGCGACAAAAACTATACAATATCCTCGTCCGATAAACGGAGGTAATTATGGAAGAAATTGCTGAACAAAAAATCTTGGTTGTAGATGACGAACAAGCCATCACAGACTTCATAAGTTTTAACCTGCGCAAAGAGGTTTATGAAGTTGATGTTGCACACACTGGCGATGAAGCTGTGAAGATGGCAAAAGCTAACGACTATGACCTTATCATCTTGGATGTTATGTTGCCAGGAATGGATGGCTATGAAGTTTGCCGTCGCATTCGCTCAAACAGCAATGTCCCTGTTTTGTTTTTGAGTGCGCGCGATACTGAGCTTGACAAGGTTGTTGGCCTTGAACTTGGCGGCGACGATTATTTGGCAAAGCCATTCGGCATTCGCGAATTGCTTGCACGCGTGCATGCTTTATTGCGCAGGGCTCCTTTAGCAGAAGCTAATAATAATGAAGGAATGCGCGTTATGGACATTAGCGGCGTGCATTTGGACGAAGCTGGGCATCATGCCAGCTATGAAGGCCGCAATATCGACTTGACTCCACGCGAATTTGAGCTGCTTGCAACTTTAATGGCTCATGCCGGCACAGTTCTTGGCCGTGAACAGCTTTTAAAGGAAGCTTGGGATTGGCAATATGTTGTGGAAACAAAGACTGTTGATACTCACATCAAGCGTTTGCGCGACAAGCTGAGCGCTGTGGACTTAGATCCAAATATTATTGAAACTGTGCGCGGGTACGGCTATAGATTTGTTAAAGACTTCCAGAATAAGGCATAATTGATATGGCTTGTTATCCTTGTACACATTGCAATAAATGCGGAATGTATAACGCTCGAGCAATTACAGTTTGCAAAGCTTGCGGCACAGAAATTCCAGTTGGCAAAAATACATGTCCAAGCTGTGGCGGCATGAAATTTGAGACCGTCGCGTCAACAAAATAATTTTCGTATTTAAATTCAACAACAAAGCCCCTTGAGCAGTTTTCACTCAAGGGGCTTTAAACAGATAAAGCTGATACTCAGCAAAACTTTCAGACGAGTCTATCCTAAAAGAGTTTCACAGTTTCCTTGTGGCTCTTGGAAAAAACTTTTACAGGCTTTGTCACTAATCCATCATGCATTGTTGTTTCGCTATCCATAAATAATTACCATATCATCAAATCAATTAGCCTTATTTATTCATCCGCATTTTTCAGAAAATGCGCGCCGCAAATAATTGCGGCGCGCTAATCATCTCTAATTTAAATTTTAAAGCTAGTCAATCATACTAGCTATTCAACCAGCAACTAATTAAACATGTTAAACAAGTCTTCTAAATCGAAGCCGTAGCTGTCACTTCCATCGTCATAGCCGTTGTTGCCATTGCCGTTGCCGCTATTGCTATCACCACTAGAACTGCTATCGTCCGTTGGACGTTCAATCAATGTAACTTCAACAGTATTTTCCTGACCATTACGCGTATATGTAAACTTGGCCTTATCACCTGCGGAAAGCTTTGTAACAGCAGCAGTAAGTTCAGATGAACTTTCAACAGTTGTATCATTTACCTTAGTAATGACATCACCTTGCTGCAGGCCAGCCTCTTGAGCCGGTGTTCCTGTATAAACAGTCTGAACAGTTGCGCCCTTAGGGTCGCTTGAATCTGTAGCTGTCACACCAAGATATGCATGACTTACCTTCTGCCCAGCAATCAATTTATCTGCAATAGCCTGTGCTTCTGCCTGTGGAATTGCAAAGCCCAAGCCTGCACTTGACTGGCTGCTTGAAGAAATATAAGTATTGATGCCAATCAACTTGCCTTCTGAATTAACAAGAGCGCCGCCAGAGTTGCCAGGGTTAATAGCAGCATCTGTCTGAATCATGTCTGTATAAACAGTTGAAGAGCTTGAAGTTGAACTGCTGATTGTATCGCTTCTGTATAAAGCACTAACAATGCCAGTTGTTACTGTCTGTTCATAACCATAAGGCGAACCAATAGCCATTACCCATTCGCCAACCTTAGTGCTAGTGGAATCGCCCCACTCCATGGCTGTTAAGCCAGAAGCTTTAATCTTTATAACAGCCAAGTCCGTCTGGCTATCTGAACCTGCAACAGTAGCTGTATATGTGCTGCCAGCAGCGCTTACAGTCAACTTGCTTGCATCTTCAATAACATGATAGTTCGTCAAAATGTAGCATGTTTCACCATCGACTTTGATAATCACGCCAGAACCAAGCGATGATGGGCTGTCGCTATTTGAAGAGCTGCCATTAAAATACTGATTCCAGTTTGAAGATGTTGAATAAACATAAATTGTCACAACGCTGTTGATACATTTTGCACTGACAGCCTCTGCAAGAGTTGCATCGTCAGAATTTTCAATTGTGATTGTGCCATTGCTTGAGCCGCTGCTTGATTTTGCGAAATTCAAAACAGGGGTACATGTCCACAAGACCAAAGCGATGACCAAAACAACAACTGTGCCAATTGCACCAAAGCCAACAGCGC
>CAVDAL010000034.1:0-21796 GCA_963606965.1 Acutalibacteraceae bacterium
TCGCGAATATATCAAAGAATTAGATGAAGAATAATGTTGGTTGTGGCTGCGCATTCGTGC
The DNA here is from genome assembly GCA_963606965.1 of Acutalibacteraceae bacterium. Taxonomy (GTDB): domain Bacteria; phylum Actinomycetota; class Coriobacteriia; order Coriobacteriales; family QAMH01; genus CAVDAL01. Next base: position 61 of record CAVDAL010000034.1, read on the forward strand.
AGCCACTTCTCTATACCTTTATATCTTGACAAGTTACTTTGCAAGATTTAAAATTTCTTGACAAGTTACTTTGCAAGATTGGAAAAATATGCCATTCAATAATTTAGTGCAAGAGAAAATCTTAGATTTTGAACAGCAAGGGATACCGGAATTTTTTGAGCGAGACTTGTCTTTGTTGGAAATACAAAAGCCAAAAAGAGGGAATTTGGCTCAGGTAATTGTTGGCACACGCAGGTGCGGCAAGACTTATAGGTTATATCAAGAAATGCGAGATATCATAAATGCCGGATACGACATTTCTCACATCCTTTATTTTAATTTTGAAGATGAACGCTTGAAGCCGTATTCGACTGCTTTGCTTTCTGATGTAGTTGATACATATTTTTCGATGCATCCAGAGGCAAAGACTGATGGATGCTTTTTATTTTTTGATGAAATCCAAGAAGTTCCGGAATGGGGGCTTTTTCTTCGCAGGATTATTGATACGACAAAAGCAACTATATATGTGACAGGTTCTTCATCAAAAATGTTGTCCTCTGAACTTTCATCAGAATTTAGAGGGCGTTCAATTTCAAAAGAAATGTTTCCTATGAGTTTTTCTGAATATGTCAGATTTACAACTGGAAAGAAATATTCATTTGATTCAGGGTTTTCATCGGAAGATCAAGCAATACTTCGTAAATCTTTGAGCGATTTTCTTTTGCGCGGCGGATATATCGCATCGCTTAAATTGTCTGCAATAGATGCAACTTCTCTTTTGCAAGAATTTGCTTATAGAACTGTTGCTATGGATGTTATAGAGAGGTATAACTTGCATGCTCCGCAGGTCGCGATGAATTTTTTGACACGTTGTCTTGCATCATCAGCTCGTGAGTTGTCTATTAACAAAGTTGCAAATGAATTCAAAAGCCGTGGTGTTTCAACATCGCGCGAAACTTTATCGAATTTATTGTCATATTTTAATGATGCATATTTATTGTTCCCAATCAATGATTTAAGCAGGGCTATTGCAGACAATAGCAGGTCTTGCTCTAAAGTTTATGCTGTTGACCCAGGCATGTTTGCTGCTTTTTCTAAAGCGTCTGCTGCAGAAATTGGGCAGCGTTTGGAAACAGCAGTTTTCAACAAACTCCGCAGGATTGCACCAAGCGTCAGAAATGGTTCTGTTTCATCTTTGCGCTTTGAACATGATTATAAGTTGCATGGAGTTGATTTTGTGGCTGGCGATGCTTTATTATGTGAAGCATTTCAACTTGTGCAAGTTTGTTTTAATCTTGAAGATGCAAAAACTCGTAAAAGAGAGATTTCTGCACTCCAGGCCGCCATGCAAAAGTATGGGATAGAAGAATCGACTGTTGTTTCTTTTGATATGGAAGAAGATATTACAGTGGAAACAGGACGTGTTCATGTTGTTCCTGCATGGAAGTGGTTGATTGATTAGTTTGTAATTAGCAAATGATACCCTGAATGCTTGGTTGATTTATTTTGACTACATTCGGATGCTCTCGAGGCGATATGCGGAACAGCAGTGCAAAAAATGGAGCTCGGGAGTCGAGGCTTAGTGAGCGTTAGCGAACGATTACGAGACTGAGTTCCATTTTTTGTGCTGCGGGTGTGGAGCCCTTTGAGCCGAGATAAGCATCCGAATGTCATTTAGTCGTCGATGGGCTTTACTTTCCCCTCTTTATTTTTGCGTTTTGGTCCTTGAGTTTTATATGCAACAATGCAGATTATTGCAACAAGAATGATTGCTGCTAAAATCCCGCCAATGACAGCTTGCGTTGTTGATACGCTTAAATTTGAATTTGTCTGTTCAGCTTTGCTTAATTCTCCTGACTCGCTTATACCATCAAATGATGTCTGAACAGCATATTCACTATCATAAGAACTTCTATCTATAGTTGCAGATTGCAGCTCTTGGTCTTGCGATGTGCTGAACGTGCTGCCATATTCATTGTTAACAGTTATTGTGATATCGCTATCACCTTCAACAACAGTCTTTCCATTAGCAACGATAGAAACAGTTTTTCCATTTGCATCAACAATTTGTGCGCCTTCTTCAGCATAAAGATTTGAAACATTGCAATCTTTAGTCACGACCCACTTTGAATCGCTAGAAATATTTATTGTTAGTGGTTCATCAACTGTGGAAGCTTCAGAATTTTCTGTAATTGTTGAAAATCCAGTCCATGTGCTTGCATCTAATAAATATAAGTTAAGTGAGCTGATTGTATCTGCTTCAACTTCGCCATTAAGCTGCTGGTTGTGTGCAGCAAAAGATACAGTTGCTCCATTCTTGCCAACGCTACCCCAGTTTTTGCTGGCATCATTTCCGGCGGCTGTTATCAATTTTGAAGAATCAGAATTGAAGTCAAGTGAACATTCGCTTAATACAACATTTGCATTTGTGTTGGTGAAATAAAACATACTGCCATTTTCAACAGAACTTTTAAGGCTTGTTTTATAAAGTTGCAACCTTGCTGCTTCACCAGTTGAAGTGTCGGCATCTCCTGAAGTGCTTTGATAAACCATAATCGCATTTGAAATGCCATCGCCACTTTTGCTTGTTGTTTGAGTGCTTTCCAAACTTGAATTGCTAATAAGCAGAGAATTCATACCTTCAATGCATGCAATTTGTGACCCTGATGCAGTGCCAGAAATAGCATTTGCTTCTAAAGCGCCAGTCGAATAGAAAACGGGGGAGCCGTCTCCTTGCGTGGAAATGCTGCTATTTGTGATTGAAATGTTGCCGCCGCCGCGATCTGTTGCAATACCAGCGCAATGAGCGCCAGCTGTGCTTATATTCATAGAATTAGCAATTATTGTGCCGCCATATGTTGCATCTAAGCCGCGCGAATTGTCTTTTGTGCTATTAATGGATGTGTTGTTTGTAAATATTGTTGCGCCATCTGTTGCGAATATGCCATTTGCTCCACTGGCATTTGAGTTGATTTTTGCATCATTTATATACATTTTTGAACTTGAACCAACAGCTAAAGCTACAGAATTTATGCCATAAAAATTGCAGCTGTCGCCATCATCTGTGTCGCCGGTTTTTGAAAGTTCTCCATTTTGATAACGCATAGTGCCGCCGTTTTGAGCAAGTATTGCATTGCTTGATGAATCAGTAGCTGAAATGTTTTCACTAGCATTTACTTCTTCACCATCTGCTGTTGAACTTGCATTATATGTTCCAGAAAAATCATAGCTTTGAGTGTCTGCGCCACCTGCAGCATTGCCGCTTGGTGGATTGCCATTACCACCGCCTTTGCCATCTGGTGGGTCGCCAGCTGGAGCATCTCCAGAATTATTGCTGCCATCAGGCTTTTCAGGTGGTTGCTCTTTTGAATTTTGCTGGCTTGATGCGCTCTCTTGTTTCTGCTCATTTGAACTTGAGTTGTTTGTTGCAAAGCTGCAAACAGGCATGCAGAATGTGAATATAAGCGCAAATATAAGCAATATTGATATTGAGCATGTGTGTACAGATTTTTGTTTCTTCGAAATATTTTTCATCATGTTCCTTTAATTCTTTTTAACCTATAGTGAAAATAATAAATCTGTGTCCTGAAAATGCGCTGAATAAATTTTCTTGTATCACTACTTGTAACAAACGGTTATAATATGGGCATAATATTGCTATATCAATATAACTAAGTAAGGAACTAAAATGAACATTCGACCATCTGCTGCAATTCGTCAAAACTATAATGAAATTGCTGACATGTGCAGAAAAACATCCGAGCCAGTATTTCTTACAAAAAATGGGGAAGGGGACTTGGTTGTTATGGATATTGAAACATATAACAAAAAAGAAAAGATGCTAAAGCTTCGTGAAGAATTGCTTGCTGTCGAAGAAGATAGAATACATGGTAGCGCGGGATATTCTGTGAAAGAGGTATCAGATATGATGCGCAATGCTATTAGGGAAGCATCTGGCGATGAAGCATAAGAATAAATATCAAGTTGTTGTGTCGGAAAGAGCAAAACAGATGCTTGTTTCTCATGCTGCATTTTTGGCACAAGATAATTTAAAAGCGGCTAATAGATTAGTGGACGAATTTGAAAAGTGCGCAAATTCTTTGGAAGAAATGCCGCAGCGGTGCCCATGGTTAAAAGGCGACTATATCCCAATGAATAAGTATCGTTTTACTATTTTTGAGAAGCGATATATGATAATTTTTCAAATAATCGATGATTTTGTTTATGCTGATTATGTTGTTGATTGCAGGCAGGATTATAGTTGGTTAATGTAGCTGAATAAAAATGCCCCAGCTGTTGCCGGGGCATTTTTTATCATCTGCGTTTGTATTTTTTGAACTGCTGAAAATTTAGCGTTCATTCCCGATGAAGAAAAGCGCCAATGTTCCAGGGCCGCTATGAGCGCCAATAACAGGTCCAACATCTGTGATCAAATCAACAGAAGCGCCATATTCATCATTTAAAATTTTTGCTAGACTTTGGGCATCTTCAAGGCAGTCACCATGTCCAATGAAAATTGTTCCTTCATAAGGCTGACATGCAAGCTTGCCAAAATTGTCAGCTAAAGCATGCACTGCTTTTTTGCGCCCGCGGACTTTATACATATTGATGAGTTTGCCTTCATTATCAACATGAAGAACAGGCTTGATATTTAAAATTGTAGCAACAGTAGCAGCAGCGCCACTAACACGCCCACCGCGGCGCAAGTAAACAAGATCATCAACAGTGAACCAATGGCAAACATGCAGCTTAGAATCGGTTGCATATTTTGTTAAGTCTTCAATGCTCTTGCCAGCATTTTTTTGCTTCACACATAAATAAAGAAGCAAACCAAAGCCAACAGATGCACACAAAGAATCTACTGTCACAATTTTGCGATCTGGATATTTTTCACGAAGTTCTTCTGCAGCAATAACAGCAGAATTATACGTCGCGCTAATTCCAGAAGAAAAGCCAAGGTAAAAGATATCATTGCCTTGCGCGAGTTCTTCTTCAAAAGCTTTTTTGAAAGCGCCAGCATTAACAGCGGAAGTTGTTGCAACTTCGCCACCGCGCATGCGTGAATAAAATTCATCAGCTGATATATCGCTATTTTGCAGTGTTTCGCCTTTTTCAGTAAAAAGCAAGCTTAAGTCGCAATGCTTGACTCCCCATTCATCAAGCATATCAACTGGGATATCACAAGCCGAGTCTGCAAAAATTGTATATGTGCTCATTAAAATACTCCAATACAAACTTTTCTATTTAGAAGTGATTTTTAAACCTCGAACATAGTAATGCTATTTTTATCTAATGTAAAGTATTAGGTATTATAAATTCAAATATTACCTTAAACGGTTATTCACGGCCTTTATCCGAAGTTTCGCACAAGATTATTAATAAAAGAGTATTATTTCTATCCAAGTTTTTTAAAGGAGAAATTTGTGACTCAAGATATAAAAATTGTAGCCTCTAAGCTGCGCAGATGGGAAAAATATTTAGAAAAGTATCGTCTTCCTGCATGGGAAGAAATCCCAGACCTTGGGCTTTACATGGATCAGGTTACGGCGCTGATTGAAGAATATTTGGATTATCTTCCGCCTGAATTGAAAGAAGATCGCTTTATAACAGCATCGACAATCAATAACTATGTGCGCACAGATGTTATGCCACGCCCAGTTAACAAGCGCTATTATCGCATTCATATTGCATATTTAATTATCATTTGCACCTTGAAGCAAACATTAAGCATTGCTTTAATCAAGCGCGTAATTCCAAATGGGCTTGAGGAAGAAGAAGTTGAAAAGCAATATATTGCTTATAGAAAGAGCCATATGGCGTCTGCTAAGTTTTTTATGGATCAGGTGCGAGTTATTGCTGCGCCAATTTTGGAACATGATGATGTTGACCCAAGTGTTGCTGTTTATAACGCAGAAGACTTGATTGTTTCATCAGCAATGCTTGGTGGATTTGCTCAACTTCTTGCAGAAAAGCTATTGCTTTTGCAAGATAAAACTCCAGAAGAAGTAAAAAAGCTTGAGGAAGAAAAAGAACTTGATCGCGCCAAGGGCAACGCAAAAAGCAAGAAGCGTGACAAAGAAAAGACAAAGGATAAAAAGTAAGAGGGAACATAATGAAGCTTGGGGAAGAAGTTAAAGGACAACTTAGTGTTCGAGGAATAATTGTTGGAAGCATTGGCTGCATAATCATCACAATGGCATCTGCTTATACAGCGCTAAAAGTTGGCGCGCTGCCTTGGCCTATCGTCTTTGCTGCTATTGTTTCTTTGTTCGTCTTGAAGGCTATCAGCGGCAACAAGACAAATTTGAATGAAGTTAATGTGACTCACACAATTATGTCTGCTGGTGCTATGGTTGCTGGTGGCTTGGCTTTTACAATTCCGGCTGCATGGATGCTTGGCTTTGCTGATGATGTTAATTATGTGCGCGTTGCTTTGGTTGCATTGGCAGGCGTTGTGCTTGGTTGTGCTTTTTGCGCCGTTTTACGCAAAAAATATATTGAGGAAGAAGAGCTTGAATTTCCTGTAGGTCAGGCTTCTGCACAGACTTTGATTGCCGGTAATTCTGCTGGCAAGATGGGCGCAAAGCTTTTTGGTTCTATGGGTGTTGCGGGCGTTTATTGCGCATTGCGCGATATGTTTGGTGCTTTGCCAACAATGCTTTTTTCAAATGTGAAAATCCCTGGCGTGAGTTTTGGAATTTATAATTCACCAATGATGTTGGCTGTTGGTTTTTTGGTTGGAACAGGCACTGTTATTGCTTGGTTTATCAGCGCCATTCTGGCACATTTTGGTATTGTTGTCGGCGGCTCTGCTCTTGGCTTTTGGACAGCGGAAGCAGGCCAAAGCATAATTTCGAATCTTGGCATGGGTATCATGCTTGGCGGCGGTTTTGCTGTTTTGGTTAAGGATGTTTTATTTCCAATTGTGCGCAATATTTTTAAGAAGAATGCTGCTGACAAAAACAAAAGTGCAGACGGGGAACAAAAGCGCGGATTTCGTTCGAAGTTGAGCGCAGGTTCATTTGCATGCTGTGTTGCGGCTGGATTTTTGCTGCTGGCAATTGTTGTGAAAATGAATCCGCTTGTTTGTGTTGTTGTGGTTATTTTGACTTACGTCACTTGCATTATGAGTTCGCAAAGTGTTGGCCAAACTGGCATTGATCCAATGGAAATTTTTGGACTTATTGTTTTGTTGATTGTTGCCGCTTTTTCAAATTATAGTGAAGTTCAGCTGCTCTTTATTGCTGCTGCTGTTGCTGTTGCTTGTGGTTTGGCTGGCGATGTAATGAACGACTTTAAGGTTGGTTCTGTTTTGAAGACTAGTCCAAGCGCACAGATTATTGGGCAAGCAATTGGTGCAATTCTTGGTGCTATTGTTGCAACTATTGTTTTGTATTTACTATTTAATGCATATGGCGCGTCATCTTTTGGTGCTGACGGTACTTTTGTGGCGGCTCAGGCTTCAGTTGTTGCAAGCATGATCGGCGGCACAATTAATGTGCCTGTGTTTATTGGCGGCATATGCTTTGGCTTTGTTGCTTATTTATTCAAATTGCCTGCAATGATTATCGGTCTTGGTGTTTATTTGCCATTTTATTTTTCACTAACTGCATTTCTTGGCGCGCTTATTGGAATTGTTTACAGGAAGATTGGCGCTGCTAAAGACAAGAAAAATGGCGTACAAGATGTGGAAGAAAAAGCTAAGAGCAGAGAGGAAAGCGGGCTTGTTATTGCTTCAGGCTTGCTTGGTGGCGAATCCATCATTGGCGTCATCGTTGCCTTATTAGCTGTATTTATGTGATTAAAGTGGCTATTGATTAACTTTTATGCAAAGGTGATGATGAAGCGCGTGCCATCTTCTTCGGAGCTTGTTGCTCTGATAGATCCGCCTTGCTCTGTGACTATAGCTTTGGCAATTGCAAGACCAAGGCCATGGCTGTTTTGACTGTCGCTGCGCGATGAATCTGACCTGTAAAAACGGTCGAAGATATGTTCGAGGTCTTTTGGCTCAATATATGAACCTGTATTGTGAACAACAAGTTGCACAGCTGAAGTAGCACGCTGTAAAGTGATTTCAATTTTGTTTTTTTCTGGAGCATATTTGCATGCATTGTCAAGCAGTATCGTGAATAGCCTGTGAATTTTTGCTTCATCACCAAGAATGGTAATATCTGGTGCAATATCTGCAGACAGCTCAACATCTTGTTCAAAAGCAATGCTTTCAAATTCTAGCGCTTCAGTTTCTGCAATTTGACTGATGTCGACAGGCTCTTTTAGTGGTGGAGCAGGCTGTTCATCCATTCGCGCAAGGTAAAGCAAATCTTTGACAAGTTGCTGCATATGCATTGTTTCAACTTGCGTGCTTTCAAGCCATTGCTCTTGGCTGCGAATTGATTCATCTGGATTGCTCATCAAAATTTCTGTATTCGCTTGAATAACAGTGATTGGAGTTTTTAAATCATGCGAAGCATCAGAAATAAATTGACGTTGTTTTGTCCATGCTCGTTGCACAGGACCAAGCGCCCACCTGCTGAAGAATAAACTGATAATAAAGAAGATAATCAGAGCAAAAAAGCCGATAATTGACAATATCAAAGCATGCGTTTTCCAGCTTGTTGCAGCACTGCTGTCTGCAAAAGCAATATAGGATGCATCTCCAACTGTATTTTTTGCATAATATAAGCCGCAAGATTTCAAGCTGCCGGTTCCATCTTCTAAAGCAAAAATTTCACTGACATGCGCGGATAAAGTATCATCTGAAACAGTCGCTGCACTCATGGAAGTGATAAAGCCAAAAGTTGAATTTGATTCTAATTTATAAACAGCAATTGGAATAATCCTGCCGCGGTTGCCTTGGAGGCTGCCAATTTCTGGAATGCGCCCGCTGTAATCTTGGTTGCTGTAGTTGTTTCCATCATTTGAAGAATTACTATAGCCGTCGTTACCGGTGCTTGCATAAATGCTAGCGCTGCTAACAGAATTGTTTAAAGCACTAAAAACGCCATAAACATCTTGATGATATGTAACAAAGCAGATTACAGAAAAAACAATAGCCAAGACAATAGCAATCATTACCATTGTCATGGTAATGAACTTAATGCGAAGTCTTTTAAGAACTTTGTTTTTCAACGAGTCTGTATCCCGCTTTTCTAACCGTTTCAATTTCAACATTAGACTTTAGATAGTTTAACTTTTTTCGGACAAAAGAAACATATGCTTCAACATTGTTTTCTTCAACGTCAGAATATGTTCCCCAAACTTTTTGTATTAGCAGTTCTTTGGAAATTATTTGCCCTGGGTTTGTCATCAACACTTTGAGCAAAGAAAATTCCTTGTAGCTAAGATGAATATTCTTTTTTCCGCAATAAAGGTCATAGCTAGAAAGATTAAGTGTAAGGTCGCCATAATTTAATTCTTCAAAAATGACGTCGCCTTTGCGGCGTGTTAATGCGCGAAGGTGAGCAAGCAGTTCTGCTGTTGCGAAAGGCTTTGTCATATAATCATCGGCACCAGAATCAAGACCTGTGATTTTATCTGCAACTTCACTGCGAGCGGTCAGCATCATAATTGGAGCATTGATATTTGCGCGGCGCAGTTTTGAAGCAATAGTGAAGCCATCCATTTTTGGAAGCATGGCATCTAAAATGATAACGTCATAGATATCTGCCAAACCCCAGTCAAGACCGCTTTGCCCGTCATGCACAGCATCGACTTCGTAATTATTTTTCTCTAAGATCTTGCTAAGAGCTTGAGCAAGCCTTATGTCATCTTCGACAAGTAATATACGCACAATAAATCCTTAAGACATAGCTTTATGTTTAAGGATATTGTACTCATGTAACTGAAAGTCCGCTGAAAGTTAGCGCGAATTTGACTATGAACGTTGCAAGCGTCCAAGTTCTAAGTCTGATTGAGCTTGCTCGCGCAAAATGCTATGTTGCTTTTTGCCAGTTGCAGTATATGGAAGTTCATCAACAAAGCAATAATATCGCGGACACATATATCTTGACATATCATCATTCGCAACACAAAATGCATTCATTTCCTTTGCTGAAAGTGTAGCGCCGCACTTAGGAATGATATAAGCGACAACAGCTTGTCCGCGTGATGCATCCGGGACACCAACAACCATGCAATCAGCAACATTTTCATGCGTGGAAATTATTTCTTCAAGCTGTTCAGGATAAATATTTTCACCCATGCAGATAATCATGCCATCTTTTCTTCCACTTATGCTGATGAAGTGGTCTTTATCCCAAGTGCCAACATCCTTTGTATAAAACCAGCCCTTGTAAAATTTTTCGCGTGTTTGTTCCTTATTTTGAACATAGCACAATGCTGATTTTTCGATACTTTTGATTATGACTTCACCCTTTGTTTTGCCATCTGCAGGTACAAGGTCATCTGGTTCAGCTTTTCTATCTTCATAAATGTTAACAACGCGGACTTCATCGCCAGTACAAGCGCGGCCAGCGCTTCCAGACATCTGTGGCAAGTCGCTGGGCTGCAAAAAGCTATTCCAAAATGTTTCTGTTGTGCCATATCCATTGAAGATATTTGGCGTCAAAAGCTGCATATAGCGTTCGCATTCTGCTTTTTCAAGAGGACTGCCCATTGTCACGATTCCGCGTAAGCCTGACAAATCAATAGGGTGTTTTTCTTGTCTTGCTGCTAAATTCTTTAAAGCAGAAGGCACACCAATCAAAAATGTAATGCCATATTTAAGCACGGCATCAAGGCAAGTCTTAGCATTAAACATGCGCAAAACAACAACACATGCACCAACAAAAAATGAAGGGCATATTCCGCCTGAATGCAATCCGCCGCGATGAAACCATGGAGTCATATTCATTGTTACATCGCTAGCATTAAGAGGGAAGTGCATTATTGCGTCATGCGCAGACATAATTTCATTTATGTTATTGGAAGGCACGCCTTTTGGTGTTCCTGTTGTGCCAGAAGTGCAAAAACGTGTGACTTCTGCAAAAGCATCTGGTGTGAATTGCGCTTGCGGCTCTTCGCTTGAAGAAGCGGTTAAAAGTTCATCAAAAAAGATATGTCCTTGTGGCAATTCAGGATTTTTCTTGCGGTAGTCAACGGCAACAATAAGCTCAGGTTTATGCTTACAAAGTTCAAGAGCGCGCTGTGCCATGCTTGCCACATCGCAATCATAAATATATGCTTTTGGCTTGTCGCGATCTATCAAGCGAGCAGTTTCGCCTGCAGACAAGTTGAAGTTTATTGGACTATTTATTGCGCCGAGTTTTTGTGGAGCAATATAGCAAAAAGCAAATTGTGGTGAATTGTAAAGTTGATATATCACAATATCATTTTGTCCAATGCCATGCTTAGCCAGTGCATTTGCCAACTTATTTGCATCTGCATTTAGTTCTTTATATGTCCAAGTCTGCTCATTTGCTGGGTCAATCATTGCAAGCTTAGAAGGCATCTTGAATACATTGCGCATGAATCCGCTGACCCAAGTGAAGTTTTGTGCAAACTGTTCTTTATAATTTTCAGCATCGTATGTATATTCAAGAGCACACATTTTTACTCCTTATGCTTACCAACAATAATGCAAGAATTTTGTCCGCCAAAACCCATTGCATTGGAAAGTGCAATGTCGATGTTTTGCTTGCAATTTTCTTTTGTTGCAAGCTTTAATCCAAGGCTTTCGTCAGCATGGTCTGTGCCAACATTAACAGGAAGATTACCGCTGCAAACAGCATGAATGCAAGCGATTGTTTCAATAATTCCGCTTGCTCCCATCAAATGTCCTGTCATTCCTTTTGTTGAACTTACTAATGGATTGTTTTCAAATACACTTGTAATTGCTGCTGCTTCTGCAGCGTCTCCTGCTGGAGTGGAAGTGCCATGAGCATTGATATAGTCAACGTCGCTTGCGCATATGCCAGCATCATTTAATGCTAAATTCATGCATGAAACTGCGCCAGAGCCATCTGGTTTTGGCGATGTTGGATTATAAGCATCATTATTATTTGCACAGCCCAGCAAGTCTGCCAAGATTTTAGCGCCGCGCATCTTTGCATGTTGCTCGCTTTCCAAGATGATAGCGCCGCCGCCTTCACCTAAAACAAAGCCGTTTCTGTTCACATCGAATGGCATGCTTTGCCCTGTTTTAGAAAGAGCTCGCGTTTTATTTAAGCTTTGGATTAAAGTAGGACAGATGGCAGCTTCGCCAGCCATGACAATCATTGCATCTGCTGCGCCGCTTTGAATGAGCATGCGCGCAACAGTTAAAGCATCGCCACCGGAAGAACAAGCTGTGCTAATTGTTAAGCTAGGGCCTGTTATTTTGTGATTAATTTCAAGCTGAGAAGCAGCAATATTTCCCATTGCTTTTAACAGGAACTTTGGCCCTGCACTTTTGCCAGAATCATATGCACTTTGAGTTTTACTAATGACAGAAATACCACAAAGAGCGCTACCCATAACAACGCCAACGCGTGAGCTTTCCGTATCAAGCCCGCTCATTTTGATAGCTTCTTCAGCAGCGACATATGCATATTGCATATAAGGTTCTAAGTCCATAACAAGGCGCGTTGGCAAAAAGTCGCGAGCATTGAAGTCTTTGACTTCTGCAGCATGATGGATGGGAAGATCCGTGGTATCAAATTGTGAAATTTCTGATATTCCACAAATACCTTTGTCCAAAGCAGCACAATATTCGCTCGCACCAATGCCAATTGGTGTTACAGCACCAATGCCACTTATAACAACTTTGCTCTGTGCACTCATTTGCTATTCGCTCACTTTCTTAAAAGCAAGGCAAGCATTGTGTCCGCCAAAGCCAAGAGAAGTTGAAAGAGCAAGATCAAAGTTTTGTTCACAAGCTTTCAAAGGAGTGTAATCAAGGTCGCATTCCGGGTCTGCTTCAGTCAGACCAATTGTTGGAGGAGCAATGCCTTCAGTCAATGCAAGAACAGAAACTATGGCTTCTGCAGCACCAGCAGCGCCAAGCATGTGGCCTGTCATTGACTTTGTGGAACTGATTTTTGCAGCTTGAGCGCGCTCAAGACCAAGAGCAGTTTTAATAGCTTTTGTTTCTGCTTTGTCATTCATAGCTGTTCCTGTGCCATGAGCATTTATATAAATTTTGGATGTGTCAGTTTTTGCTTCTGCAAGTGCTTCTGCAATTGCGCGCGCTCCGCCTTCAGCTTCTGGATGAGGGGCTGTCATGTGGTAAGCGTCGCAAGTTGAACCATAGCCAGCAAGTTCTGCATAAATTTTGGCTCCGCGCGCTTTAGCATGTTCTTCTTCTTCCAAGACTAAAACGCCAGCACCTTCGCCCATAACAAAGCCACTGCGCCTTGCATCAAATGGAAGGGAAGCACATGCTGGGTCATCTGAAAATGAAAGAGCTTGCATTGTGCTAAATCCAGCCGCGGCTAGTGCATTAACTGTTGCTTCTGAACCGCCAGCAATCATGGCATCTGCATATCCATGGCGAATCATTCGCATAGCTTCACCCAATGCATTGCTGCCAGATGCGCATGCTGTAACAGCTGGCATTGCAGAATTTTTACATTGAAAACGCATTGCAATCATTCCAGCTGCCATATTTGCAATCATCATTGGAATGAAGAAAGGCGATACTCTGCGCGGGCCTTTGTCAAGCAACTTTTCATGTTCGCTCATGAATGTTGCAATGCCGCCAATGCCTGTGCCAATATATGCGCCAATGCGCTCTGGCTCAATAGTGCCAATAATGCCGCTATCTTCAACAGCTTGGCAAGCAGCAGCCATAGCAAACTGTGAATAAATGTCGCTGTGCATTACATCTAATTTTTCCATGTAGTCACGCGGGTCAAAGTCGCGCACTTCTGCAGCAACTTTAACCTTGAATTTTTCTGTATCAAATTTAGTGATTTCTGAAATGCCAAGTGTGCCGGCTTTTAGCGCATTCCAAAAGCTTGGCACGTCATTTCCAAGTGGGCTTATAACGCCCATACCAGTAATAACAACTTTTCTATCCATCATCTTTGCCTTTCGTTATTCTTTATCTGCTGCTTGTTTATTGCTTTGTATATTCGAACGTGCTGCCAAATTTTCAGGCGAACCAATTGCGCGGAATCTGTCATACCTTTGTTGTGTGAGTTCGTCTGCACTCATTTTTTGCAAAGCCTTCAACTCTTTTGCAATATCTTTTTTCAGGCTCGCAAAAAAGTTTTTAGAACCCAAACCTTTTTCACTGATGATGCGTTCAATAATTCCTGCGTCATAAGCATCTTGTGCTGTAAGCTTCAATTGTTCAGCTGCCAACGCTGCTTTGCTTGAATCTTTCCATAGAATGCTTGCGCATCCTTCAGGCGAAATTACAGAATAGATTGCATTTTCAAGCATCCAAACTTTGTTAGCTACTGCCAATGCTAAAGCGCCGCCGCTGCCGCCTTCACCTATCAAAATGGAAATGATTGGCACGCGCAGAGCACTCATAACCATCAAGTTTTCTGCAATTGCTTGGCCTTGTCCGCGTTCTTCTGCGCCAATGCCGCAGTTTGCACCAGACGTATCAACAAAGCAGATTACAGGGCGCCTGAATTTTTCAGCCTGTTGCATCAAGCGCAAAGCTTTTCTATATCCTTCAGGGCTTGGAGCGCCAAAAGATCTTGCCATGCGTTCGCGCGTTGTATGTCCTTTTTCAATGCCAATTACTGTGACAGGTTCATCATTGAAGTTTGCTATGCCACCAACAATTGCTGCATCGTCTGCATATCTGCGGTCGCCATGTAATTCAAAAAAGTCATCGAAAATTGCATTTATATAATCGCAGGAAGTTGGGCGCCTTATATTTCGCGCCTTTTGCACTTTGCTATAAGCTGGATTTGTTTCCATCTTATCTGTCACCTCCTGCAACTTCACTGCATTTATGTTGCTTTAATAATTGAGCGATTGCTTTTTTATGTTCAGTTCTTGAAACAATTGCATCAACAAAACCATGCTCTAATAAAAATTCAGAAGTTTGGAATCCTTTTGGCAAGGGCTTGCGAATTGTTTGTTCAATAACACGAGGTCCTGCAAAGCAGATAGTGGCGCCTGGTTCAGCCAAGATGATGTCTGCGTCCATTGCAAAACTTGCTGTAACGCCGCCAGTTGTTGGGTGTGTCAAAACTGCCAAATAAAACAAGCCTGCATCGCTATGACGCTTAACAGCAGCACTTGTTTTTGCCATTTGCATTAGCGAATATAAGCCTTCTTGCATGCGTGCTCCGCCAGAAACAGTAAAACCAATAACAGGTAGTTTGTGCTCCAGAGCATATTCAAAAAGGCGAGTAATGCGCTCACCAACAGCTGTGCCCATGCTACCCATCATAAAATATGCTTCCATCGCAAAGATGCATACTTTATTGCCATCAATTTTTGCAGTCCCGCAAAGAACAGCTTCATCTTCTTTTGATGCTGTTTTTGTTACACGCAATTTTTCTTCATAGCCTTGAAAATCAATCGGGTCAGCAGACTTTATATCTGTAAACATTTCTGTAAATGAATCTTTATCAAGCAAAAATTCTAAGCGCTGCCTTGCGCCAATTCTGAAGTGATGCCCACAGTGAGGGCAGACATTTATATGTGCCCAAAGTTCGCTTATTGCAATGCCGCGTCTGCAATTTGGGCAAGTTTTTTCAGGTTCTTGTTCATCGCTTTGAAAACTGACAGCACTTCTTCCGCCAATTTCAAGCTCATTTTTTGGTTTGAAAAGAAAGTTTAAAAACGCCACGCGCTACCTGCTTTCCATAAATCGAAGATCATATTCACCAGACATGAATTTTTCATCTGAAACAATGCTTAATTGTTCTTCAATATTTGTTGGGACGCCTTCAATTACAAGCTCGCAAAGAGCAGCCTTCATCTTGCGCACTGCTTCTTCGCGAGTGTGTGCATAAACAATCAACTTGCCAAGAAGCGAATCATAATATGGGCTTATTGAACTGCCTTGTGTCAGGAATGTATCAAAGCGAACAAAAGGTCCGCCTGGGACATGCAAAAGCTCAATTGTTCCAGTGCCAAGTGCGTTAATACGGCATTCAATTGAAGAGCCAGTGAGAGAAATTTTGCTTTGGTCAAAATCAAGAAATACGCCAGCAGCTGCACGGATTTGCCATTTGACCATATCAATTTGCGTAAGCATTTCTGTAACAGTATGCTCAACTTGCAAGCGCACATTCATTTCCATAAACCAATAATTATTGTTTTCATCTAGCAAAAATTCCAAAGTTCCAACGCCAACATAGCCAATGCTTTGGACAGCTTTTGCAACACAAGACATCAGCTCTTCACGAGTTTTAGCATCTAGCCTTGAGCAAGGCGATTCTTCAATAAGTTTTTGGTGTTTGCGTTGAATTGAACAGTCACGTTCCCCCAAGCAAACAACATTGCTTGCTTCATCAGCTAAAATTTGCACTTCGATATGCTTTGCAGGGAATACATATTTTTCCAGATATAAAGCGCCATCATTGAATGCGGCTTTGCTTTCTGCAACAGCAATGTCATAGTTTTGACACAGTTCGTCTTCGCTAGTGATGAGCCTGATTCCACGACCGCCACCACCGGACCTTGCTTTCAGCATTACAGGGTAGCCAATTTTTTCAGCCTGCTTGCAAGCGTCTTTAACATTTTTTAACACGCCTGTACCAGGTATAGAAGCCAAGCCAGCTTTTGCAAAAATGCTTTTAATCTGTGTTTTGTCGCCAACTTTTTCCATACAAGCAGCGTCTGGGCCTATGAATGCAATTCCATTTTCTTTGCAGCTTTGTGCAAAATGAGCATTTTCAGACAAAAACCCATAACCGGGATGAATTGCTTGCGCGCCTGAAACTATAGCTGCACTTATTATTGATGTTTCATTTAAATAGCTATCAGCTGCTTGTGCACTGCCAATGCAATAGCTTTCATCAGCTAGGGCAACATGTAAAGCTCCAGCGTCAGCTTCTGAATAAACAGCGACGCTTTCAATTCCCATTTCTTTACAAGCGCGAATTATTCGCACTGCAATTTCTCCGCGGTTTGCAATCAAGATTTTTGAAAACATTTATTCCCCTATAATTGCGAAAGAAAAATCAGCTTTTACACAGAGTTTGTCGTTTACATAGCCTTCACCATGTGCGAAATAGAATGGCTTTTTAACTCTTGTTAAAGTGCAACGTGTTTCAAATGTGTCGCCCGGCTTCACTTGTCCTTTGAAGCGAACCTTGTCAAGACCTGTATATAGTGGAGTGCAGCCAGGCTTCATTTCCCCAGCTAAAAGCACGCAAATTGATTGAGCTAAAATTTCGCATTGAATAACACCAGGTACTATTGGGTTGCCAGGGAAGTGCCCCTGCAAAAAGAATTCGTCACCGCGGACATGATATTTCCCGTGTGCTTCGCCGTCGCATTCTTCAACTTCATCAAGCAAAAGCATGTTGTCGCGATGCGGCAAAATATTTTTAATTTCTTCAATATTCATCTGCACGCCGCCTTATTAAATTTCAATTTTGAAAAGAACAGTTCCATGTTCCACAACCTGCGCATTTTTAACACAAATTTCACGAATAATGCCATCTTGTTCAGCTGCAATTTCATTCATAAGTTTCATTGCTTCAACAATGCAAAGAGTGCTTCCAGCTTTAACTGTGTCGCCAACTTGCACATATGGGTCTGAATCTTCTGTTGGAGCAGCATAAAAAACACCGACAATAGGAGACTTAACTTCAATGATATTGCTTGCTGTTTGTGTGGGCGCTGCTGAAGATGCAGCTGTATTATCTGCAGCTTGAACAGCAGGGAAGGCTCCACTTACTGCTGCGCTAATTTGTGCTGCAGTGACATCTGATATGTTTGGCATTATAGGAATGACTTCTTTTTGTTGGCTGCAAGGTTGTTGTTCAAGCCTTACAGAAACATTGCCTTCAGTAATTTCAATGCCTGACAGGTTATATTCCTTCATCAGCTTTGCATATTTTTGAATTGTTTCATCGTCTACTTCATGCATATTTTGTCCTTCATATAACGCAACTTATATTGCTATTCCGCCATCAAAGCGAATAACTTCGCCTGTTATATAGCTTGTTTGTGCAAGAAAAGCTATAAGGTCAGCAAGCTCTTCAGCCTTTCCAACGCGCTTTAGCGGGATGAGTTTTTCTATATCTTCTTCGCTCAAATTTAAAGCGTTTGTCATGTCTGTAGCAATAAAGCCAGGAGCGACTGCATTGCATACAACATTTACAGATGCAAGTTCGCGTGCGACAGATTTTGTTAATCCAATGATTCCAGCTTTTGATGCGGAATAGTTAGCTTGACCTGCATTGCCTGCAACGCCAGCAACAGAGCTTAAGTTAACAATCGAGCCGCTGTGTTGGCGAATAAAAACAGGCGTGCAGTGGCGAATCATATTAAAAGCGCCTTTAAGATTTGTATTGATTACATCGTCGAAGTTTTCTTCCTTCATTGTTGCAATCAAACCATCGCGTGTAATTCCTGCATTATTGATAAGAATATCAATGTGTTGAAAGTCTGCGCGAATTTCTTTAACAAGTGCTTTTGTAGCTGCAAAATCTGCAACATTACATTTGTATATTTTTGCTTGAACGCTATATTCGTTTTGACAAAAGCGAGCGACATCTTGCGCAGCTTGGTCATTGTTTGCATATACAATGCAAATGTTTGCGCCAGCTGCAGCTAACTTCTTTGCGCATGCTGCACCAATACCGCGCGACGCTCCAGTTATCACAGCAACTTTGTCTTTTAACATGCTGCTAGCTCCGTTCTTATTAGCTCGATTGCTTCTGCATCTTTTGTTGTATATGTTTTTACTTCTTTGTTTGTTTTGCGAATTAAATTACAAAGAGTTTTGCCAGGTCCAATTTCAATGAATGTATCAATGCCGCCTTCAATCATGTTGCAGATTGTCTTTTCCCACAAAACTGGGCTACAAATTTGTTTTGCTAAGGCTTCTTTTGCTTCATTTTCACTTTGTGGATAAAGTTCGCCAGTTAAGTTTGAATAAATATCAATTGCAGGCGAGTTGAATTTATAATTATTGAGGCAAGTTGCAAATTGCGCGGATGCTTCTTCCATGAAAGGAGAGTGAAATGCGCCGCTAGTTTTGATGCGAATTGCTTTGCCGCCAGCTTCCTTGATGCAAATGGCAAAGTTTTCCATTTCTTTTGCAATGCCTGAAACAGCAATTTGTCCAGGGCAGTTAAAGTTAACAGGGAAGACATGCTCAAATTTTGAACATTCTGAAATTACAGCTTCTTCGCTCAAGCCCAAAATAGCAAACATACAAGCAGGTTCCATATTTTCAGCTGCTTGTTGCATAAACTGTCCGCGTTTGCAGACGAGTTCAAACGCGTCGCTTAAGTTTGCAATTTCTGCATAACTTATAGCAGCGACTTCACCTAATGAAAATCCAGCGCAAGCCTGTGCTTTTATGCCAGCTTCTTCAAGAATTACTGCAACGCTTGCTTCATAAGCAAAAAGGCAAGGCTGAGCATTTTTTGTTTGAAGCAAATCTTCTTTGCTGCCTTCAAAGCATAGCTCTTTTAAGCCAGCGCGCGATTGTTCGAGTTCATCAAAAACCTGTTTTGCAGGCGCATATTCTTCATATAAGTCTGCGCCCATGCCTTCACGCTGGTCGCCCTGACCGCTGAACACAAATGCTATGCGAGCCATTTTGTGGCTCCTTTCAAGATTGGTTCAGCGCCTTCAATGAGTTCTTTAACAATTTGTGCAGCAGGTTGTACTTCATGCACCAATGCTGCAGATTGTCCACACAAAAAGCAGCCTGTTTCAAGATCGCCATCAACAACAGCGCGGCGCAGTGCCCCGCTTGCTTTGCCTTGTAATTCATCATCACTTATTCCACTGAATTCCATCTTTGCATAATTTCTTGCAAAAGGAGTACGTATTGAACGAACAGGATGACCAAGGCGCTTGCCTGTGACCATTGTGGATAAGTCATTTGCTTTTAAAACTTTTTTGCGATAATTTTCATGAATTGTGCATTCTTCAGCAGCAAGGAAGCGCGTGCCAACTTGTACGCCGCATGCACCAAGCATAAAAGATGCAGCAACTCCGCGCGAATCTGCAATGCCGCCAGCTGCAATAACAGGCAGGTCTGTTGCATCACAAACAAGCGGGACTAAAACCATTGTTGTGAGTTCGCCAACATGGCCGCCGCTTTCGCCACCTTCTGCAATTATGGCACTAGCACCTGCGCGCGTCATCAACTTTGCCATTGCAACAGATGCAACAACAGGAATAACCTTGATATTTGCATCATGCCACATCTGCATATATTTGGAAGGGTTGCCAGCGCCAGTAGTCACAACAGCTACTTTTTCTTCAGCAGCTAAGCTGGCAATGTCACTTGCATGCGGGCTCATCAACATGATGTTTAAACCGAATGGCTTGTCTGTTAAAGACTTAGCAATTTTAATTTGCTCACGCACAGTTTCTTTTGAAGCATTACCTGCTGCAATAATGCCAAGGCCGCCGCCGTTTGACACAGCAGCGGCAAGTTTGCCATCAGCAATCCAAGCCATCCCGCCTTGGAAAACTGGATATTTTATTCCTAAAAGATTACATAGTGTGGAAGTGATCATGTAAAACCTTTTCTTGTTGTATTACAAAGCGCAAACAAGCCTTGCGCGCTGTGAAGTTTTAGTTCATTTTGCTTTCAACAAATTTTGTAAGGTCACCAACAGTTTCAACTGGTTCATCAAGTTCAATTTCAACGCCAATTTCATCTTCAAGATTCATAAGCATTTCAACTGTGTCTAAAGAATCGATGCCTAAGTCTTCAAATTTTGTTTCAGGCTTAATTTCATTAACGTCACAGTCGTTGCGTTCAGCGATAAGTTTTGCAATTGCTTCGAATACCATTTATTCCTCCTGTAAATTTGTCTTGTCGTAAAAAGTTATCAGTGATAACCTTTTATTTACAAACCGTAAGACTACACTTTTTTAAATAAATGTCGAGGGTTATTGCGATAAAGACGCATAAAAACTTTGCTCGGCGCCATTTTTTGAAGAACTTATGAAGATTGTTGGGCATTGCAGGGTAAAAGTTGTGGCATTTATTGACAATGGCGCTTGTGCTATTGTTAAAATAAATGACAACTGTTTTGATATGAATTATAAATTTGTTTGCTCTGTATTACTGTGTGTATAAAAGGAAGATAATAATGAGCGAAGAAGACAAAGAAAAAAGCACTGATGCAAAAAAGCGTAAACCTGGTGAAAGAACAGATACGCGCAAAAGATTAATTAAAGCTGGCATTTATGAAATTGAAGAGCATGGGACAAAAGGCTTTTCAACACGCCGCGTTGCAAAGCGCTGTGGAATTTCTTGTGCTGCTCCATATAAGCATTTTAAAGACACAGAAGAATTTATTACAGCAATTTTGACATATATGAATGGCGTTTATATTGACGAGCAAAGCAAAGTCATTGAAAAATATAAGGATTGTTCTTCGCGTGAATTGCTTGTTCAAGTTAGCTTGCACTATATCCGCTTTTTGTTTGAGCATCCGCAGTTCAGGCGCATTGTTATGCAAAACTTCCAACATTGTGATGAAGAATATAAGAGTTTGCGCGGGCAGATGAGTACGCAAACATATCAAGTTGTTTCGCGTTATTGTAAAGATGTGAATATGCCGCCAGACGTGCGCGAACGCAAGACTTTCATTGTGCGTTCAATTATTTATGGTGCAGCATTCTTCTTTGAAAATGGCGAGCTTGAATATACGCCAGAAAA
>CAVDAL010000035.1:0-14098 GCA_963606965.1 Acutalibacteraceae bacterium
GATGGTTCATCAACAATTTCTTATAACGAAGCATCTGAAAATGGTGGCGGCCTTTATTTAAATGACGTTACAACATTAAAGGTCTCTGGCGAGTCTGACATTTCCTATAACAAGGCTGTCGATGGCGCTGGCGTTTATAACGATGACGACACTAGTGCTATTGAATTGTCTGGAAAATCATCAATTTATAGCAATACAGCAACTGGTAATGGCGGCGGCATCTATTCAACAGATGATTTAAAGATTGAAGTCACAGATTCAACTGAATGCTTAATCCATTCCAATAAAGCAAAGAATGGTGCTGGTCTTTGGTTTGAAAATGGAATGACACTTATTGGTACTACATTTACAAATAATATCTTGTCAGATACATCTGGTAATGGTGCTGGTGTTTATTGTGATAATGAGTCATATCATGAATTTATCATCAAAGGCAAAATTACAATCACAGGCAACTATGCAGATGAAAATAAAACAGTAAGAAGCAATCTTGCTTTGAGATATGATGAAGATGACCAACAACAAATCAATGGCGACAGAAGCGGGGAAAATCTTGTTAGCGCAGACAGCCGCATTGGCATTACTGTTGTTGGATATACAGGCAAGACAACACGAATTTCAGGCAATCCTGCATGCTGCGCAAACTTCAAAGACAAGCTCAATGAAGTTATTTATTCAGATGATGACAGGTATGGAATCACAAATACTAAGGTTGGTTGCGACTACAACTATGCATGGTTATATAACGAACCAAGCGGATATATAGTTGAAGTTTGGAATGGCAATACTGGCAAAGAATTTACAAGATTTGTACGAAATCAAGGCAGCAATCAGACTTTGAGTTCTTCAAAATATTCAATGTCAGGCACTGTTAAAGGCAAGACTACAGAATATAAGCTTGATTATTGGACAATTAAAACAGCAGAAGGAACATATAAGCTTTATCCACAAAATGATGAAGCAACATTCAAGATGCCTGCTTCACGTGCAATTGCTACAGCACATTACACTCCAGCATTATCTGGCGTTGAAGTTAATGTTAAAGATAGTTCTGCAGATTGGACAGATTTAAGTGAGGTTGCTAATGCAACAGTAGGCAGTGCAACACTTACAGATGCTGCAGGAAAAGATCTAGATTTTGATGAAGAAGAATGTTCAGATGCTGTAATTGTTCAAGACGTTCAGACAGATCAAATTTCTGCAAAGCAAAAGAAAATCACATATACAATTTCTATGACTCCATGGTTAGCTGAAGACAATGGAATGTATGTATTTGATGATGAAGGTATTCTTACGAATGCGCTAGAAGCTGGCACAGATGCAGGTCCAATTAAGTTCTGTGGTTTAACAGTTTCAACTAGCTTTGGCAACTACACAGCTGACGATGCAGAAGTTTGGATTGCAGATAAAACAATCTATGTAAAAGGCTCTGTTTTAATCAATGACCCTGCTGCTTCATATACTGTTAAATTTAATAGCAAAGGTGGCAGCACAGTAGATGACCAAGTCATTAGATATGGTTCAAAAGCTACAAAGCCAGCTGACCCAACACGTGATGGCTATACATTTGAAGGCTGGATGCTAGATGGCAAAGCATTTGATTTTGAAACTGCTATAACAGGTGACATTACATTGGTTGCTTCTTGGAAGAGCAATACAACGCCAGTTGATCCTGATAATGATGGCTCAAAGAACAATAGTGATTCAAATGATAAGGGTAGTGGCTCAAAGCATAAAATTTCATATGTTGACAATAACACTCCAAATACATCAGATAGCATGCCATATGCATTAGGTGGTTTTGCAGGCGCTGCTGCTTTGGCTGGCATTGCCGCTGCAATTGCAAAACGTCGTGAACGCAAATTGCGCAAGGAATAATTAAAAGCTAGAAATTAGCTTGATTTAAAGCTTGGATTTTATGAGCCGGCGTGAAGTTTAAACTTCACGCCGGCTCTTTGCTAGCAGCTTGTTTTTACTGTTTTGCAGCTATATAAATAATGCTAAAAGTGGTAAATTGTAAAGATTGACAAACTCGCTTTAATTGAAAGAGAAACAGTATGAATTCCGTTTTTTGCAAATTTAATCTTCGCCATTTTCCAGCTGTTGCATTTGCAATATTTGCATTTGCTTGCCTTGCATTTTTTGCTGCAACACCAGCAGCGCAAGCAGTAACTAACACAGGCGTGCTTTATTGGAATAGCGGCAATAATTTACAAAACTTTGATAATGTGCCAGATCTTTTTAATAAAGCAAAATCTGTTGGTGGAGATGTCACAATCAAACTTAAAGATGATTGGGATATAAGCAGTTCAAGGATTGAAATTCCTGAAGGCAGAAATTATACAATTAATCTTGAAGGCCATATGATTAACCGCGGAAAAGCTTCTACATCTTGGTATGGCAGCGGCAGCGGGGAAGTTATCCATGTTGAAAAGAATGCAACATTAACTATCAATGGCGGAAGTGAAACAACAAAGCATCTTGGCACTTTATATGATGCTTCAAGATTTTGGAAATATGATGGAAAAGGCAGTGCTGTTATTAATGGTGGCTTAATTTGCGGCGGTGCTTGCGATGACTGGCACGGTGCAGGTGGCATTTCTTCTGCTGATAGCAGTGTCACTATCACTTTAAATAATGTGACAGTTGCAGGCAATGTTGCTGATACATATAGCTGGCCAGACAGATATGGCAATGGTGCAGGTATTGCTATTCATGGCAGCAAATCAACGCTTACTCTTTCAAATTCAAATGTCATTTACAACCATGCAGAAGGCTTGGGCGGCGGCATTTATATTCGCAATGATGATTGCAAAATCTATTTAAAGGATGGAAGTGAAGTTAATAACAATTCTAGCGCTAAAGATGGCGGAGGAATTTATATCGATGGCAATGATGTGAATTTAGAACTGGAAAAGTCATCAAGCATATCTAATAATTTGTCTTCTGCAGACGGCGGCGGAATTTATCATAATGGCAAGCGCGGCTCTGTAAAATTGAGCGGCTCTTCAGCAATTAAAAGCAATGTTGCTTTTGGAGAAGGCGGCGGAATTTATAATTATTACAACGATACTGAATTTAAATTAAATGCTAGTTCAATCACTGAGAATAGTTCTGCTGGTGACGGCGGCGGAGCTTTATATTTAAACGACTGTGCGACTTTAACTCTTGAAAATTCATCAACAATAAGCAGCAATTCTGCAGTAACAGGAGCCGGAGTTTATGTTGATGATGACGGAACAAGCATTACATTAAAAGGACATTCTTCAATAGACAAAAACACAGCTACCATCAATGGCGGAGCTGTTTATTCGGAAGTTACATTCAGCATGTCGCTTGATTCTTCTGAAGTTTCTGAAAATTCTGCACGTTACGGTTCTGGAATTTATGTCAATAATACTCAATATCTGTTTGCTGTCGATTGTAGTTTTGATTTGGAAAACAACTCGAGCATAAGCAATAATACTTATGAATATAAGGATAGTGATGGATATTACTGGCGCGGATATGGCGGCGCGTTTTATTTTTATGGTTATGGCAATTACAGAGTCTATTCAACAGACAAAACAGGTGTGATATCTGGATGTGGCGGAACTGCTGTTGTTGGTGGTGGCTTTTGCATTGCTGAAAATTCAGATGGTGTACGTGAATATACGCAAAGCAAACCTGATACTCGCATTGAAGGAATGACTATTGAAAATTGCTATAGCACAGTTATTGGTGGCATTGCGCATACTGGCAAATTAACATTGATCGATTCGTCAGTTATCAATAATGCTGGTTTACTTACTGGCGGCATTCAAGCTCTTAGTTCTAGCGTTGAGTCTCCTGTGGCATGCGGCGGCAAAGTAATTATTCAAAATAATAAAACCAATTCTACTTATGTCAAAACAAGAGATGTTGCATTATCAGGCAATGTATATTTAACAACTGCAGAAACTTCAAAAGGCAGTGGAAAATATACTTCGCCATCTGCAGATAGTCGCATTGGCGTTTATTTATATAGATCATCTTCGGACACTTCAAAAGTAAAGACAAAAGTGGCTAATACGACGAACTTTACAAATGAATTTAAAGATAGCCCAAGGGATGTAATTTATTCAAATGATACAAATTATGTCGTTGATTATGATGACAACAAAGATTATTTATATATGACAAATGGCTATGATTTGACTATTTACGACGCAGCCGGGAATAAGAAGACAACAAAATATGGTGAAGGCGTTACCATTAATTTGAAGTCGTCAGATTATAAAAAGACCGGATCTGTTGGTGGCAGAGATTCTGAATTTGTTTTGGATTATTGGACAATATCTTGCGGTGAAGCTATAAACAAGATAGAGCCTGTTGATGGCGTTACAAGCTTTAAGATGTATGATGCTGCTACTGTGGTGAAACCTCATTACAAATCAATTTTGTCTGGCTTAACAATTCAGTTTAATGAAAACTTAACATGGACTGAATTGACAAAAGATTGCGCTGCTCCAAGCGCCGATGCTGTAAGCAGGATAACTTTGATTGATGCAGATGCTTCTGAAAAAGATATTGATGCAACAAAGTCTGCAGAATATGCGCAGGTAATTAGCCGTGAAATTGATGATGAGACAGATTCATTTGGAAATGTGACAAAGAAGCGCTTGACTTATAAAGTGAAATTTTCTGCCGCATTGCTTGATGAAATTGGTTGGGCTTATGAAAGAAATGCTATAAATATTACTTCACTAAAAGTTAAAACATTATTTGGAACTCAATCATATCAAGGTGCATCTTTTGTTTTTGGAACAGATGATGCAGGTAATGAAACAGTCACATTGCTCGCAAGTTTTGACTTTGATGCTCCGAACAACAACCTTGTAATTATTAGTGGATATAACATCAATGACCCAGATGTTCAAATTTCAAGTGAAGTTTGCGCTGTTGCAACATCTGGCACAGTTTCTGTCAAGGCTCCAGATGTTGCAGGAATGGGCTTTTGTAGCTGGGGTGCTTCAACTTTGCCAGACGGCGCAACACTTGCGCAAGACGGAACTTTGAGCTTCCCAAGCACGGGCAAAGATATGCGCATAAATGTATTTTATAAGCCGCTTGTTACATCTGTTGCAATAGAGATGGAGCCGCTTGTTTTGGGTAGTGCATTCCCAAGCAGTCTTAAATCTTATAAGGTTACAGATTTATACGAGCGCGATTTGACTGAATCTGCAAATCAATATATCTCAATTATTTGGTCAAAGCTTGATGGAACATTTGTTGACGATGACGATGTTGTTGAAGGCAACACAATGTATAAAGCGACTATAAAAACAATAATTCCGGAAAGCCAAAATTACAGCTTTGGCTTTAGTAAATATACAAAAGCAACAGTAAATGGCGAAGATGCTGGTTATGTTGCTATTGGTAGCGAATCAGACCAGCAGACGGTGACTTATTCAGTGCAGACTGGTCCAGACAAGCGATTTAATGAGCTTTTGACTGATTTAAGCGACCAAGAGATTAATATTGCTTCTGAATATGAAGATTACTTGCCAAAGATGGCTCATTATAATTTGAAAAATGGGGAAGTTCATTCTGCTACATTAAGCTGGACAAAGGATATTGACATAGATGCAATAACTTCAGGTTCTTTTGAAATTAGCGGGACTTTCACAGATGAATATGATAAAAAGCACACAGTGAGCCGTAAATTCATAATAAAGGACGATATTGGTGTTCCAAAAGCAAGCGTTGCAAGCGGTACATATTCATCAGAGCAGACGATAGAAATTTCGAAGCCTGCCGCATGGGATGATATTTCTGATGTTGAGATTTATTATTATATTTTGCCTGCATCGTCTGATATTGATCCAAGCACTATTGAGCATAGTCAATTTACAAATAAATATAGCGACCCTATAAAAATTAGCGAAGATTCAACTTTGCTTGTTTATGCAAAAGTTGGCAATCGTGAAACTGAAACAAGCCAATATGAATATGCTTTCAAGACAGAAAGTACAATTGCTGTTGATTCTGGCACAGCTTATGATGAAAATAATCATGAAGTTGTAAAAGCTTTTGATGGCGATGCTGTGCGTGTGGAAGCAGCAGCGGTTGTTGGCTATGCTTTTTATGAATGGCATGTTGTTAGCGGCAATATAACTTTAGATGATGCAAATGATGAATGTATTGCTTTTGAAATGCCTGCGCAAGATGTTGAACTTGAAGCTATATATAATGAGCAAATTACTGCGAGCATTTCTGGTTTAGATAATCTTGCTTATGATGGCAAGGCACATGAAGCTAGTGTCGAGCTTTCCGGTGTTAAAGACGGAGATAATGTTAGTGCTGTCTTGGAATATAGGAGTGCTGATGGCAATCTTTTGGATAGCGCTCCAGTGAATGCTGGCACATATGTTGCAACAGTCACTGCATTAAGTGGAAAAGATGCGAATAAGTATGAACTTGCAGAAAAGACAAGCAAGACATTTAAGATTTCGCCTGCAAAGGTAACATCGGCAGGTGCGAAAATTAAGCTTTCAAAAACTAAGTTTGCATATAATGGCAAAGTTCAAAAGCCTGTTGTTAAAAGTGTCATTTTGGGCAGTAAGGATTTGACTGCTGGCAAGGACTATGCGGTTGCTTATTCGCAAAGTAAGAAAGTTGGAACATATAAAGTTGTTGTTACATTCAAGGGCGATTATGCTGGAAAAGTTAGTGCTAATTATGTAATCAATCCAAAAGCTGTTGGCAAATTTAAGGCTAAAGGCAATTGGAAGTATATAAAGCTGACTTGGAAGAAAAGAGCAGTTCAGGTGTCTGGTTTCCAAATCAAGATTGCAACATCTAAAAAGAAGCTGGATAAAGCCAAGACAATCAAGGTGAAGAAAGCTGGCGCCAAGTCAAAGATTATTAAGAAATGTGCGAAGAAGAAATTGAAGAGTGGCAAGAAGTATTATGTTCAAATTCGCGCTTATAAAATTGTGAATGGGAAGTATTATTATTCGTCCTGGAGTAAGGTGAAAAAAGCTAAGCTAGCTGTAAAGTAGGGCATAGCGGTACCCACTTCAGTCATAGCTCGGCACCCGAATACATTCGGGTGCCCCTCTCGGCTCAAAGGGCTCCACACCCGCAGCACAAAAAATGAAGCTCAGTCTCGTAATCGTTCGCTTCGCTCACTAAGCCTCGACTCCCGAGCTCCATTTTTTGCACTGCTGTTCCGCATATCGCCTCGAAGAACACCCGAATGTTTTTGGAACGGGTGCCGAGCTATGACCGGAGTTAGTGCCAGCAACCATAATGTTTGCAATGGCATGTTTACAGTTAGCTTTTTAATGGGAGAGGCAAGAAAATTCAGCCTTGTAATGATACCCGAATGCTGCCAGAAAAAATGCAAGTTCATTTTCAGTGAAAATCGTACATAAGTTGCTTAAATTGCCACCTGCTGGCAAATAGATGCGGTTATGTACGATTTTTCATTGCCTTCTGCTGAATTAATAAGTAAGGCTGCGGCCTGTGCACAGCATAAGAATTATCAAAGCTGCAGTCACAACCACAGCAATAAGCAATGTTGCGATACGTCTTTTCCAAGTATCCTGAATGCAATAAATCATCACAAAGATAGATGCAAAACAAACAATTGCAGATATAAGATGATATGGCGGATTATTAAACATTTTTATTGTATAGCTGACTCCCATGAATGCTTGAATTGTGCATCCAAGTCCTAAAATTATGCAGCCAAGAGCATTTTGCTTTTTGATAAGAAAAGCAATCAATCCACCTGGTAACGTAAGCAATGTTATTGGTCCCCAAATCGATTTGTAATAATAAAGTGCCATCTGTGCATCTAAGTGTCCAGCCACAACTTCAGTAACATAAACAAGCGGTTGGCTTATAAGGAAAAAGACAAATATCTTAAGCATTGATTCCCATGCTTTTTCGCAATTTGAAGCGATGATGAATGTAAAAATCACCCACCATTCGAATGAAATTGCAATGTCTCTAAATGATGTTTCGTCAGTAGCAGGGATGGAAGCAAGTGCGCCAGTCACAATACCGGCGACTGCTGCAAAGATAATTACGCCTGGCCAGCCCATTTTTAATTCGCAAAAAAGTTTTTTCATTTGTATTCCTTGTTATATGCGTATAGGACAATCGAACATTATAGACAAGTTATGCCGAACAGTTAGTAAGACCTGCGGATATTTGGCAAAATAATTATGGCAACGCCACAATGCAAGAAGTAAGATTCTTTATATAAATTACATAATAGAAAGGCGCATCTTATGTCATCACAAAGAAAAATTGGAATAATTGGTCTTGGACATGCTGGAGCTCATGTAGCAAATGCTCTTTTGTTGCTGGGTATAGCAGATGAGCTTTATTTGTGTGGCTTGCATGATAAAAAGGTAATTTCTGAAGCGCAGGACCTGCATGATTCTCTTAGCTTTGTTCCTTACAACACGCGTATTGTTAATTGTGGTGACAAATATGAAACTTTAGCAGAATGCGACATCATTGTTAACTGCACTGGCAAAGTTTCTTTAGTTGCAGAAAGCCGTGACGGTGAACTTTATAACACGACAGATTCTGCACGCACTTTTGCCGAGCGAATTGTTGGGGCGGGTTTTGATGGCATTCTTGTTTCAGTTTCAAACCCGAATGATGTTGTATGCACTGCAATTTGGCATTTGACTGGATATAATCCGCAAAAAATTATTGGCTCTGGTTGCGGCTTGGATTCTGCGCGTCTGCGTTCTGAAATATCAAAAGAAACAAATATTAGCCCAAAGTCTATTGACGCATATATGATTGGCGAACATGGCTTTTCACAAATTGCAGCTTGGAAGTCTGCTTCAATCGCTGGCAAGAAGCTGTCTGAACTTGCGCAAGAATTCCCTGAACAATATAACTTTGATAAGGCAGCTGTTGAAGAACGCGCTCGCAAAGGCGGATATGTCACATTCGATGGCAAAGGGTGTACTGAATATGCTATTGCAAATTGTACTGCCAGAATTTGCGCTGCTATTTTGCATAATGAACATGCAGTTTTGTCTGTTTCAACATTATTGACAGGTCAATATGGTGAAGAGGGCATCTTTACATCTTTGCCTTGCGTCATTGGTGCTAATGGTGTTGAACAAATCTATTCTCTTGATTTATCAGATGAAGAAGAAGCAGGATTCCATAAGAGCTGCGACCATATTCGTGAAAATATTGCACAGCTTGGTTGGTGGTAAGCCAAGTTATTTTTCAGTAGCAAGAAACTTAAGTAACAGCAAGTTTTCGCTAAGAGACACCAATATTTGTACAGGATTATACTCCCAAGAGTTTTGTGAAACTTGACGAACGTATTTTGATAGAGGCAATAAAATAGAATGGCTAAAGAGGGAACATCAAGTTCATATTTAGGAGAAGAAAAACTTGGCCACCTTATGGTGCGCCTTGCAATTCCAACAATAGTTGCGCAGCTAGCAAATCTGCTTTATAGCATTGTTGATAGAATTTATCTTGGGCATATGCCAAGCATGGGTGCTGAAGCTTTGACGGGTCTTGGCGTTTGTATGCCTGTTGTGATTTTAATTTCATCATTTGCTTTGCTGCCTGCAGCCGGTGGCTCTCCGCTTGCTTCTATGGCACTTGGGGAAGGGAACAAAGAGCGCGCGCGTGGAATTGTTTTGACATCAGAGCTGATGCTGCTTTTCTTCACAATCGTATTAATGGCAGTGATGTATATTTTTATGCATCCGCTTCTTTTGCTTTTTGGTGCATCACAAACAACGCTGCCTTTTGCTGTGAGCTATTTGCGCATTTATCTTATTGGCACCGCCTTTGTGATGATATCTACGGGCATGAGCTTGTTTTTACTCGCGCAGGGCAAGTCGACGCAAACTCTTATATCAACGGGAACGGGTGCAGTCTTGCACGTTGGCTTGGCGGCATTGTTTATCTTTTGCTTTGATTGGGGAATCGCAGGTGCTGCTGCATCAAGCGTTATTTCGCAAGCTGTTAGCGCAGTGCTTGTTATTTGGTATTTGCGCCAACCAGACAGCGCACTCAAGTTTGAATTTAAGCTGGTGAAGCCTCAAGCAAAAATATTGCGCCGCATATGTTCTGTTGGTAGCGGCAGGTTTTTTATTGTAGCGTCAGAAAGCCTTCTGCTAATTGTTATAAATGCTACGCTGCAAACTCATGGCGGAGATGTATATGTTGGAGCAATGACAGTTCTTGCAAGCTTGCAAAATGTTGCATTTGCTCCTGCGCAGGGCTTCACGCAGGGTGTGCAGCCTATAGTTAGCTATTGCTATGGAGCAGATAATATAAAGCGTGTTAAAGCTGCATCATTGCGGCTTGTTGTTGCATCCACTTTAATTCAAGCAATTATTACAGGATTAATCATCTTCTTTGACGCTCAATGTGTTGCAATATTTACAGATGATGCACAAATTGCACAGCTTGCGCAATCTTATATTCCGCTATTTTTCTTCGGCATGCTTTTCTTCGGCTTGCAGCTAGGATTGCAGTCAGTGTTTATGGGGCTTGGATATGGCATGTGCTCTTTGACTGTGGCATTCTTCCGTAAAATTGTTCTTTTTATTCCGCTCGTATTCATTCTTGCGAATTTCTATGGCGCTCATGGCGTGATTTGCGCTGAACCAATTTCAGATATTGCATCTGTATGTTTTTGCACAATTTTGTTCCTTTGCATTATTCCTAAAGCTTTGCGAAAAAAGCAAGCATCGATTGAATAGCTTTGTGCGTTTTTGCTGCTTTACTCATGTTTTTGTGATATATTCTGAACTTGCTATTCTTAGGTACGAAGGGGATTCAATGTCTGAAAATTGTTGTGCTAATGAAAGCATAGAACATGGCAACAGTGGTGAGTTAATTGCATATTTAAATTATAAAAAACCATATTGTTTTGATGATTTGCTTTCATTTTTCGCCTCAAGAACGCTTATTGGAGTTGAAAAAGTTGAAGACGGCGCATATTTGCGAACTGCTTTAATCAGTAAAGATGGGCAAGATTTTAGCGGGTGGATTCGCGTCACAAATGATGAAGAAAATAGCCGCTTGAAACTTGAGATAAGCGAGTCTTTACGCGATGTTGCTTCTGTTGTTGTTGAGCGTGTTAGCAGGCAATTCGATGTTAATTGTGACCCAGTTGCTGTGGCTGAAGGTATTGCTACTTTAGACAATCTTGTGCCAGGTGCTGTTGTTTGCGGCACAAGGCTGCCGGGTTGTTTTGAACCTTTTGAAACAGCATGCCGCGCTGTTTTGGGGCAGCAGGTTACAGTTTCTGTTGCAAATAAATTAGCAGCGCGAATTGTCGAAGCTTATGGCACGCCAATAAAAACTAATATTGAAGGCTTAGCTTATGCATTTCCGAAGCCTGAGCAAATCTTAAAGCTTAACCCAATAGAGGACGCATTTGGTCAGCTTGGAGTTATTAAAACTCGTTCCCGTACGATATATTCAATTGCATCATTGCTTGAAAGTGGCGGACTCGATTTTAGTGCGCAAGCAAATGTCGAAGAACAGTTTGATAATTTGCTGGCTATAAAAGGAATTGGGCCTTGGTCAGCAAATTATATTGCAATGCGTTGCCTTAGCTATTCAGATGCATTCTTGGAAAGTGATTCAGGTATCAAGCATGCTCTTCCTGAATATGAGCCAAAACAGCGTCTTGAGTTTGCGCAAAATTGGCGCCCCTACAGAAGCTATGCAAATATTTGTTTATGGAATTCATTAGCACCAAAAGGAGAATAATATGTTTCATAAGATTGAAAATAAATTTCGCGTTATCGCAGATAAACTTGTAGCTTGCTTTCTGGCATGCGTTCTTGCTATTTGTTTAGCGCCTGTTGCAGCTTTTGCTTCAACGCAATCTGGTACGACAACAGCTTCGATTGATATTTTGTTAATAAATGTCTCTTCTAAATATTCATCAACTGTTGAACCTTGGAAGGCTCTTTCTTTGTGCGCTGCGAATAGATATTCTGATTCTGAAAAGCAAGCACTTTTAAAGCAGGCGCTAAAAGATATGAAGGCTGCTGAAGAAAGCGGCTATAGTTCAGTATTTCAAAAATATATAATTGCTTTGACTGCAGCAGGCTTCGATGCAAGCGCTTTGCCAGATGCAAGCGCAAGCGATAGTTCTGCAACATATAATGCACTGCAAAAGATGGATAAAGCTATGGCTGCTCAAGTCGAACAGGGGACAGACACTATCTGGATGTATCAGCCAGCTTTGCTTGCATACAAATGTGGCAATTATGCCGACCCTGAAAATGTAAAAGTACCACAAGCACAAATTATTGATAAGCTTGTTTCCTTGCAAAATGAGGATGGTTCTTTTTATGCTTCTGATGATGCAGACACAACAGCAATGGTTATATCTGCACTGCAGCCATATGCTAAAGATAATGCGAATGCAGCAAGCGCAATGAATAAGGCTTTAACATCTTTAAAGAAGATGCAAAATAAAGACGGTGGCTTTGGGTTTTGCGGCTCTGGCGGCATAAGCAATGCAAATTCTACTGCCATGGCAATTATTGCTTTATGCAGTGTTGGTATTGATCCAACAAATCAATGGACAGTTGAAGATGGGTCAACTCCAATGTCTGCGCTGTTGAAGTTTGCTAATGCGAAGCAGACGTCTTTTACATATGATAATGAAGATAATGATTTAGCTTGTGAGCAGGGCTTTAGAGCATTAGTTGCATATACTGGTTTGAAGAATGTTGGTGGTGAATATAATATTTATATTCAAGCATCTGCTGGCAAGGCAACATTTAAAGATGCTAAATCTGATACAGATAAGAATGCTGCGGGAATCAAAAGCAAAACCAATGCCAAAGATAAATCAAGTGCTAAAGATGATATAAAGGAAAGCAAGAAAATAGATAATCAAGATTCAAATGCCACACCAGCAACAGGGGATGCAAGCGATGGATATGTTTTCTTGCTATCTTTTATTCTTGTGGCATCCGCATTGTGCATTGTAGCTATAGCAATGCGCAAAAAGCTCTTCAACGATTGATAATATACCGAAAAAGATTGCCTGCTTTTTTTGTTTACTATGTTGAAAAAAGTTTGTAGAATTATCTGCATTATGTTTTACGTTTTTGAAATCTGTATTAGAAGGAGGAATTATGGTTCAAGTTAAAACTCAAACAAAAGCAATGTTTGCTATTGTTGCATTTGCAGCAGCAATTTTGTGCTTTATGCTTGTGAATACCGCGCAAGCACAAGCTTCTGGCATTACGCAAACAGCACAGACACAATCGAGCATAACGGTTTCATGGACGCCATATGCTCAGACAGAAACTAATTACACAATGGTGTCTCAAAATGTGCAAATTGGAACGGACTATAGCTATGCAGAAGATGCTAAAGAAGTAAGCATTGGGGCTTATGATTCAAACTATACATTTACAGGACTGAAGGCTGGTTCTGAATATTATATTCGCGTTAATTACGTATATAAATCGTCTTCTGGTTATCGGGGATCTTCCTATTATTATTTATATGGTGCGAAAACGCTGCCAGGCCAAGTTACAGGTCTTAAGCAAGTTAAATGGTTTTATTTCATAAAGAGTGTCGAGTTTGGATGGACTGCACAAACAGGTGTTGATGGATATGCTTGGACTGTGAAGAAAGCAAGTAATGGCAAAAAGGTTGCTAGTGGCACTATAAAATATGCTTCGACTAAACCTTTTGACCAGTGCGATGTAAAGAACAATGTTGTTTATACAGTGACTGTTCGCGCTTATTCTATTATCAATAATACTACATATTGGGGCAAGACAAGCAAGACTGCATATTTGTTCACACAGCCAATGTGCAATAACAAAACAAAAGTTAAGGCAGGCAAGCTCACAATTTCTTGGGGTAAAATTGATGGAGTTACAGGCTATAAAGTTTATGTTTCTACAAAACAAAAGAGTGGATATAAATGCGTTAAGACTGTTGGCAAAAGCAAAAAGTCTGTGAGCATAAAGAAGTTTAAAGGCAAAAAGATTTCTAAGAGCAAGAAGTACTATGTTTATGTAGTAGCAAAAAAGAAAGTTGGTAAAACTACATATACATCTGGCAAGCATTACACTCATACAGTTCAAGG
>CAVDAL010000036.1:0-3188 GCA_963606965.1 Acutalibacteraceae bacterium
GTTTAGAATTGCAGTAACAAATCTTGGCAAATATGCAGAAGGGGAACTTGTTTTCAAGTGGGTCGATTTGACAGATTTTGATGATGCGGACGAACTTTATGAATCTGGCGTTTTGGAAGATATAGGCATCGGCTCTCCTCGCTGGGATGGCGGCACATATGAAGAGTGGTTCATAAGCGATATTGATTGCGACATTCCTGGCGTTAAGCCTTACGAATATCCAGGCAATGAACTTTTAGATACTTGGATTGAGCTTGCTCACGATTGGGAATATCTAGACAGTGCTGGTGAAGTGGCTGTCAGCGCTTGGTGCGATGATCAAGGTTCAACTATTGAAAATGTGCTTGAAGGAATCGAAGCCTACAATAGTGGCAGATTGTTTGTTCTTGCAAACAGAAGCAAAGAAGATGTCATTAGAGAATGGCTTGCAGATGGCTATATTTTTTCTGAATTAGACTTTGACCAGCGCATGTTAATTGAGCCTTATCTTAACTGGTCCACCTTAGTAGACCAATACGGTGACCCGCTGCTTGAATATGGCAATGATATTGTTGTAAACGTTCCTTAAAAGTTTTTAGCTTTTCAAACAAGTGTAAGATGAATCTACGGATTCAAACCGCGCAAATCTATTGCTTTGCGCATGTAACAAGCCTCTATTGCTCAAGAGTAACAGGGGCTTTTCTTTTTTTATAGCCTTTATTTTCACTATTAAAAAACTAATAGGCATCAACATTTTCCCTTTCTATTTATCGAACCCGCGCGCAACTTCGCTAAAAGATAAATTTATAGCAGCGCATTTAACAAAGCGATCCAATTTTTAAATGAAACACTGACCCATTTTTAAAGCGAAAGAATGTGTTGTGCGAACTATTAGCAGCAAAGTAGAAAGGATTTATCTAGTGATAAATAAAATGATGAAGCGTAAGCTCAAAGCAATGGTTGCAAGGCCTCACAAAAAGCCTTGTGTTATTGAAATTGATGGAACGCCTGAATCAATTTGCAAAATTGTTGGCGGCGCATATGACATATCCAGTGAAATGTTTGGCTACTCCCCTCTTTTGCACTTCAGTAAAAATGATAGTTTCCATGGGCAGCCCAACCGCGTTATTTATGCATCGCCATCAATTTTGGGCGATAAACTTGTCACAAGGCTTGACCCGCGTGGTGCAATCGAGGTGCCGCATATCTACAAAATTTTCTATGGTCCAGTTTTGGGCATTGCTTATGAACAAGATAAAAAGGCGGGCGAGTTAAAAATGCGCGACATGACATTTGATGAATGTTTGGATTTTGAAAAATTATTCGGCCATCCTGTTAGTTATTTTGAATATGCGCGGCTGATTGATTTTAACCTCAGAAATTCCAAAAACATTTGCTCTTAATCATTAAAAATCCAACGTGTCATAGCTTTTATCAAACTCTTGCTGCTGGAAAGTGGCAAGAGTTTTTTGGCATAAGTGACTGCTATCATCTTTTGCAAACTTTACTAATAGCAAGATAATACTCTCCCCTATTTCAGCCTTTTATAGCACAAGCGTTTCAAACTACACATCTTCTGGCAATCTTTATACTGCACAGCAAAATTGCTTGCGCGCCAGATTTAATGTGAACAAAAGAGAAAGGACACGTCATGGCTATTACATTGGAAATTTCGGGAAATGCAACAAAGGAAGCTTACGAATCTGTAACCGCAAATGGAGTTAGGGTTGCAAATTTTGTTGTCGCATCAGATGGCGGCACAAAAGACAATCCTCAAACAACTTTTGTAAAAGTTGCCGTTTATGCAAATGGCAAAGAAGGTGAAAAGTTTGATTCCGCAATGAAAGTTGAAACTGGTGACTTTGTAGCTGTCAGGGGCAAGATGACAAAACCATCTTTGTCTAAAGACGGTAAATACATTAACTTTGGTGTTAGTGTATCAGAAACAAATGTTTTTTCTTTCATTTCTCGCTACCCGAAAAAAGAAGATGTTAGCGTCAATGGTGATCGCGAATTTGTTCCAGATTACCTTTAAAGACCACATCTGACTTACGGGTCACATGTGTGTATAAAAGCTTACGAGTTTTTTACACGCACTTCCCCTAGGTATTTTGCCTAGGGGAATTTTTTTGTGTATGAAACTTGTAACTTAAATCTTGAGTGCAAGGTGTTAATATATATGCGTGGTCTTCTCATAAATGGCTTGAGATAATAGCCCTTAAGCCTTCCTTCCTTAGAAGATCACATCAGGTCTGGCGACCCCGCTTTTAGCGGGGTCATCTTTTTTAGCCGCATTCAATTTATGATGCAGGTGAATTTGCATGTTTATTTACGCGTTTATTTGTAGTATTATAAATTTAAATATTTCAAAGGAGCTGATAAACATGCCAAACATAAAACCAGTATCAGATTTAAGAAACTACACTGATGTGTTAAAAGAAGTCGATGTGTCAAGCCGCGTATATCTTACAAGGAATGGGCATGGCGAATATGCAATTTTAACTATGGATGAAATTGATGAACTCGATCGCCTGAAAGCCGCATATGCTTTGCTTTCAGATCTTCAGAATGCAGAAGATCGCGCCAATAAAGAAGGTTGGATTAGCCAAGAAGATATCGATAAAGAATTTGGTCTATAGAAAATATGGACGTTAAATATTCTCCACACGTAAAAGAAAAGCTTGAGGAAATAAGTAATTCTTTCAGCAAAATAAAATTTGCAAAATTCATAAATTCAATCAATGACCTTAGTGTGAATCCGAATAAAGGTGCAAGAGTTGAAGGCATGATTAATATTCCAAGCCAATATAGGTTTCTTCATATGCAAGGGTTTTATGTGTTTTATAAGGTAGGAAAAACAGCTGTTTATGTGATTAATATTTATAGTGAGCGCGAAGATTTTATGTGGAAACTGTTTGGTATTAGCCTTCGCACTAATGAAAGCATAGATTTCTGGGGAGAATAACATAATCACCGACATCCCACTAGATGATCCTATTCGTATGTGGATTGAAAAGCAAAATATAGAAACAGGGGACGCTACTGCTGACGGTGCATCCACATTGGCAGGTGCGCAATTTAAGATTACATATTATGATGGCCAATATGGCACGGACGCAGATGGCAGGACTGCATTTGATGAAGTAACTCAAGCAGCTGCTTCTGCTACAACAAAGCGCACATGGATTGTACAGACTGATGAAGATGGT
>CAVDAL010000037.1:0-17525 GCA_963606965.1 Acutalibacteraceae bacterium
CCCAGCTGTCATTTTATATTCCGGCGGAACAACAGGCAAAACAAAGGGCATCGTTCTTTCAAATTTGAACTTTAATGCGTTAAGCCGTCAAGTCATAAATGCAAATCCAATGTTTCGACCAGGCGACAAAATGCTTGCAGCAATGCCGCTTTTCCACGGCTTTGGCTTGGGCGTTTGCATTCATACAATGCTTGCGATGGGCGGCAGGTGCATTCTTGTGCCGCGCTTTACAGCCAAAAGCTATGCAAAACTCATTGTGCGATACAGGTGCAATTTTATTGCTGGTGTGCCAACTTTATATGAAGCATTGCTGCGCTTGCCATACATGGGCAAGGCAGATTTGTCCTGTTTGAAGGGCGTGTTCAGCGGCGGCGATTCGCTTTCTGTGGAACTGAAGAAGAAGTTTGACACATTCCTTTACGACCACAATGCAAGTATTCAAATTCGCGAAGGTTATGGCACAACAGAATGCGTCACAGCAAGCTGCTTGACTCCGCCAATGAAGCACAAAGAAGGAAGCATTGGCCTGCCTTTTGCAGACACATATTACAAGATTGTAAAGCCTGGCACTGATGAAGAATTGCCTTATGGTGAAGAGGGTGAAATCTTGCTTTCGGGGCCTTCGCTGATGATGGGTTATCTTGACATGCCGGAAGAAACTGCGCAAACTTTGCGCAAGCATGCGGACGGCTTGACTTGGCTTTATACTGGCGACTTGGGCTATATGGACGAAGAAGGCTTTGTTTACTTCCGCGGGCGAGCAAAGCGTTTGATTATTTCTTCTGGATATAACATCTATCCGGCTCAGCTGGAAAATATTTTTGATGCACATGAAGACGTGCACATGAGTTGCATTATCGGTGTGCCAGACAGCTATAAAATGCAGAAGGTCAAGGCTTTTGTCATGCTCAAAGAAGGTGTGCCAGCATCTGAAGCTACTCGCGAAAAACTGATGGCTTATGCTCGCAAGCACATAGCAAAATATGCAATGCCTTACGATATTGAATTCAGGGAAGAGCTGCCCACAACCCTTGTTGGTAAAGTTGCTTATCGCAAGCTTGAAGAAGAAGAGCTTGCAAAAATTGCTGCGCAAAATGCAGAAGAGCAAAAGCAGCAAGAGCTTGCTGGGGAAGAAGCATAGAATTCTGAAAATGCAGCTGCTGGCAAAGTAGCAGGAATTAAAGGCGCTGCTAGCAAAAAGTTGGCAAAATAAAAGAAGAAGAAATAAATCGAATCTTTTCTGTTATGATTGACCTCATAAAAAGAGGGGGACAGCTTGGAATGTGTTCGCCACAAACGGCGGCGCACCTTTAAGCTGCTTCGACAGAGGAGCAAACATGTATACAGTCATCATCACAGGCGGCATTGGCTCAGGCAAGTCCGAGCTAACTCGCATTTTATGCGAAGATTTTGGCGCAACATCTTTGGATTTGGATGCTGTTGCTCATTCTCTTCTTGAAGGCAATGATTCCATGATTCAAGAACTTGTCGAGCGCTTTGGCCAAGGCATCTTGGATGAAGACGGAATGGTTGTTCGTGAAAAATTGGCGCGGCGTGCTTTTGATAATGAACAAGCGACGCAAGACATGAATGATATTACATTCCCATATATCATTGAAGTTGCAACAGATGCAATTTTGGGTTGCAGCTGCGCGCCTTTAAGCGATGCAAAATGCCAGATTATTGAGGTGCCGCTTTTGGACAAAGCGCCGGAATTGGCAAACTTGGCAGATGAAATTATTGCTGTTGTTGCTGAACCGCGCACGCGTTTAACCCGTGCAGTAAAACGCGGTATGGACAAAGATGATGCTATGCGCAGGTACAAAGCACAAATTGATGATGCATCGCGCATTGAATTAGCAGACACTGTTTGCACAAATGAAGGAAGCGTGGAAGACCTGAAAGCATGGGCAAAGAATTGGTGGAATGCTCGCTTTTCAGTTTTAGATTTGGGCGACAGCACCAAAGAATGTAAAGAATAGAAATTCTAAGGGATTTTTGTGGACAAAGCTCAAAGCATGATAATTGGCGGCAAGCGTGAAAGCGGCAATGCTTTCAGAATTGTTGCGCCTTATGAAATGTCTGGCGACCAGCCGCAAGCTGTTGAACAGCTTGTAGCCGGCGTGGAAAGCGGCATGCGCTATCAAACGCTGCTTGGCGTGACAGGTTCTGGCAAGACATTCACAATGGCAAATGTTATTGCGCGCTGCAAAATGCCAACTCTTGTTCTTGCGCCAAACAAAACTCTGGCTGCCCAGCTTGCAACAGAGCTTAAGGAATTCTTCCCAGACAATATGGTTGTTTACTTCGTCAGCTATTATGACTATTATCAGCCTGAAGCATATGTCCCGCAAACTGATACATTTATTGAAAAAGATTCCAGCATAAATGAGGAAGTGGAAAAACTGCGTCATGCTGCAACAGCTGCGCTGCTAACCCGCAAGGACGTTGTGGTTGTTGCGTCTGTGAGCTGCATTTATGGCATTGGTTCGCCTGAAAATTATATGGACATGGCAATCTTTTTGGACAGAAACATCCCGCTTGACCGCGATGACTTCATTCGTCGCTTGATCGATATTCAATATGACCGCAATGATTATGAACTTGTGCGTGGAGCCTTCCGCGTGCGCGGCGACATTGTGGACGTCTTCCCGCCATATAGTGATAACGTTTTGCGCGTGGAATTTTTTGGCGATGAAGTTGATTCAATCGCAGAAATTAATAAGTTAACAGGTGAAGAAATCTTTGCTTATGAAAGCATTCCAATCTGGCCTGCATCGCATTATGTGACAAGCACGCAGGGTGTGCAAAGTGCTTTGTCTGGCATCCGCGATGAGTTGCGCGTGCGTTTGCAAGAATTTAAAAAGGATGGCAAGCTGCTAGAAGCTCAGCGCTTGGAACAGCGCACGTCTTATGATTTAGAAATGCTTGAAACTATGGGCTTTTGCACTGGCGTTGAAAATTATTCAATGCATTTAGACGGCCGCAAGCCTGGCGAGCCGCCTTACACTTTGCTTGACTATTTTGGCGGCAAAGACTTTTTGACAATCATTGATGAAAGTCATGTGACTGTGCCGCAGGTTCGCGGCATGCATGAAGGCGACCGCAGCCGCAAAACAACACTTGTTGAACACGGCTTTCGCTTGCCAAGCGCGTTGGATAACAGGCCTTTGCGTTTTGATGAATTTGAAGAACGAATTCCGCAATTTATTTATGTCAGCGCAACACCGGGGGACTATGAAGAGCGAGTGTCGCAGCAAAATGTTGAGCAGATTATTCGCCCAACAGGCTTGCTTGACCCAGAAGTTGTTGTGCGTCCAACAAAAGGGCAAATCGATGATTTGCTTGCAGAAATTCAAGATGTTGTGAAGACGCAAAGTCGCGTGCTTGTCACAACTCTTACTAAAAAAATGGCAGAAGAATTGACGGATTATCTGCTTGAACAGGGCGTGAAAGCGCGCTATCTGCATAGCGACATTGGCACAATAGAGCGTGTGGAAATTTTGAATGCTTTGCGTGCTGGCGAATTTGATGTTTTGGTTGGCATCAATCTTTTGCGTGAAGGTCTTGACTTGCCAGAAGTAAGCCTTGTTTGCATTTTGGATGCTGATAAAGAAGGCTTTTTGCGCAACCACAGAAGCTTGATTCAGACTATCGGCAGAGCAGCGCGCAATGTGTCTGGCAGAGTTATTATGTATGCAGATAATATTACAGATTCAATGCGTCGCGCGTTGGATGAAACTGCGCGCCGCCGCCAAATTCAGATACAATATAATGAGGAACATGGCATTGAACCGCAAACAATTCGCAAAGCAATCAATTCAATTATCGACCAACTTGGAAGCGATGATGATGAAGTTGACGGCAGCGAAAGCTCAAAATCTTTGGCTAATGATATTGCAGCTCTTGGCAAAGATGAGCTTTTGCGCATGATTGCAATGCTTGAAGAACAGATGGCTGCATCATCTGAAGCGCTTGACTTTGAACAGGCAGCACACATTCGCGACCAGCTGATTGCATTGCGTGCAAAGGTGGATGCTACAGATGAAGATGAAGCCTTAAAGCGCCTTAAGCAGACAGCCCGCAAAGGGAGTTTTCAAGGCTCGCGCAAAAATATGGCAAAGAGGCGCCGATGAGTAAGCTTGAAAACACGACAGCTGCATGCGGCGCGGGAATCGACGAACAAACAAGCGAAGATGCAAACTCAAAAGCCTTGCTCTTAATGGTTTCAGGCGGTTCAGATTCAATGGCGATGCTTGAAAAATTTCATGATCGCCCTAATTGCAAAGTTTTACATATCAATCATATGCTGCGCGGGAAAGAATCTGATGAAGATGAACAATTCGTTCGCAATGCTTGCAAGCGTTTGAATGTTCCGCTAGAAGTGCGCCGCATAGATGTTGCCGCACTGGCAGCACAAGGCAAAGGCGGCATGGAAGCAGCCGCGCGCGAGGCACGCTATAAATGCGCTGATGAAGTTTTGGATGCATGGTGTGCGCATTTAAAGCTTGACCCAGACAATGGCATAATTTATACAGCTCACACACTTGATGACCGCGTTGAAACATTTTTCATGCGCGCACTTGTTGGCACAGGCCCTGGCGGCTTTGCTTCTATCCCGCGCGTGCGTGGCAGAATTGAACGTCCCTTACTGGATGAAACTAGGGAAGGCTTGCGCAATTTCTTGCGCGAACAGCATCCAAACATGCCAGATGAAAAACTATGGCGTGAAGATTCCACAAATGAAGACGGCTCAAATTTTCGTAGCAAAATTCGCATAAAATTGATGCCTGTATTGCGCGAGCTCAGACCGAATTTTGAACCATCACTTGCACGAAGCATGGACTTAATTGCACAAGAAGATGAAGCACAAGATGCACAAGCAATGCGCATTTTGCTCCTAAATGTGCAGCTCAAAGATGGTGCTGTACAGTTGCCTTGTAAAATCTTTAATGAAATTTCTGTGCCGCTTGCTCGCCGTATAATTCGCAAAGCGCTATTGTTAGTTAATGATGAAGCGCGTCTTGAATCAAAACAAATCGAACGTATTCTGCAAAACTATGGCAAGCAAAACTTCTGCACAGAAGTTGATTCTGGCATAAAAGTCAAAAGCGACGGCACAACATTAACGATGCATAAATAGGAAAATCAAATCGTATCAAACTCCGCCAAAATGAGCATATATATATAGGTTAAGTTATTATTCTTCACCACATATATTCGCAGCTAAGTGATATACTTATTCGGTTGCAAAAGGCACAAACCTTTTGCTCATCTTTGTGCAAGCGAGTTTTGGTCTGAAACACACAGCCAAGGCATTTAAAAGCTTGCACTCTTATGTAAGAAAATGTTAGAGAAAGGATGTGAAATGAGCAAAAAATGCTTATCTACATTCG
Organism: Acutalibacteraceae bacterium; assembly: GCA_963606965.1. GTDB lineage: Bacteria > Actinomycetota > Coriobacteriia > Coriobacteriales > QAMH01 > CAVDAL01. The sequence continues at coordinate 5,397 of CAVDAL010000037.1, forward strand.
CGAAAGGGCTAATTAGCATTGTGTTCTCGGTTGCTTTAGTCTTTTCGATGATTCCTGCTATGGCTTTTGCTGCAGCAGGAAGTAGCGTCGCAAGCGGCGCAAACAAAATTGCGGAGGGAGGTGAACAAAATACTCTATATTCTGGAGGTGCTGGTACGCAGGAAAGCCCATATTTAATTTCAACAGCATATGACATGCAAGACTTGGCAACTGCTGTTAATGGGGGGCAGAATTATACAGACACATATTTCAAAGTCACAAACGATATCGACTTGTCTGATGTTTGCTATAAGCTTACTGGCGAAGCATCTGTAGATAAAAGCTGGACTGCAATTGGTAATAGCAGTAAAAGATTTTATGGCAATTTTGATGGTAGTGGATATACAATCTCGAACTTATATATCAATTCATCATCAGATTATGCTTCTTTGTTTGGCTGCATTGGCGACAATGCTGTAATTTCAAACTTTGTTGTAAAAGGCACAATTAAAACTGGCGCAAATAATTTTGTTTCAGGCGTTGTTGGATATGCAGTTTCTACAAATGTTAATACTCCAATAAACATTAAAAATATCAGGTCTGAAGTAAATATCACTTCAACAAAAACTTCAGGCTGGTTTAGTAACGTTGGCGGTGTTGTAGGCAGTGCAAACAACAAAGTCATTATTGATTGCTGCGCTAATTTTGGTGATATTACAGCAGGCAATAATGTAAACAAATCTAGCCTTGGCGGCGTTGTAGGTGTTATTTCAGGCCAGCAGTTTAATCTTACCAATTGTTATAACGCAGGCGATATATCTGTTGGTGGAAACTGTCGATTTTCTGGCGCTATAGCAGGCCAAATAAATAATAGCTCATCTAAAGTAGAAGTTCAGAACAACTATAATGTTGGCTCATTAACAATGTCTGGCACTCAAAGCAGTGCAAATGATGGCTTGGCTGGCTATGTTTATTTGACTGGCAATCAGGCAATTTGCCAAAATAACTACTATCTTGAAGGTACATCAACAGCTAGTGGCTATTATTACAATTCTGCACACAAGCCAACTGTATTAAGCGAAAAAGAGATGAAGGCTAAGGACTTCCCTGCGACTCTTAATGCAAAAGCTTATGAATACCTGGGAGGCTCGTATCCTGTGCATATCTGGGAAGGCAAAGGCGGAACACCTACCATTACTGCTAACCCTGAAGGTGCAAGTTATATACAAGGCGCTGAAGCACAAGCTTTAAAGGTTGTAGCAGCATTGCCTGCAGCAGGCAAAGTTGGCGCAGACGGCACACTTTCATATCAATGGTATACAACAAATTCAGATGGCGAAGATATTGCTATCAAAGATGCAACTTCATCTTCTTATATTCCTTCAACTTCTGAAACTGCCGACAGTGAATATTGGTGTGTTGTAACAAATAGCTTTGATGGCAAAACTACTTTTGCAACATCTGAAAAAGCTACAGTTTCTGTTAATCCAGCTGAAACTGTTATAAAGCCAGAAATCACAATTAGTGCAGATAAAAGCATTGCATATGGTGAAACTATTGCAGAAGATCCATTCAAAGTAACAGTCACAAATGATTGTGGTGACGGAACTTTAAGCTATCAGTGGTATACAACATCATCAAAAGATGATAACCAGAATGGCACAAAGATTAATGGTGCAACATCTGCAACATATGCACCAACAATCAAAGATCCAGGAACAACATATTATTATTGCGTTGTTACTGACAAGATTACTAATTCTGTTAATAAAGAAGAAATAGCAACAACTGTTTCAAATGTTGTAAGCCTTAGTGCAAATGCTGAAACTGTCCAAATTGGAACAGCAGACGAATTGGCAGCTTTTGCTACAGCTGTAAACAGCGGCTTAACATACAAAGGCATTGATGTTAAGTTAACAGCTGATATTGAACTCAGTGGTGAATGGACACCAATTGGCAACTCTTCAACTAATGAATTTAAAGGTAATTTTGATGGCCAATATCATAAAGTTACTGGTCTTTCAATTAATACATCAAGTTTAGGTGTAGGCCTTTTTGGTAATTCATCAAATGCAACATTTAAAAATGTGAGCATTGAAGGTTCAATTACAAACAGCCGTTCTAATACTGGCGGTCTTGTAGGTTCTGCTGAGTACGCAACTGGTTCAGAAGATTATTCTACATATGAATCTGTAATTAAGAACGTCAAGTGTAATGTTAAAGTTGAGGTTGGTAGTCAATATCAAGCTGCTGGTGTCGTTGGAAATATATCCGGCGATAATATTGCAATTGAAAATTGTGCTAACTACGGCAATATTAAAGGCTTTAATGGCATTGGCGGTATTGCTGGCTTTGCAAGAGGAAATGTTTCTATCGTTAATTGTTACAACGCTGGTTCAATTGAGAAGTCTAGCACAAGTGACTGGCTTGGTGGCATTGTTGGTAACTTCCAAGCAAATCCAACAAATGTAAAGAATTGCTATAACACTGGCAAAGTTCTAGATGGCTCTGGCGCAATATTTGGCTATGTTGCAAATAATTATGACAGCAGCTATATGGACTTTAGTAATAACTATTATTTGAATGGTTCATGTGCATCTGTTGTTGCAGAAAGCTCAGATAAAAACTCAACATCAAAAGCTGAATTCATTGAAAATCTCAAGAATTCTGTTCTTGTTAAAGATGCTACATGGTTCGCATCTGAAAGTAGCGTTACAGCTTTAGGCTCTTCATATGTTAAAGGTGAAAGCGCTCCTGCCTTGGCTTGGGAAGCTGGCTTAAATGGCTCACCTGTTATTACAGTTCAACCAAAAGCTGGCACATGCAAAGTAGGAGAAACTGCAAACACGCTCAGTGTTGAAGCATCAATCTTGCCTGGTTTTGCATTCTCTGCTGGTGCTTTGAGCTATCAGTGGTACAAGAGTGCTACACAAAGCACAACTGGTGCTGAAAAAATTGATACTGCTACAACAGCAAGCTACACTCCTGCATCTGATACTGCTTCTTCATATTATTACTATTGTGTTGTAACAAATACATGGCAAGAAGAAGGAGTAGACAAGACAGCTTCTGTTCAAAGTGCATTTGCTGGATATGCTGTTCAAAGTGATGCAGAAGCTATAGCTCCAAGTATCACACAGCAACCAAAAGATGTTGAAGTCTCATACGGTGGAACAGACAGCATTGAAATTGCTGCAAGTATTGAAGCTGTCAAAGGTGTTTTGACATATCAGTGGTATTCAAATGATGAAAAGTCTACTGAAGGTGCAAAGCTTCTTGCTGGTGAAACTTCAACAAAGCTTGTTGCAGATTCATCAAGTATTGGAACAAAATATTACTATTGTGTTGTAACAAATACATTTGAAATGACGAAGACAAAATCTGTAACATCAGATATTGTTAAAGTCGATGTTTCAAATACAATGTATATCAACAATTTAGATGAGTTCCTTACATTCAGAGATTTGGTTAATGGCGGCAACAGATTTGCTGGCGTTACAGTAAAGCTTTGTGCAGACATTGACCTTTCAAGTGTTTGCAGTGAAGAATCAGGCACAAGCTGGACTCCAATTTCAAATGTGGCTTCTGGTGCAAAAGCTTTTGCTGGTGTTTTTGATGGTGCATATCACACAATTAAAGGCCTGTATATAAATTCAACAAAGAAATATAAAGGTTTGTTTGGTTATATTTCAAACCTTAGTGCAACAAGTGTTGTTCCAGGTATTCGTAACTTGACTGTTGAAGGTAACTGCACATTCAATTGCGGTAATTCATGTTCTGGTGGTATTGTTGGTTATATTCAAAGCAGCGCAAGCAAGCCAGCATTTTTGGAAAATGTATGTTCAAAGGTTAATGTTTCAACTAATAATGCCATGCCATATGTGGGCAATGTTACAGGTCAAATGCGTTATGTAAGTGTTACAAATTGTGTTAATTATGGCACATTAACAGACACAGCTAATTCAAGTTACTTGCAGTATATTTCTCCATTTGGATTTGCTCGCGAATATTGCAAAACATCATTTACAAATTGCTATAGCCTTGGCAAAATTGCATTAAAGTGTACTTCTTCAAGCTATAGTAGTTATTATGAAGTATCTGCTTTCGCTTCTGGCTATGTTGGCGGCGGTGTTAAAAACTGCTATGTTGCTTCAGACTTTAGTGAAACAACTTGCTCAGGCTTGTATTACATTTATTCGCGCGATGGTGAATATCAAACAACAAATAGTTACTATTATCCATCAGATAGAACATTTTATGATAAATGGTACGGTGCAACTGAAAAGACTCTAGATGAAATGAAGGAAGCTTCATTTGCAACACTTCTTGGCGATGCATATGTTGCAGACACAAATAATGTTAATGATGGCTTCCCAATGCTAAAGTGGCAAGCTGGCATTGGCCAAGGTACGCCAACAATTACTGAGCAGCCTGCTGGTGGTGCATATAGCGAAACTGATACAAAAGCAAATGATATTACTGTTAAAGCTTCACTGCCAGGTAAAGGCGACATTGGCGCTAATGGCAAGTTGAGCTATCAGTGGTATTCAAATACTACAAAATCAAATGTTGGTGGAACAGCTATTGACGGTGCTACAAACGCATCTTTCACACCAACAATTGGTGAAGAAGCTGGCACAGTATATTATTATTGTGTTGTAACTAATACATTTGATGAATCAAGAACAGCTTCTGTTACATCAGATGCATGTGCTTTTGTTGTAATTGAAGGTGACATTGTTGCACCATCTATTACAAAGCAGCCTCAAGCGCTAACACTTGTTCAAAATGCAACAGCAAAGCAATTAAGTGTTGAAGCAAGCTTAGAAGATGCTGAAGGTACACTTGCATATCAATGGTATGTCGGTGAAAAAGAAGATGGTAGTGACTTAACTGCTATTAGTGGCGCTACTTCAGCAACATATACTCCACAAGTTAAAACTGCAGGCACATCATATTATGCATGTGATGTATTGAATACATTTGAAGGTTCAATTGCAGCAAAGACTCGTTCAAGCATTGTTGCTGTTAAAGTTATTGCAAATGCAAATGGCGGCAAAGCAACAATTGATGCTCAGCCACAAAATGTTGCAAGTGATGTTAAAGCAGGCGACACAATCGAAGCATTAAGCATTTCAGCTTCTCTTCCTGAAGCAGGCACACTTGGTGGCGATGGCACACTGCATTATCAGTGGTATCACAATACAACTTCCACTATCAATACAAGTGTTGATGAAAAAGTTGGCACAGATAGTGCAAGCTATACACCAACTGTTACAACAGATACAGCAACTGGATATCATTACTTCTATTGTGTTGTAAACAATGAATTTAGCATTGGATCAGATATTGTTACAAGCCCAGCAACTATTACATCAAACATTGTTCGCATGCATGTAGTTTCTGAAAAGGTAGCTTCTGCTCCTGTTATTGTTTCACAACCACAAATGATATTTAATGAAAAGGGAACATCTTCACCTTCTGCATTAAGTGTTGAAATTGATACAGACCAAATGGATAATGTTGGCAAGATTAGCTATCAGTGGTATGCATGTATATCTTACAAAGATTCAGTTCGTTCAAATGCAATCTCTGGTGCTACAAAAGATACATATACTCCACAAGTATCTACACTTGGTTCTTGCTATTACTTCTGCCGTATCACAAATACATTTGAAGATACAAAAGTAGCAACAACAGATTCAAATATTGTTCGTGTATTTACATGGGATACAGAATCTGCAACACCTTCAATTGAAGCTCAGCCTGTTGGCGGCGTTCAATATACACAAGGTGACAGCGCTAGTGCTTTAAGTGTTGAAGCTTCAATTCCTGATGAATATAAAGCTTCAAATTATAAAGCTGCTCTTCATTATCAGTGGTATAGAAATACAACTGGCACAGTAGATGCATCAGTTGATACAAAGGTTGGCACAGATAGCGCAACATATACTCCTGCTACTAACTTGAACGCAGCTTATTATTACTATTATTGTGTTGTAACAAATCAGTTCAGCACAAAGACTGCTACACAACAAGCTAGCATCACAAGTGACATTGCACAAATTGCAATTGTTACAACAACTCCAGCTGCAACACCTACAATTGAAAATGTTGCAATTGAAGATGCATCATATTCACAGATGAACTATCCTCACTTTGGCCAAGCAGCAGATGCTTTGAAGGTTTCTGCTTCTGTATCTGGCGCTGGTGCAGGCGACATTAGTTATCAGTGGTATTACTCAACATCTTCAACTTTGGATCCACAAACAGATACAAAGATTGCTGGCGCTACAAAAGCAACATATAAGCCAGATTTGACATTGGCAGCAAACACTCGTTATTACTACTGTGTTGCAACAAATACATTTGAAAATGTAAAGACAGCTACTGCAATTTCTGCTGCTGCAAAGATTGACTTGAGCAATATTGTTATTTCAAATGGCAAACAGCTTTATGATTTAGCAACATGGTCAAATTCTGCATCTGAAAGCAATCTGTTTGATGGTTGCACAATCGAACTTGCAAATGATATTGATTTGTCTTTATATGCAACATGGCCAGGAATTTGCAGCAACGATGCAAAGTTGTTTATGGGCACATTCGATGGCAAAGGTCATACAATTTATGGCTTAACAATCAATTCAAGTGCTGATGGATATAGCACTAGCCAAAAGCATGCTTTAGTTGGTCGCGCAGGAAATTCAACATTTAAGAACTTTACTATTAAAGGTTCTATAGACATCAAGAATTCAAATCCTGATTCTTATGTTGGTGCCGTTGTTGGATATTCTGAAGGTGACACCGGTGCAATTTCTTTTGAAAATGTAATTTCAGAAGTCAATATGTCAATTTCAGCTAACGTTCAATATGTTGGCGGCATTGCAGGCAAGTGTTGCACAAAGAATACCAGCTTTGAAAATTGTGCCTTCAAGGGTTCAATTGATATGACAAATTCTCCAAGTTACGTGCCTAATTATTTCTATGCAGGTATATGTGGTTTGGTAGCAGATTTTGCAGAAAATATTTCGTTTACAAATTGCTATAATGCTGGCACAATTTCAGGTTCTGGCCAAGTTATTGGCATTGCTGGCAAAAGCTATAAAACTGGTGCAAAATTCACAAATTGCTTTAATGTTGGACAATTAACATCAAAGAATTCGAGTGGCAATTCATATGCCATCATGAAAGATGCTTCTAATCAGTATCCTGGTGCTGTTCAAAATTGTTATTACTTAGCTGGCAGCGCTAATATGACTGTTTATCCAACAAGCAGTGGCACTGTTGAATCTTATGCTTCTTTGGATGACATGAACACAGATGCATTCTTGAACAAGATTAATGCCGGTGGATCTGCTTTTAAACTTGGTGGCGAATATCCAATATTGAGCTTTGAAAAGAGCGCTGGAACACCAAGCATTACAGCTCAACCAAAAGATGACACATCTGCAAACATTGGTGAAACTGCTACTGCTTTAAGCGTTGGTGCTGCTTTACCTGCAGCAGGTAAGGCTGGTGCAGATGGCACATTGATGTATCAATGGTTCTGCGCAACTAAGGCAGATGCAAGTGACGCTGTTGCAGTTGCTGGGGCAAGTGAAGATGCGTCCTCAATTGTTCCAAACACAGACACAGCAGGAACATATTATTACTTCTGCCGTGTTTCTAATGATTATGGTGAAGCACAAGCTCCTTATGTTGATTCTGCTATTGTGAAATTCACAGTGCTAGATACAACAGCTGCTGCAACACCAAAAGTTACAACACAACCTGTTAGTGCAAGTTATGCTGCAGGTGAAGAGATCGATGCGTTGAAGGTCGCAGCCACAGTTGAAGGTGCTGGTGCTGGCACATTGAGCTATCAGTGGTATATGTCTTCATCACAAGATGCTGCTTTTGGCCAAAAGATTGATGGAGCAACAACAAGAAGTTATGTTCCAACAATCAGCTCTGGCACATCTTATTATTACTGTGTTGTAACAAATACATATCAGGGCTCAAAGACTGCAACTGCAACATCTGACTTTGCAAAAGTTACTGTTGCTGCAGATTTGCAAATTAAGAGCTTGGATGAATTTGTAGCATTCCGCGATTCAGTAAATGCAGGCAACAACTATCAAGGCAAGTCTATTGAACTTCTTTGCGACATTGATTTGTCTTCAATTAGCAATTGGACTCCAATTGGTACAGATAGTTCACGTCAATTTGCTGGTTCATTCAATGGTAATGGACATAGCATTACAGGTTTGAATATCAATGGCAGTGCTACATTTGCTGGCTTGTTTGGCTATGTATATGCTTATAACGATTCAGCAATCGAGAATTTGAAGATTAAAGGCTCTGTTGTTACAACTGGCTCATATGCCGCTGGTTTAGTTGCATTTCAAAATGCATGGAGCAATTCAATTAAATTTTCAATCAAAAATATTATTGCTGATGTGAATGTGACTGGTAATGAAAAAGTTGGTGGCATTGTTGGCCAAGCTTCTGGCAATATATATGAAATTTCATCATGCGTAAACAAAGGCAACATTAGTTCTGCAACTACATATTCATATGTTGGTGGCATTGCTGGCATGTTTGGCTCTTATGTTTCTGGTGCTTCTGGCATTGTTGCATGCTACAACACAGGTAATATTACAAGCGGTAATTATGCTGCTGGTATTGCAGCTTATGCTAATTACAAAGTTAGCAACTGCTATAACGCTGGTACAGTAGCTGGTAAAGCATCTTCTTCAAATACCGGTGCTGTTTGTGGTTATGCAAATTCCACATACAAGTTTGTAAACAACTATTACTTGGATTCATCTTGCGAATATGGCCAAAGTGGAACAGTAGCTACTGCAAAGACATCTGATGAATTAAAGAATGCAAGTGCTGTTAACTTGTTAAATGTTGGCGGCAATTACTTCAAAGAAGGCAACGAATATCCTGTTTTGATATTTGAAGATGATGGATATGGTTATCCAGTTATTGACATTCAGCCAGCAGGTTCTTGGGCATTGCAAAACGGCACACCAAAGAAGTCTTTGAGTGTTTCTGCTTCTGTTCCTGCAAAGACTGAAGGCGGCAAGCTTACATATCAATGGTACAAGCTTGTTGATGGCGAAGGCGTTGCAGTTGATAATGCAACAGATGCAGTATTTAATCCTGCAACAAGTGAACTTGGCACATATCAATATTATTGCCTTGTTACAAACACTTGGGCAGGCGGCAGCAAATCAGTTAAGTCTGAAACTGCTACATTCTATGTTCTTGGTGGTGTTGATCCAACAGTCCCAACAATTTCAAAGCAGCCACAAAATACTTCTATTGTTCAGAAGTCAAAAGGCTCTTTGAGCGTTGAAGCGTCTGTTGAAGGCGAAGGCGCTGGAACATTGAGCTATCAATGGTATTCATGCGACAAAGATGGCAAGAATGAAAGTGCTATTAAGGGCGCAACAGCAGCAAGTTATGCTCTTGATTCAACATCTCTTGGCACTTCATATTACTTCTGCCGCATCACAAATACTTTTGAAACTATCAAGCAGGCTATTATTGATACAAATGTTGCTGAAGTAAATATCACTACATATGCAATTGAAAGCGCAAAAGATCTTGCAGATTTCCGCGACGCAGTTAATGCTGGCAATAATTTTGACGGCGTAACAGTTGAATTGGTAAATGACATTGACTTGTCTGCATATGCAAGCTGGACTCCAATTGGCAATAGTGAATCTACTCCATTCTCTGGTTCATTTATTGGTAATGGACATAGCATTAAAGGCTTCAAGATAAGCGGCGATGTTTCAAATGCTGGTCTTTTTGGATATATTACATTCAAGAATACTGCTTTTGAAATTTCCGACTTTACTATTTATGGCTCAATTGAGACAACAGCTGTAAAAGCTTATGCAGGTGTTTTAGGGCAAATTACTGGTGCTACAGGTAAAAACTGTATAGTGAAAAATGTTACAAATAATGTTTCAATTAGCGGTAATTTAAGAAATGGCGGCGGCATTGCTTATACTGATTTCTATGTAACAATTGAATCTTGTATAAATAATGCTGATATAACCTCGACTTATTCAGATGCAGCTGCAAGAATTGGCGGCATTGTTGGTTATTCAGCTGAAACAATTAAATCTTGTGCAAACAAAGGCAATATAAGCGCTTCAGGTGCAAGTTCAATGGCTGGCGGCATCATTGGTATTTCTGGTGGTACAACCATGACTGCTTGCTATAACACTGGCAAGATTACAGCATCTAATGAAACAGCAGGTTATGCAGCTGGTATAGCTATTGCTTCAAGTTCTGACACAGTATCTTCTTGCTATAATTCTGGCACTGTTTCAGGTGTGACAGCTGATGCAATTGCAACATATGCAACACCAAAGAGCTATGCAAATAATATTTATCTTGACACAAGCTGCGCTAATGCAAGCACATTTGGAACAGCTAAGACAGATGCTCAATTAAGTGATGCTGCTGTACTTAGCGATTTGAATGTTGGTTCAACTTATTACAAGCTTGGCTCAATTTATCCAATCCTTGCATGGGAAGCTGACCCAACAATTGTTGAAATTACAAAGCAGCCAACTTCTACATGGGCAAAGCAGGGTGCTAAGGATGTAACATTAAGTGTTGAAGCAAGTGCTCCAACAACTGGCAGATATGCTGGTACATTGACATATCAATGGTACAAGGTTGGCATTTTTGCTGATACTGCAGTCGATGGCGCTACAACTGCAACACTGACAGCCGATGCAACATTTACAGGTGCAGAAACTTATTACTGCAAAGTTACAAGCACTTATGCAACAGGTTCAAAGACTATTGAATCTGAAAAAGCAGAAGTTAAAGTTGTATCAACTACAGATGCAGCAACTCCAACTGTTACAAATAAGACTGATACAACAATTTATGTTGTAACGGGTGCTGAAAATGCAGGTAATTTGGAAGTTGAAGCAACACTTGGTGAAACTGGTGCTGGCACTTTGACTTATCAGTGGTATGAATCTGCAAAAGCTGATGGCAGTGAAGCTACAGCTATTGAAGGCGCTACAGATAAGGCATTAGCAATTGACTCTGCCGCAAGCTTAGGTAATCACTATTACTTGTGCAAAGTTACAAATACTTTTGAAGAGTTCAAGAGTGCTTCTGCAAATTCGCCTGTTGTAAATGTATGCATTATTTCTGAAGCTCAAGCAGATGCAAAAGCAGCAATTGAAGCTAAGTGTGCTGAAATAAATGCTAATTTAGCAGCTGATAAGTTAACTCACTTAACAGCAGATGAGCTTAAAGCATATACTGACCAAGTTGCTACAATTAAGGCATCAGCTACTAAAGCAATCTTGGCAGCAGCAGATGAAGATATTGCAGGTATTGTGGATACAAACACATCTTCACTTGAACAGATTCAAAAGAATGCTGAAGCTGCAAACTTGAAGGCATCTGAAAAAGAAACATCTGATGCACAAAGTGATGCTGCTAAACTTCAAACTCAACTTGATGAAGCTAATGCAAAGATTAAGCAAGCTGAAGAGGATTTAGCTACAGCTAATAAGACTATTGAAACAACAAAAGCAGATCTTGCAACTGCTAATGCAAACTTAAAGACTGCTAAATCTGATCTTGAAACAGCTAACAAGAACTTGAGCAAAGCTAAAGAAGATTATGCAGCTTTGCAAAAAGCTAAAGAAGCTACAGACCTTGAATTAGCAACTGCTAAATCTGATTTAGCATCTGCTAAAGCTGCTCAAGCAATTGCTGAAGCTAATGAAGCAACAGCAAAAGCTGCACAAGCTACAGCTGAAGCAAATGAAAAGACAGCTTTGGCTGATAAAGCAACAGCAATTGCTGAAAGAGATGCTGCTTTAACTGCAAAGGCAAAGGCTGAATCTGCTCAAGCTACAGCTGAAGCTAATGAAGCAACTGCAAAGGCAGAAGCTGCAAAGGCAAAGGCTGATGCAACTCAAGCAGAAGCTGATGCTAAGGCTGCACAAGCAGCTCAAGCAAAGGCAGAAGCTGCACAAAAGGCAGCTGAAGAAGCACAAGCAAAGGCTGAAGAAGCTGCAAAGACAGCTAAAGCTTCACAAGCTGAAGCAGAAGCTGCTGCAAAGACAGCAAAAGAAGCTCAAGCAACAGCAGAAGCTAATGAAGCTGCTGCAA
>CAVDAL010000038.1:0-13402 GCA_963606965.1 Acutalibacteraceae bacterium
CAGCATGGCAAGTAGAAACGTTTGTGCCCTCAAAATTGGCTATCAAAACCAGCTATTTATGAGCTACTGCTTTTTTTGATGGTTTTGCTAATCGCTGAAACAATGAAATAAGCAACAATGCCGGCGAAGATGCCAACAATAATGCCGCCGGCAATATCGCTTGGATAATGCGCAATTAAATATAGGCGGTCAATATAGAAGATAACGGCGACAGCTAATGCACATGCAAAAGCTTTGCCGCTTTTTCGTGATAAAAACCATGCGGTCATTGCAGCAGTTGCAGCTGTTGCATGACCAGATGGGAAGGATAAGTCGGCATTTCCATATGAACCAGCACTAAGCCACCAAGTTTTGTAAAGCTCACTTGTTATATATGGGCGAGGACGCGCAACAATTCCTTTGAGCGTTAAGTTTGTGATTAGCGCACCAATTAAAAGCGCAAGCAAAATGCAAATACCAGCTTTGCGCGTCTTTTTGAAGAAGAACAAAACAATCGCAAATGCAATAAAGCAAGCGCCGCCTTCTCCAATTTTCCCAATTAGCGTAAACATAGGGTTGAGGGCATAGCTAGTCGCGCTTGCAAAAGCGTGGAAAGCGGACAATATGGCATTGTCGAATCCAGCAAATGTGCTGTTAAGCCATAGGGCTACAGGTGTGAGTTCTGTCATGTCCGCTTTCTCGCTTCCCAAAAAAATTAAATCATCGGAGTGAAGTCAGTACCAGGCTTTAAGTCAATAATAAATTGCGTCAACAATTTTACAGTTGCTTCAAGGTCGCTTAATGCTAAAACTTCTGTTGGAGTGTGCATATAGCGCAAAGGCACACTAATCAAACCAGCGACTTTGCCGCCGCGGCTCAGCTGAATTTTGTTTGCATCTGTGCCAGTGCCGCGATTTTCTGGGCCAATTTGGTAAGGAATTCCAGCTTTTTCGGCAGCTGCAACAAGCAAATCAAAAAGCACAGGATTGATGTTTGGACCGCGCCCAATGATTGGGCCTTCACCGCATTTTGCTTCGCCATTTTTCTTTGGGTCAACGCTTGGATAATCTGTTGCATGGCCAACTTCAATTGCCATGCCAATAACTGGGTCAACGCCATAAGCGCTTGTTTCGCCACCGCGCATTCCAATTTCTTCTTGTACTGTTCCAGCGCAAATATAGTCGCCAGCTGCGCCGCCGGCAGCCTTAACTTCCTCCATAACGCGAGCAGCAATCCATGCGCCCATCTTGTCATCGAATGCGCGGCTAACAGCAAATCCATCGCCATAAGTCTCAAAGCCAACGCCATAAGTAATAGCATCGCCAATGCGAACCTTTGCCTTGACATCTTCAGCCTTCATGCCAAGGTCAATGAACAGCTTGTCCATTTCTGTAACTTTTTTGCGGTCGTCTTCTGCAAGCAAATGAATTGGCATTCTGCCCATCACGCCGCGAAGCACGCCATCTTTAGTATGAACATCCATGCGCATGCCAGGCAAAATTGCAGCATCAACGCCGCCAAGTGGCTGGAAGTATAAAAAGCCTTTGTCGTCGATGTATGTGACCATCAAACCAACTTCATCAATATGTGCAGCAAGCATGACGCTTGGGCCGTCAGCTTTACCTTTAAGAACAGCATGGACGCTGCCCATCACATTCGTTTCAATTGTGTCTGCGCAGCCTTGCAAGCGGTCGCGCAAAACTTTTGCTGCTGGCATTTCAACGCCTGTTGGGCTTGGTGCTTCAACAAGTTCCTTCAAAAATGCTAAGTCTTTTTCGTTAATCATTGCATCTCCTAAAAATCTATGCTTGGGGCGGGTGGTGTTTGCAGCTTGTGCGCAGCAATTTGTTTGCCAAGTTTCCATGCGCTTTGCCACATTTGCGCGGCTGGCGCACAACAGTCCGTACGGCGCTGCGCAGCAATTCACATCAACCTGCTCCAAAATTTACGGTGAAAATACTACCGCAGTTGCCGCATTTTGTCTGTGTTTGTTATGTGATTATCTATTGAAATTTAAAATAAATCACTATGTGTTCCAGTTCTTGTCAAATATAGAATCAAATCACAATCAGAGATTTCATAAATTAATAGCCAATCTGAAATAATATGACATTCTCTGCAATTGGAATAATTCCCCCGACAAGCTATGATCTTTGTATTTTTCTGGCAGGGGCTTGCCAGAGGCTAAGATTTTTATGACTTCAGTTAATAGTGAAATATCATAGCCGCGGCGTTGTATTCGTTTTAAATCTTTTTGAAATTTTGCTGACGGACGCACATTGTATTTCAGTGCAATAAATCTTTCATCATTTCATCAACATCTGTATATGTCTTACCAAGAGTTGGGTCAGCCTTCATTTTTTCAACTTCTTTGATAGCTTCTATTGTTTCTGCATTCGGATTTTCTGCGCCAATTTCAAATGGAATGCGATATTCACGCACTGCTTTTTTTGCGAAAATATTGAATGCTGTTGACATTGTCATGCCCATATCTGCACAAAAAGCTTCAAATTGTTTTTTTAAGTCTTGATCCATCCTTATATTCACATTTGTGTTTGCCATGATTATCCTTTCAAATTCCTTCGCTTTGCATTGTATGAATATTTATTTACAATGTCAATAAAATTCAACAATTTATATTGAAGAAAAACAATACGTGCCTGCAGGTGCATAAAATAAATAAAGCGGTAAAATATGCGCTGCAATATTTCGAACATGTATAAATTTTTATTGGAGATAAATGAATTACGCAGGCATTCTTGCAAGTGGAAAAGGCGAACGAATGGGCAAAAGCCGCCCAAAGCAGTTCCTTTGTCTTGGCGACGATGACACGCCAATAATTATTCGCACCTTGAATGAATTTGTTCTTGCGCCGCAAATTGACAAGATTGTTATAGCCGCTTCTGCTGACTGGATTGAATTTGTTCAAGAACTTATAGCAAGCAACTTCACGCAACAGGATGCCGCGCGCATATTCGTCATTGAAGGCGGCAAAGAACGCTTTGACTCTTTGAATAACATCTGCAAATTTATAGAAAGCAGCTGGGGTTTGGCTGAAGATGATATTCTTGTCAGCCATGATGCTGTGCGCCCATTTGTCACACAGCGCATAATTTCTGAAAATATTGAAGCTG
This sequence comes from Acutalibacteraceae bacterium, assembly GCA_963606965.1. Classification (GTDB taxonomy): domain Bacteria; phylum Actinomycetota; class Coriobacteriia; order Coriobacteriales; family QAMH01; genus CAVDAL01. The sequence goes on from CAVDAL010000038.1 coordinate 3,114, forward strand.
CACATGCGCATGGGTGTGTTGATACAGTCGTGCCAGCAACAGATACAATTGTGGTTAGTGAAGATGCGGAAAAAATCAGCAACATTCCGCTGCGTTCGAATTATTACCAAGGGCAAACCCCGCAAAGCTTCCAAATCAAAGCTTACAACAAAGCTTTTGATGCTTTGAGCGACGAGCAAAAATCCCAGCTCACCGACGCATGTAAGGTTTTTTTGTTTAGCGACTTGCCAGTGCACCTTGTGATGGGTGAATATAGCAACATTAAAATTACAACGCCGCATGACATTTATGTTGCGCGCGCAATTATCCATGGCATTGAATGAGCGCATTATGTGTGAAGTGACAAGTGCGAAGTTAACGTCGCAAACAGTAGCAAACAAGGAGAAGCAAAAGCAAGTGAAGCAAGCACACCAAGCAGAACATAAAACGACAACAGTATATAGGCTTGTGAAGCCGGGCTGTTTTGAAGCGCAACAAGCAAAGCTTGTTTTGGGCGGAGGCGATGCTCTTATTCGCCCGACTCATTTGAGCATCTGTGCTGCTGACCAGCGCTATTGGTCTGGCAAGCGCGACCCGCAAGCACTGGCGCAAAAACTCCCAATGGCTTTAATCCATGAAGCTGTGGGTGAAGTTGTGGAAGACAAAAGCGGCACATTTGCACCAGGTGCGCAAGTTGTCATGATTCCAAACCGTCCATCTGCAAATGACCCAGACAAACTTTCGAAAGAAAATTATTCACGAGCAAGCAAATTTTGCAGCTCGAGCATGGATGGTTTTATGGCAGACCTTGTTGCGGCGCCAGCAGAAAGGCTTGTTGAATGCAATAAAATCCCTGCCGCTGCAGCATCTATGACAGAGCTTCTTAGCGTGTGCATAAATGCGCTTGAAGGTTTTGAATCTGCGCGCCACATTCAGCGCAATAGCCGCATTGGCATTTGGGGCGATGGCGCGGTTGGTTTTTTGATGGCGCTTGTCTTGCGCTGCACATATCCAGACGCGCGCTTGCTTTTATTCGGCACTCACAAAAGCAAGATGGCAAAGTTTGATTTTGTGGATGAAAAGCACAACGTTCGTGCAGATTTTAAGGAAGGCTTTCCAAGCGTTGACCATGCATTTGAATGTGTTGGCGGAATGTCTGGCTGCACGAATGCGATAGATCAAATCATCGAATGCATCATGCCGCAAGGCGTCATTAATTTGATGGGCGTGAGCGAAGAGCCTGTGCCAATCAACACTCGTATGGTTTTGGAAAAAGGGCTCGTGCTTTCTGGCAACAGCCGCAGCAGCAAGCAGGATTTTGAAAAAGCTGTCAAGCTCGAGCAAGATGAATTTGTTTTGCGTCATATGCAAAGCATAATTGCAGAAATTTTTGAAGTTAGTTCAATTGCAGATGTGCAAGCAGCTTTTGAATATGATGAAAAACATCCATTTAAAACAATCATGCATTGGAACATGTGACGGCGCAACTCAGCAAAGGCAGCGCGAGGCGGCAAAGGAGCTGCAAAGCTGCAGAGCAACAAGATAAAAGGACAGCAGGATAGAGCAAAAATGCAAAAAATCTTCAGACCATATAAAAATAAATGCGACTTTAATGTTGGCACAATGTTTTCTCATGATGCATTTGCATTTTTGCTTCTTGAAACATGTGAACAGCAAGGTATAGAAGCTCCATTCGACTATGTTTTTGGCAGCGTGCCATGCGCTTTGCAAGGCGGACGCGCAGCGCCATATACATTTGAACAGGATGAAATTGCAGATATCTTTAATAGATATGCGCAGGCTGGCGTTGGCTGCCGCTTGACTTTCAGCAATAGCAATATTGAGCCGCAAGATTTAGCAGACGCGCAAAGCAACTTCCTTTTGGCATATCTTAATGAAGGCAAAAATAATGGCGTGATTGTTACATCAGATTTGCTTGCAGAATATATCCGCGATGCATATCCAAATTTGCAAATTATATCTTCGCTGGTAAAGCCTACTGTTGAAAATGTTCTTGGTCAAGAAACTCCACAATATTACAATTCATTATTCGAAAGATTTGATATTGTAGTTGTGAATTCAGCATTCGCTTATGACGACGAATTTTTATCAAAGCTTGACCATAAAGACAAAGTGGAATTCATCTGCAACCATCGCTGTCGCCCAAATTGTCCGCGTTCAAAAGAGCATTACATCACACAAACAAATTCTGCGCGCGCTGCTTCAACCGGCGATGAAGCAAACAAAAAGCGTCTTGAAGATAAATTGCGTGAAATCAACAACTGGTGCTTAAGCGAACGCCAGAAAAACCCGCTAGTAAATAGCTTGATTGACACGCAGCGCATCCAAGAATTGACAGATGCAGGTTTCAAGCATTTTAAAATCGAAGGCCGCGACTATCCAATCTATTGCATTGTGCGCGATGTTGGTAATTGGATTTTCGAGCCAGAAGGCATTTATTTAAGCATGGCGCAAAGCTTTTTGAATACTCCAATTTAGTTTTGTTGCCGTTCGTCTAGCCTTTTTGTTTTGCCATTGCCGCCGCACGAGCATATTTCCTCAGAATGTGGTAATCTATGCGCGCTGTCCCATTAGAAAAATTTATTGGAGGACAAATGAAAATTTTAGGCTTAGGGATGCCAGAACTTGTAGTCATCCTGATTGTTGTTCTGTTGATTTTTGGCCCAAAGAATCTGCCAAAACTTGGCAATGCTATTGGCCGCACAGTCAAGAACTTGCGCAAAGGCATGGAAGATGACGACAAAAAAGATGGCGAAGAAGCAGAAGATGTAGAGGCTACTGCTGAAGACACAAAGGAAAGCAAATAGTCTGAATAGGGCACACCCTAATTCGCAAATAAGTTAGTAAACAAGGGTTGCGGCGCGTGGTTTAAGCATGCGCCGTACTTTTTAGACTTGAATGGAGATTTAAGCATGGCTAGCATTAATCCAGAAGGACAAATTCTTACACCGGAAGGTAAAGCAAAGCTCGAAGAAGAGCTTCATTATCTTGAAACTGAAAAGCGCCAAGAAGTAGGCGAGCGCATCCGCGTTGCTCGTGAATTTGGCGACATTTCAGAAAATTCAGAATATGATGATGCAAAAAATGAACAAGCCTTTGTGGAAAGCCGCATTGCTGAAATCAAACAAATTCTTGCAACAGCGCAGCTTGTTGATTCAAACAAGCGCTCAACTTCAAAGGTTAATATTGGTGCAACAGTAACTTTGGAAGACGCAAAAGGCAACGAACGCGTGTTTCAGCTTGTTGGTGCTGCTGAAGCTGACAGCGCAAATGGCAAAATCAGTAATGAAAGCCCACTTGGCGCAGCACTCCTTGGCAAGAAGAAGGGCGAAGTTGTTGAATATGAAGGTCCAACAGGTCGCAAAATGAAATTCACTATTTTGAAAGTTGGTAAGTAGTGTCAGACGCATCAGAAATTATTGACGACCCAATCGAGGTTCGTCGTAATAAAAGACAAGCAATCATTGATGCAGGCGGCGAAGCTTATGCTCGCCGCTTTGACATTGATGCACATAGCACAGAACTTGAAGAAAAATATGCGCAGCTTGGCGACGGCGAACAGACAGAAGATGTTGTTCATGTTGCAGGGCGAATTGTTGCATTCCGCGGGCAAGGCAAGGTCATCTTCATCGTAATTCGCGATGCAAAAGGCGACTTGCAACTTTTTGTTCGCATTAATAATGTTGGCGAAGATGCATTCGTGCAAATTAAAGACTTAGACGTTGGCGACTGGGTTGGCGCAACTGGCACAATCATGCGCACTCGCCGCGGCCAGCTTTCTGTTGCTGTTGCAGAAGTTGAACTTCTTTCAAAAAGCTTGCGTCCGCTGCCTGAAAAATTCCATGGCTTAACAGATAAAGAAACTCGCTATAGACAGCGCTATGTCGACTTGATTGTTAATCCGGAAGTTAAGGCAACTTTCGAAGCTCGCTTCAAGATTGTTCGCGCTTTGCGCAATTTCTGCGAAGATGAAGGATATTTTGAAGTTGAAACTCCAATGCTTCACCCAATCATGGGCGGTGCAACAGCAAAGCCATTCATTGCACATCACAATGCACTTGGTCGCGACTTTTATTTGCGAGTCGCTCCAGAGCTTTATTTGAAGCGCTTGCTTGTTGGTGGCTTTGAAGGCGTCTTTGAAATTAATCGCTGCTTCAGAAATGAAGGCATGGATTTAACTCATAATCCTGAATTTACAACACTTGAAGCATATCATGCATATTACGATTTAAGCGACATGATGGACTTCGCAGAAAATGCATTCCGTGCTGCTTGCCTTGCTGCAAATGGCAAGCTTCAATGTGAATATCAAGGCAATATAATCGACTTTGAAAAGCCATTCCGCCGCGCAACGATGATTGAACTCACAAGCGAAGCCGCAGGTGAAGACATAAGTTTCGATCGCAGCTTGGAAGACTTAACAGCAATTGCTAAAAAGCATGGCGTTGAAGTCAAAGATTCATATGGCAAGGGCAAGCTCATTTCTGAACTTTTTGAAGCTTTGGTTGAAGAAACTATCGTTCAGCCAACTTTTGTTACTGAACATCCGCTTGAAATTAGCCCGCTTGCTAAAAAGAAGAAGGACAATCCAGAGCTCACAGAGCGCTTTGAGCTTTTCATCTGTGGTAATGAATATGCAAATGCTTTCACAGAACTTAATGACCCGGTTGATCAAGAAGAGCGCTTTGCAGAACAGATGCGCCAAAAAGCATGCGGCGACGATGAAGCTATGGATTATGATGAAGACTACATTCAAGCTTTGGAATATGGCATGCCTCCAGCTGGTGGCATTGGTATTGGCATTGACCGCATGACAATGTTGCTTACAAACAATCCGTCAATTCGCGACGTGCTCTTGTTCCCAACAATGCGTCCGCTAAATGATCCAAATAAAAAGTCTGCAGCTGCTTCATCCGCTGCTGCTGGCGCTGATTCACCAAGCCAGCCTTTTGCAGATACAGCTGAAGATATCGATTTTTCAAAAGTGAAAATTGAGCCTTTGTTTGAAGATTTTGTTGACTTTGAAACTTTCAGCAAGTCAGACTTCCGCGCTGTCAAAGTTAAGGATTGCATTGCTGTTCCAAAGTCGAAGAAGCTTCTTCAATTTACTCTTGATGATGGCACGGACCAAGACCGCACAATTTTGAGCGGCATTCATGCATATTATGAACCGCAAGATTTAATTGGCAAAACTTGCATTGCTATAACAAATCTTCCTCCACGCGCAATGATGGGCATTGATTCTTGTGGCATGCTTATCAGCGCTGTTCATGAAGAAGAAGGGGAAGAAAAACTTCACCTGCTGATGGTTGACCCTCACATTCCGGCAGGCGCAAAGCTTTATTAATCGCAAAGATTCATTCACTGTGGTTGGGCTTGGGACTATCATTAATTCTGCTGCGATTGTTTGCGGCGGCATAATAGGAATGTTTGGTGGGCGCTTTTTAAAAGAGCGCCACCAAGAAACTATTCAAATAACTTGTGGCGTCTGCGTGCTTTTTATTGGCATTGCAGGCGCTATGGAAAAGATGCAGCAATCGCCGCCTTCCTTCCAATTTCATAAATTTTGCTGTCGAACAACAATGTAACAATACTTCTTTTTCTATAGTTTTTCAAATTTTCCGGCAGTTACTAAAGTATACTGTAATAACTCCATCGGAGTTATGCTATTATAATGTAATAACTGCCGAAAAATATAGAAATGCGAAGGTATCGTTATGGCAATGATTGATAACGAACAAATTATAAAGATGTTGCGTCAATATAATCCATGGTGGCGCAACCCATCGCAAATAAAAGAAGAAAGCAAGCCGCACAAGAGACTTGCATATTATGAAGCGGTGAAGATGATAAAAAATGAAACGCTCAGGCGTTTTGTTATATTGTCTGGCGCAAGACGTGTTGGCAAAACAACAGTGATGTATCAAATAATTGAAGAGCTTATCGACGATGGTATAAGCCCAAAAAATATTTTATATGTTTCATTTGACAATCCAGTAATTAAACTCGTTGATGTTGATACTGTTATCTCAATTTATAAATCTCTTTATCCGGCCGAGGGAGCGATATATGTATTTTTTGATGAAATACAATATACACAGCATTGGGAATTATGGATGAAGGTCATTTATGACAGTATGAAAAATATCCATCTTGTTGCAACTGGTTCAGCAAGCCCGTTATTGGAAAAAGGCTCTGCAGATAGTGGCACTGGAAGATGGAGTATTTTAAAAGTTCCAACTATGTCTTTTTACGAATATTGCAAGTTGCTGCAAGTTGATGAACCAATGTTGCCATCGCGTTTAAAAGTTACTGACTTGGTAAAAATGAACGACGCGCAGCTTGGTGATCTCATGGAACAATTTGCTCCACTTGAAAGTCATTTTAATCGATATTTAACAATTGGTGGCTTTCCTGAGCTTGCTCTTTCCGATGATGATTCATATGCACAAAGAATGCTTAGAGAAGACGTTATAGATAAAGTTATTAAGCGCGATGTACTAACGCTTTTTAATATCCGAAGCCCATTATTAATGGAGAAGCTCTTTCTATATCTTTGCATGAATTCTACTGATATTTTTAGCATTACAACAGCTGCAAAGGAGCTGGAAAATGTCTCAGTTTCTACGTTGGAAAGTTATATTGAGGCGTTAGAAATGTCCAATCTTATATACATTTCAAAGCCAATGAACGTTGGAAGTAAAGGCTCTTTAAAGGGGAAACCTAAAATTTATATTGCCGACCCCGCAATCAGGAATGCTGTTTTGATGATAGATGACATTTTGTTAGATGAAAAAGAACTTGGTTCAATGGTGGAAACAACTGTATATAAGCATGTTTTGTCTTTCTATCAAGGTGCAACAGCACAGCTTGGATATTTTAGGAAAGCAAAAGAAAATCAAAAAGAAGTTGACCTTGTAATTGAAACACCTCGTGAAAAAATATTATGTGAAGTTAAATACCGCAATAATTCTAAAATTCCAAAAACAGACGCTATTGTTGAACTTTGTGAAGATGAAAAAGCAAGAGTCACAAGCGCGTTTTTGGTTACTAAAAATTTGGATGATTTTGGTATATCTAAACATAAAACTTTAGTTCCAATCATGAGAGTGCCTGCAATTGCTTTTCTGTATCTGCTTGGAAAATTAGAAGAAGATGGGCTGAATGGAAAAATGTAATATCTATATACACTTACAAATTTCTAAAGAATGAATATAGCTTGTAACCGAATACAGGCGCGCCGCATAAGTCGGCGCGCCTTCTGTATTGCTATGATGAAGCAGACAATACTAAAGGACCATGTAAGCAACTGACGTTTCTGTACTACTTACACTATCGAGAGGGAAATCATGGCCAGAGAATTCAAATCAATGGATGGGAACAACGCAGCGGCGCACGTTTCGTATGCATTTACGGAAGTCGCCGGAATTTACCCCATCACCCCGTCAAGCCCAATGGCAGACTTCGTTGATCAATGGAGCGCACAGGGCAGGAAAAACATCTTCGGGACAACAGTTAAAGTTTGCGAAATGGAATCGGAAGGCGGCGCTGCCGGCGCAGTCCATGGCTCCTTGGCAGCAGGTGCTTTGACCAGCACATATACTGCTTCACAAGGTTTGCTTTTGATGATTCCAAACATGTATAAGATTGCAGCAGAACAGCTGCCAGCAGTCTTTCATGTAAGCGCGCGTACAATTTCAACTCACGCGCTAAACATCTTCGGCGACCATTCAGACGTAATGGCTTGCCGCCAAACAGGCTTTGCAATGCTTGCTGAAGGCAACGTGCAAGAAGTCATGGACTTGTCTGCTGTTGCTCACCTTGCAGCAATCAAAGGCCACATGCCATTTTTGAACTTCTTTGATGGCTTCCGCACAAGTCATGAAATTCAAAAAGTCGCTGTTTGGGATTATGAAGACTTGAAAGAAATGTGCGACATGGATGAAGTTAAGGCATTCCGTGAACATGCTCTTAATCCTGAACATCCATCAATGCGCGGCTGCCATGAAAATGGCGACATCTTCTTCCAAAATCGCGAAGCATGCAATGGCCATTACAATGCATTGCCAGATGTTGTTCAAGAATGCATGGATCAAGTTAATGCAAAGCTTGGCACAGATTACAAATTCTTCAATTATTATGGCGCACCAGATGCAGACCGTGTGATTGTATGTATGGGCAGTTTTTGTGATGTCATTGAAGAAGTCATCGACTATCTTAATGCACATGGCGAAAAGGTTGGCCTTGTTAAGGTTCGCTTGTATCGCCCGTTTGTTACAGAAAAATTTGTGGAAGCTTTGCCAAAGACAGTGAAGAAAATCGCTGTTATGGACCGCACAAAAGAGCCTGGCAGTGTTGGCGAACCTCTTTATCAAGATGTTGTTCATGCTCTTTATCTTGAAGGCCTTAGCGGCATCAAGGTTGTTGGCGGCCGTTATGGCTTGGGCTCAAAGGACACTCCTCCAGCTTCTGCTTTTGCAATTTATGAAGAATTGAAAAAGGATGAACCAAAGACAGAATTTACTGTTGGCATTGTTGATGACGTCACAAACTTGAGCTTGCCAGAAGATGCAAATTGTCCAAATACAGCATCTGAAGGCACAATCGAATGCAAATTCTGGGGTCTTGGTGGCGACGGCACTGTTGGTGCTAACAAAAACTCTATCAAGATTATTGGCGACCATACAGACAAATATGTTCAGGCATATTTCCAATATGACTCAAAGAAGACAGGCGGCGTTACAATCAGCCACTTGCGCTTTGGCGACAGTCCAATCAGGAGCAGCTATTACATTAACAAAGCTGACTTTGTTGCATGCCACAACCCTTCATATATTATGAAGAACTTCCGTATGGTTAATGATGTTAAGCCTGGCGGCATCTTCATGATTAACTGCCAGTGGAATGAAGAAGAACTTGAACATCATCTTGGCGCAGAAGCAAAGCAATATATCGCTAATAATGATATCCAGCTTTATACAATCAATGCTATTGACTTGGCAAAACAAATTGGTATGGGCAAGCGCACAAATACAATTTTGCAGTCCGCATTCTTCACTTTAGCAGGCGTCTTGCCACAGGAAGATGCAATTAAATATATGAAGGACGCTGCAACAAAATCATATTCAAAGAAGGGTCAAGACGTTGTGGACATGAACCACAAAGCTATCGACCTTGGCGCAAGCGCTTTTGTAAAAATTGATATCCCTGAATCTTGGAAGACAGCTACAGACGCAGACGACAGCCACGCATTGCAAGGCGAAGCTGCTTTGATTGAACAAGTTAAAACAATCATGGAACCTGTAGGCCGCATGGATGGCGACCGCCTTCCAGTTTCAGCATTCATGAAGCACGTCGACGGCCAATATGAACTTGGCGCTGCTGCTTATGAAAAACGCGGTGTTGCTGTTAGCGTTCCTGTTTGGGATGCTGAAAAGTGTGCACAGTGCAATAGCTGCGCATATGTTTGCCCACATGCAACAATTCGTCCATTTGCTTTGACTGAAGAAGAAACAGCAGCAGCTCCACAAGCAGCTACAGTTGTTCCATTCAAAGCTGGCAAGGGCAAGGGTGTTTACAATTATACATTGGCAATTTCTCCACTTGACTGCATGGGCTGCGGTGTTTGCATTGGCGCATGTCCAACAGGCTGCTTAACAATGGCAGACCAAGAAAGCCAAGCTGCGCAACAAGAAGTCTTTGATTATTGTGTTGCTGAAGTTGCAGACAAGCCAGAACTTGCAGGCACTACTGTTAAAGACAGCCAGTTCAAGCAGCCATTGCTTGAATTCAGTGGCTCTTGCGCAGGTTGTGCTGAAACTTCATATGCTCGTCTTGTTACACAGCTTTTTGGCGACCGCATGTTTGTTGCAAATGCAACTGGTTGTTCATCAATTTGGGGCAACCCTGCAGCAACTTCTCCTTATACAAAGAATAAGGAAGGACGCGGCCCTGCATGGTGCAATTCACTCTTTGAAGACAATGCAGAACATGGCCTTGGCATGTTGCTTGGCTATGAAGCTGTTCAATCAAGACTTGTTGATATTTCGCAATCTCTTGTCAAAACAGACAAGCATTCTGCAGAACTTAAAGAAGCTGCACAAAATTGGCTCGACAATCGCGGCGATGCTGTTGCAAGCCGCAAAGCTGCAGATGCATATATTGCAGAACTCGAAAAAGCAACAGTTGCTGTTCCTGAATGTGAAGGCTGCAAAGCAATTCTTGAAAATAAGGAATACTTAAGCAAGAAGTCATTCTGGATCTTTGGTGGCGACGGCTGGGCATACGAT
>CAVDAL010000039.1:0-48424 GCA_963606965.1 Acutalibacteraceae bacterium
CCTGCTACTTCATACCAAGGAGTGACTTCAACACTTAGATTAAGCACAGTAGTAACAGTTACTACAGCTATTAAATTCAATACGCTCCAAACCGTAGCCGCAATCTTAAAAATGCGCATTATTCCTTTTCTTGCCATAATTTCGCTATCCTTCCCATCGCAATTCCCGCAATCATTACTTCCCTAACTGTTTATTTATCAATTCTTCTGCGCATGCTTCGATTCTTTCATCTTTTGCATCTTTTAAAGAAAGCACAACTGAAAGAATATCTGCACAATCGTCTGTGCTAAACTGCCTTGGGTCATAAGCCCAAAGCTCTAACCTTGCTTGCGAAGATGGATCAATTAATTCATCTGAAAGCAAAGCTTCATCAAACTTACGCCCATAAACAGCGTAACTTGTAACTTTGCTAGGATTAAGCATTGTTTTTTTTGAAAGTGCTGTATCAGCTGCAAAAACAAAATCATCCTTAACTTGCGACTTTTGAATATATCCACCTTTGCGGACTGGGCTAGACAGATATACCTTCGCTTTTTCAAACAATTCTATTCGGCTATATTTAGATGTTAAAATTTTATTTACACCATCTTTTGAAATTGAAAACAGGTCACTTGTTTGCAACTGCTTTGTTGCCCTAGATGCTGTCATAGCACTAAATGGAAGAGCTTTGATAGCATCTGCAAGATACAAGCTTTCCTGCCCGCTATATAAATAGTAAAGAAATAACTGCTGCGTTGAATACATAAATTTTTCGTTTATCTTTTTTGCTTCTTGTTCACATGTCAATAGCGCACCAATAAATGGAAGATAAATTTGCTTTTCTGTTATAAATGCAATATTTTCAGCAATAAACGTATCTCTTCTATAATTTGAAATTGATGAAAGTTTTAGTGCAATTTCCACATTGTCAACTTCTTGTATCTTTGCAATTTGTTTTTTTAAGGTTGGTAAAGAAACAAGTTCATCTTTTGGAATAATAATTATAAAGCGAACATCTGCTATAAAAGCATTGACAAAATCATAAGCTTTGGAAACATACAGAGGCAAAACAGACTGCTTGCCCCATTTTTCATATTTTATTGGCAGACCAAATATTCTATCTTCCATTTATTTTTTGCTCCTTTTAACTTTTTTCTTCATATTATAACTTATAAAAGTTAAAAGCAAAGTTTTTTAGTTATCTTTAATCGAATTTAGAAACTTATTTGAATACATCAAACTTTGCACATAAATGAAACAATAAGCCTTGTTTAGTAAACTGTACAAGTTTTCCAAATTTCTTGTACACTTTAATAAATTTTCATGCAAAAAAATAAGCCACCGCCAGCGCGCACATGAAGAGAATACTGCGAAGCAGCAGCCGGCAACACACACGAAGAGAATGCTGCGAACCAGCAGCCAGCAGCGCGCAAAACATTGCTTGCGCCAAGACCATGCGGACGCCCCTTGAATCAACAAGTTGCAATGCAGTGCAACCTCGCCGCAAGAAGTTGACAAGATATAGTGCCAGGTGTTCTTCGTGGTGATATGCGGAATAACAACACCGTTCTAAACAGCATCTCGGCACTAGCGAAGAGAATACTGCGAAGGCAGTGAAAAAAATTATGCGCTCCGGTTTTGCGAGGACTGTTTGAGCGACGTTAGTCGCGAGTTCCGCAGCGGGAGCGCATAATTTTTAGAACGGGTGCCGAGCTATGACCGGAGCTAGTACCGAGATGCTAAACGGGTGCCGAGCTATGGCCGGAGTGGGTACCGAATGCCACAAATCAATTATGGCAACAACGCCTCGGCGATTTGCACTGCATTCAACGCAGCCCCTTTGCGTATCTGGTCTGCAACGCACCAAAAAGCAATGCCATTTTCAACAGTTGGGTCAAGACGCACGCGCCCAACATAAGTATCATCTGTACCCTGCAACAAACCAGGCATTGGATAAACATTATTTGCAGGGTCATCCATCAATGTCACGCCATCTGCAGCAGCAAAAGCAGCCTTAGCCTCTTCAGCAGAAAGCGGAGCATTCAATTCAACATTTATGCTTTCTGCATGGCAACGCAAAACTGGCACGCGCACACAAGTCGGAGCAACCTGAATGCTGTCATCGCCAAAAATCTTCTTTGTTTCAACAACCATCTTCCATTCTTCCTTTGTATAAAGGTCATCATGGAAAATATCGATATGCGGAATAGTATTAAATGCAATCTGATGAGCAAAAGCACTAACAGTCAATTCTTCATCATTTAAAAATTCGCGAGTCTGATTATAAAGTTCGTTCATTCCTTTAGCACCAGCGCCAGATGCAGCCTGATATGTGCTAACAACAACGCGCTTAATGCCATTGCCAGCTTCATAAAGAGGCTTCAAAGCAACAACCATCTGAATTGTTGAACAGTTTGGATTTGCAATAACACCGGAATGCCATTCCAAGTCTTGCGGATTAACTTCAGGAACAACAAGCGGAACATCTTTATCAACACGAAATGCGCTTGAATTGTCAATCATTACAGCGCCTGCTGCAACAACAGCATCGCGGAATTTTTCTGAAACAGAACCACCAGCACTGAAAAGCGCAATGTCGACGCCTTCAAAACTATCTTCCGTCATTTCTTCAACAATAAGTTCTTCGCCATTAAAAGGAACAGTAGTTCCAGCCGACCTTGCAGAAGCAAGAGCGCGAACTTTTGAAGCAGGAAAATTGCGCTGCTCCAAAACAAGCAGCATCTCGCGGCCAACAGCGCCAGTAGCGCCACAAACAGCAACAACAGGATTTGCGGGCATTTCTTTTGTCCAAGTCATGGTTGTCTCCTATCTTTTGGGAAAGACTTTTTTGAATTCGTTTTAAGTTTATCCTTTTGAAGCTGCGCGACCAGCTGCAAGCCCACTTGCCCAAGCCCAGTGGAGGTTGTATCCGCCGCACTTAGCATCCACATTTAAAGTCTCCCCTGCAGCATAAATGCCAGGCGTCTTACGCGATTCCAAAGTTAGCGGGTCGAATTCATCAACCAGCGCGCCGCCACGCGTCACCTGCGCATTCTTAATGTTGGCAGGTCCTTCAACTTTTACACAGAAATCTTTGCAAGCTTTTGCTAAAGCTTCACAACTCTGTTTTGTTGCAGAATCTGCGGCCTTCAAGTGTGCCTCGCGCAACAAAGCAACAGCTATACGCGGCTGAAAAATTCCGCATAATAATTCTGCATTGCTTGGCGGCTCGGCTTCAAGAGCACTCTTTTTATTGTAATGCGCAAGAATATCAATGCGCTTTTGCAGCTTTTGCGTCAAAGGAATTTTGTCAAGCTCTGGCACAAAATCAATCGAAATAATATTTCCTTCTTGTGCATAGCGCGACATATTAAAAATGACAATTCCGCTTAAGCCATAGTCGCGAAATAAAACTTCTCCATTTTCAGCAATTATCGGCTTTACAGATTGAGCATTATCATAAAGGCTCACGCGGGCTTTTGCACGAATGCCAGAAAGCCCACGCAAATTCCCAGTCTGAGTTTTCAAAGCGCAAAGCACGGGTGAAAATGGCATGATTGTATGCCCGCATGTGCCAAGCAAGCGAGTGCCGCCACCAGTTGCAATAATAACTTTATCAGCTAAAACGCGCTTGCCACATTTGCTTCCAACAATAAAGCCTTCATCAGATTGCGCGATAACATCAACCTCAAAGTTTGTTTGCGTATTCACACCATAGCGCTCACAGCTGTAACGCAACACATCCAAAACAGAATTTGCAGCATTGCTTTGCGGATAAACTCTGCCTTCATCTTCAACAGTTGTAATAAGTCCAAGCTGCTCAAAAATTGTGCGAATATGCTTTGGACTATAAGCTTCCAAAATTGGCGCAACAAAAGCTGGCGCATTATAATCTTGTGGCGAAGCATACATATTAGTCAGGTTGCAGCGCCCATTGCCCGTAGACAAAATCTTGCTGCCAACGCGTTGCTCTGCTTCAAGCAGGAAAACTTGCGCGCCCTTTTGAGCAGCAGAAATTGCTGCAATCAAACCAGCAGGACCTGCTCCTATTACTGCAAGCCTGTGCATTGTTTAGCTTTCTTTGCTTGTTTGTGTTGCAGCGCCGCCTTGCGCAGCTTGTTTAACCTGCTCAGCAGCTTGCTTTTGCTGCTCTTCTTGGTTTGAAAATGCAACAGCAATCATAAGCTTAATGCGGTTTAGCTGGTTAACCTCAGAAGCGCCTGGGTCATAATCAACAGCAACAATATTGCTTTGAGGATACTTGCGGCGCAATTCCTTAATAACTGCCTTGCCAACAACATGGTTCGGCAAGCAAGCAAATGGTTGCGTACAAATAACATTTGGCGTGCCTTCTTTGATTAACTCGACCATCTCGCCAGTCAAAAGCCAACCTTCGCCCATCATATTGCAAACATCCAAAATTTCAGCAGCACCATCTGCAACTTCTTGAATTCCGCTATATGGAGCAAAGCGCTGTGAATTTTCAAGCACTTTATTTATTGGCTTGCGATAGCTTTCAAGCAGCTTCACCAAAAACATCGAGAAAAGATATTTCTTCTTGCTTGGAGTAAGCTTTTTCGCGCGGAATGCAGGGTTGATCATAGCGAACAAGAAAAAGTCAACCAAGCCAGGAACATTTGCCTCGCAGCCTTCTTTTTCAATAACTTCAACAACTTGGTTGTTTGCTGTTGGGTGGAACTTAACCAAAATCTCACCAACAACGCCAACGCGTGGTTTGCTTCCAAAATCTTTGCATGGCAAATTGTCAAAGTCATCAACAATCATCTTGCAAACTTTGCCAATGTCGCGCTTCTTAATCTTGCCAGTGTTGTCTTTCAAATAATCCATCCACTTGCGGAAGGTCTTATTAGCAGCGCCGGCTTCAGCTTCATAAGGGCGCGTGCGATACAAAGTCATCATCAAAACATCTGCCAGCAACAGCGCAGGAACAGCAGCTAAAAGCATGTCTTTATTCACTTTAAAGCCTGGATTATTTTCTCCAAGATCTTTGAATGCCAATGAAATTACTGGCACGTTATCATAGCCTGCTTCATGCAATGCTTTGCGAATAAGACTGATGTAATTTGTAGCACGGCAGCCGCCACCAGTTTGCGAAATCAAAACGGCAGTCTTGCTCATGTCATATCTGCCAGATGTGACAGCTTCCATAATTTGACCTGTTGTCAAAATTGATGGATAACAAATATCGTTGTTTACATATTTCAAGCCAGCGTCCACAGCGCCTGGGTCAACAGAAGGCAAAAGCTCAAGGTTATATCCGTTTTGGCGGAAAATTGGAACAAGCAATTCAAAGTGAATTGGAGCCATCTGCGGTGCTAGAATTGTCCAGCCTTCATCTTTCATTTGTTGAGTGAACCCAACACGAGGAAATTCTGTGGACTGGGCTTCACGCTGCACTTTATATTCATATTGCAAACTCGGGCTGCACAATGCAGTATTATCCACAATATATTTAGACAAATCTAAGTCTTCTTCACTTGGAAGTTCAGCTGCATGTTTTTGTCTTAATGCAGCAAGCAAGCTGCGAATGCGAATGCGAGCAGCACCAAGATTGCTAACTTCATCAATCTTTAATACTGTATAAACTTTGCCGCTGCCTTCCAAAATTTCTTGAACTTCATCTGTTGTTAAAGCATCCAAGCCACAACCAAATGAATTCAGCTGAACCAAGTCAAGGTCATTGCGCTGCGTTACAACTTTTGCAGCATTATACAAACGAGTGTGATACATCCACTGGTCATAAACGCGCAACCTGCGTTCGAGCTCGCCCAAGTGCGCAACAGAATCTTCCGTTAAAACAGCCAAGCCATAGCTTGCAATAAGCTCTGGAATTGCATGGTTGATTTCACGATCAATATGATATGGTCTGCCAGCTAAAACAACACCATGAGCACCCGTATCTTCAAGCCACTTCAAAGCCTCTTCGCCCTTTTTGCGCATGGCCTGTTTAAAGTTCAAATCTTCTTGCCATGCTGCGTCCACTGCAGCATCAATTTCGCTTTTGCTTGGGAAAGCTTGGTTGGGGTGCGCATCTTTGCGATCTTTTACCAAGCGTTCATAAAGTCGAAGCTTCAAAGCTTCTTTGTCATCATATGGCAAAAACGGATTCAAAAATTCAATCTTGCTGTCTTTCAAATCATCGATATTCAAGCGCAAAGCTTCAGAATAGCTCATGACAATTGGACAGTTAAAATGGTTATTTGCTTCATCATCTTCTTGACGTTCCCAGCGCACGCACGGCATCCAAATGAAGTCGATGTCACGCTGCAACAAATCCATAATATGGCCATGGCTCAACTTTGCTGGATAACATACGCTTTCAGAAGGCATCGATTCAATTCCTGCTTCATAAGTTTTCTTTGAAGAAGAATTGCTGAGTTCAACGTGATATCCAAGCTTGGTGAAGAATGTATGCCAGAATGGATAGTTTTCATACATATTCAAAGCGCGCGGAATGCCAACGCTGCCATATTTTGCATCTTCTTTTGGAAGAGATTCGCGGTCAAAAAGCAAATGTTCTTTGAAATCAAAAAGATTAGGAACTTGCTTTGCTTTGCCAGCATTGCTGCCGCCCTTTTCACACCTGTTGCCAGTAATAAAACGGCGGTTTTTGCCAGTCTGCGGGTCTTTGCCAAAATCATTGATTGTGAGTAAACAATTATTTTCACACTTACCACAACGGATTGTAGTGTGTTTAATTTCCATCGCGTCAATATCTTTTGGAGCTAAAAGCTTGCTGCCACTTCCATCGGCGCGGTCGCGTGCCAGCAAAGCAGCACCATATGCGCCCATTGTTCCAGCGATGTTTGGACGCACAGCATCATGCCCTGCTAAATTTTCAAAAGCGCGCAACACAGCATCATTTAAGAATGTGCCGCCCTGTACAATCACGTTTGTTCCCATTTCTTTAGGGTCGCGCAATTTAATAACTTTGAACAGCGCATTCTTTATGACTGAATAGCTCAAACCAGCAGAAATATCACCGACTGTCGCGCCTTCTTTTTGGGCCTGCTTCACACGGCTGTTCATAAAAACAGTACAGCGCGAACCAAGATCAACCGGCGCCTTTGCAGAAATTGCTTCCTTTGCAAATTGAATAACATCCATGCCAAGAGAACTAGCAAAAGTCTCTATAAATGAGCCGCAACCAGAAGAGCATGCCTCATTTAACATGATAGTTTCAATAACGCCATCTTTAACGCGCAAGCATTTCATGTCTTGCCCGCCAATGTCTAAAATAAATTCAACGCCTGGCAAAATTTCTTCCGCGCCGCGCAAGTGAGCAACAGTTTCAATTTCACCACTGTCTGCCTGCACAGCTTGCAAAAGTAAGCCTTCGCCATAGCCAGTAACTGTTGTATGCCCAATGCTTACAAGCAAATTACCTGCTGCATCGCGTGGCAAAGCTTCATAAAAATCGCCAAGCATGCGACGGCAAGTGCCCAAAACGTCGCCCTTGTTGTTTGCATAAAATGTGCGCAAAAGTTCGCCATCTTTGCCAATAAGAGCAGCCTTCAGAGTTGTTGAACCAGCATCAATGCCAAGATAAGCTTCCCCGCGATAATCTGCAAGGTCTGCTGTTGGAACAGAATTTTTTGCATGGCGCTCAACAAATTGTTTGTAATCATCTTCATCTTTAAAAAGCGGATCCAAACGCTCAACTTCACTGCCTTGCATGTCGCCCAAGTTGCGCAAGCGCGTTGCAACCTCTTCCAAAGTGAAAACTTTTTCATTCTTCTTTGAAGCATATGCTGCACCACGGGCAACAAACAAATGCGATTCAGGTGGTTCAATTGTGCTTTCTTCAGTTAATTCCAAAGTTTCAATAAAGCGAGCTTTAAGCTGGTCAAGATAGTGAAGTGGCCCGCCCAAAAATGCAACATTGCCATTTATTGGTCGCCCGCAAGCTAAACCAGAAATTGTTTGAGTAACAACAGATTGAAAAATCGAAGCAGCAATATCTTCTTTGTTTGCGCCTTCATTTAAAAGCGGCTGAACATCAGTCTTTGCAAAAACGCCACAGCGTGATGCAATTGGATAAATAATCGTATGCTTTTTTGCAAGCTCATTCAAACCAGAAGCGTCTGTATCAAGCAAGCTTGCCATCTGGTCAATAAAAGCGCCAGTGCCACCAGCACATGTTCCATTCATGCGCTGTTCAATGCCACCATCGAAATAAATAATTTTTGCGTCTTCGCCGCCAAGTTCAATAGCAACATCTGTTTGCGGAATTAACTTTTCAACTGCAAACTTATCTGCAATAACTTCCTGAACAAAATCAATATCCAGCCAGCCTGCCAAAAGCAAACCGCCAGAACCTGTAATTGTGATTGTTGCTTCTTGATTGCCAAGTGTTTCACATGCTTCAGAAACAATCTCGATGACTGTTGCGCGAACATCTGAATGATGCCTTCTATAAACAGAGAAAAGAAGTTCATCCTCATCATTTAAAGCGAGCAGTTTTACAGTTGTTGAACCAACGTCGATACCAATTCGTAGCATAATATCCCTTATTTGAACGTAAGTTTACGACAATTATAAATAACCAAATGTCTATTGTACTTGAATTGTCGCAGTTTTTATGCTCGTATAAGGCAAGCTGCGAATGCTATAAGATTGAAGGCAGATTTATTTGCTCCATAGCTTGTCAAAGCATGCTTTTAACTTGTCGCAAAGCTTGCCTTCATGGCCAGCACAAGCAACAATTCCAAATTCATCATCAACAATGAAAACTTCTGCCTCGCTCAAAGCCTCTTTTGAAAGCGTTCCTTCTTCCAACTGAAAATTAAGAGTCTTCATTAAATCTCTGGCAAAAGTTTCACAAGCGCCTTTCAAGCCACTTGGAACATGAACAAGCGTGCCGTCTTCACAAGACCAAAGACTGCCATGCAGCTTACAACCAGCAAGCTTGCCATCTTCCCAAATTAAGTCGTCTTCGCAAAAATGCGGGGCATCCACTTGGTCTTGCAATTCAATGTCAACGTCGCCTTGCGGGTCAACATCAATAACAATAACTCCATTAGGCTTTTCCACAAGTTTATTGTCAGAAACCCACTCAAGACGCGAACGCATCCATGCTTGCAGCGGCGAGCCAATGCCATAGTCGCGCAATGAACGCAAGTGACGTTCATAAAGCTGAATGTTTTTGTTCGCATAACGCCAGCGGAAAGTGATTGGCTCGCTTGGCATATTCATTGCAAGCAGCTCTTCATCGCTTGGTTCATCTTTTTGTTGCGTATTAGTTCCCACCAAATTGCGTGGCATTTCTTCCAAAATTGCTCCTTAAAACCTGCATGAAAAATGGCTGCCGCAAAAAGTCTGCAGCAGCCATATAAATAATAAATTAATGACGGAAGTGACGGTGCCCAGTAAACACCATTGCCATTTGCGCTTCATCAGCACATTCAATTGAAAGTTCATCGCGAATTGAGCCGCCTGGCTGAATCAAAGCTGTAACACCAGCATCGCGCAAAGTTTCCAAAGTGTCTGGGAATGGCAAGAAGGCATCGCTTGCAGCAACTGCGCCTTTTGCTTCTTCACCTGCTTGTTCAACAGCAATGCGTGCAGAATTAACGCGGTTTGGCTGCCCGCCACCAATGCCAACAGTACGTGTGCCCTTTGTAATTACAACAGCATTCGACTTCACAGACTTGCAGCAGCGCCATGCAAACAAAAGCTGTTCAAGCTCTTCTTCAGTTGGGGCTTTCTTTGTTGGGACAGTAAAGCTTGCTGGGTCTTCACCAACATGGTCAAGCTCTTGAACAACAAAACCGCCTTCAACAGCGCGAACTTCCATGCCGCAACCAGCAGGATTAATTCCACCTGTGCGCAAAATGCGAGCATTTTCTTTCTGTGAAAATATCTTCAAAGCGCCCTCTTCATAATCTGGCGCAATAACAACTTCAATAAATTGCTTGTTGACTTCAACAATTTCATGAGCAACAGCTTCTGTCACAGTCTGGTTAAAAGCCATGACGCCGCCAAAAGCGCTAACAGTGTCGCACTTCCATGCATCAACATATGCATCCAACAAATTGTCTGCCTGAGCAATTCCGCATGGAGTCAAATGCTTGATGATAACGCAGCTTGGCTTTTCAGTACCAAATTCACGGCAAGCAGCCCATGCAGCATCTGTATCAAGATAGTTGTTATAGCTCAAAGCTTTGCCTTGCAACTGTTCAGCATTTGCCAAAGTATAAGCATCGCCTTGTGGAGCAGGACCTTTCTTTCCAACTTTAACATTCTTATAAAATGCTGCTTTTTGATGTGAATTTTCACCATAACGAAGGTCAGAAACTTTTTGCATCATAACGCGCTTATCCTGCGCAAATGCATCGTCGCCTTCAAGTTCATTTAGCATCCAATAATAAATTGCATTGTCATATGCACTTGTTGTGCGGAATACATCTAGTGCTAACTTCTTGCGAGTTTCAAGCGTTGTTGCGCCGCCATTTTCACGCATTTCTGCCAAGATGTCACCATAGCTTGCAGGGTCTGTAACAACAGTAACGCTTGCATGATTTTTTGCAGCAGAACGCAACATTGAAGGGCCGCCAATATCAATATGTTCAACAGCATCTTGATATTCAACGCCTTCTTTTGCAATTGTTTCTTCAAATGCATACAAGTTAACAACAACCATGTCGATAAGCTCAATATTGTTGTCTTTTGCATCTTGCATGTGAGTGTCAAGGTCGCGACGAGCAAGCAATGCACCATGAACATTCGGGTGGAGCGTCTTAACGCGGCCATCCATCATTTCAGGAAATCCAGTAACTTCATCAATTGGCGTTACAGGAATGCCAGCATCTGCAAGCACTTTAGCTGTGCCACCTGTGCTGATAATTTCAACACCAAATTCGTCGACTAATGCTTTTGCAAAGTCTTCAATTCCTGTTTTGTCTGTTAATGAAATGATAGCCCGCTGAATTTTGACATCAGACATAGATGTCTCCTTCCGTGAAGTGAATTATTTTTCGATAATAAAATAACGGGTCGCCACATTCGACGACCCGTACAATGCTCTGCTTTTCTTTAAAGCTACAGCTTTAAACTCTCAAACGTTATGCATTTTCAATCATGCGCAAAAGCAAGTTTGCTACATATTCAAGTTTTTCTTCTTCTATAACATCCACAGTATCATCTATTGTGCGCCATGCAGTTGGAGCTACACCATCGAAGCCCATGATTGTCATAGCACGCATGCCATTGCTCAAAGCTGGAGTTGCATCTGTGTCGCGCCAATCCAAACGCTCTGCAGAAATCTCTTCCCCATCCATATCTTTAGAAGTTTTGCGAACAAGAGACTGCAAACGTCTGTCAGACCTATAAACCTTGCCGCCGCCTTCATAATCAACAAAGCAAATGTCGCCTGAGCCAATGCCTTCAAGGTTAACAATCAATGCACCGCGCAATTCTGACGCATGCAACTCAAGGAAGTTTTTCATGCCGCGGTTGCTTGGTGCAGAAGCGCCAAGACCCACAAACCAAACTTCTTTGTCGAGCATGTCATTTTCTGTCATTGCAACAACAGATTCGCGAATCTTTGCTGCGCGCTCACGCAAAGCCTGCTCTGGGTCATATTCGCCATCAAAAGCTTTATATGCATAATGCGTTGATGCAGCAGTTGCAGCGCGCATATCTTCTTGTTCTGGCTGGTCAAAGCCTTGGTCAAAGCCTTGCGGATTTTCCTCTTCAGGAACATATCCGCCGCCCTTCCAGCCAAAATCATCTTCGCCATCTGCAATGCTTGCCCATGGATCATCTTCTTGACCTTTATTGCGCTTGTTCTTCTTTTTATTCTTGCGACCAATGCGACTGAACAGACCAGTTACATTTTCCATCGCATCATGGAATTTAGATTCTGGCACTTCAAATTCAGGACCGCCGGCCTGTGCAAAAATATCAATGCTATCTTGTGGTTCATCAGAACCGCCAGCAAAATCTGAAGCATCAAGAGAACTTGCAGAAACAGGGCTAAACGTGCCAGTTAAGCTTGGGAATGCGCCAGTCATTGAAGGGGACGCAGCGCCAGAATTTGATGACAAACTTGGGAATGAACCTGTTAATGATGGCAAAGTGCCAGTGCTTGACAAACTTGGGAATGCAGATGTCGCACCCAAGTCTTCAGGAGCACCAGCTGCAAAATCATCTTTTGCAACAGCATTAAATGATGAAGATAATGCAGGATTTGCGCCAGCTTGTGGTGTTGCAACATATTCTGAAGAAACAGCGGCTTTCTGCCTTGACATGCTCAAGAAATCTTCGCCTTCATCGCGCTGTTCAACTGCCTTTGTTGGAACAAAATCATCGCTTACTGTGCGAGCACGAGGCTTGCGTCTTGCCGGACGTGCTTTTGCTGCGCGTTCTTCTTTCTTATTCGCAACTTCGCCTTCACCTTGCGCATCTTCAGTTTTTGCTTCAATTGTTGGAATTCTGCCAAGTAAGCTTGTCTTGCTTGGACGGTCTGCTTCTTGTTCTGCGCCACTTTCGCTTTTAACAGCAGCAACGCCTTCTTCATCATCGTCGTCAGCATCCAAATCAATGCTGTCAGCAATTTTTATCTCGTCTTCAGAATTAGCAATCTGAGCCACAATTGATTCAGCGCTAATTTCATCTGGAGTAAGCTTTGGCATTTTTGCAGAAATTGGCTCAACAGCAGATGCCACGATTTCTTCAATATCTTCATCTGAACCAGAAAGCCATGGCAATGCGCTAACAAGTTTTTCTTCTTTTTCAGAAAGCTCAGCTTGAGCGCCTTGCTCTTCCTGTTGTGCCTGTGAGTCTGCTGCGGCTATTCCTTCAGCAGCTACCACAGCTTCACCTTCGCCAACCTGCTGTTCTGCCGCCACTTCTGCTGGCACTTCCGCCGCAGCTTGCGGCTGCAACTTTTCCTGAACGGCAACAGGGTCTGGCTCGCGCAAAGCCTCTGTTGCTTCATCTTGTTCTTCTTCAGCAGGCTGCATCATCGCATGCAAATCTTCTGAAGTCATTGGAGTATCAGCAAAACGGGAACGCATGCTCTGCTTATCATCATTTATATCTATATCTTCTTCATGTGAAGCACGCTCACGCGCAGTAACATACCAAGAAGGCAAGCCAGAAGACTTTTGCTTTTCTTCAAGCTCTTTTGCTTCTTGTTCAGCGCGCAATCTTGCAAGCTCTTCTTCCTGTTCGCGCTGCTTTTTAGCAAGCTCAGCTTCGCGCTGTTTCCTCATCTCTTCAGTCAAAACAACAGGCTCTGTACTAATCACGCCAGAAACACTTGGCGCAGGCGGAGCTGTAATATCCACAACAGGCCTTGACGCTGCTTCTTCGCGCGAACGCTTAAACGGTGTTGCGCCAGATTCAGCCTCTGCTGCTTCATTATCTTCGTCTTCACATTCGCTTACATATTCATCAGAAATGTTTTCTTCTTCGCCCAATTCATCTGCATATGCAATTTCAGCGCCTTCTGGAACAAGGCCGGCAGCGATTGCAGCATCTTTGCCATGAATGTTGACTTCGCCTTCAACATAATATTCATCTGCATTTGGCACGTCAGCTTCTTCGTCTTCAGCATTTGCACCACCAGCAGCATGGCGTTGCGCAGGGTCTTGGAATCTTTCTGCCAAATTCATTAAAACAGCCAGCGAAGACGCATTGTCATTTGCGCCTGAAACAAAGCCTGTGAAGCGCTGAGCAATAATGCAAACAACAGCTGCAAGCAAAAGCAAGCAACCCACCAGTGAAATGATGAGCAAAATGTTGTCGACAATCGCAGGCCATGGGAATGGCAACAGGCGAATGAAAAGAACTGCCAGCAATCCAAAGACATCGAAATAGATAATCTTTTTCAAAAGAGGCAGAATGTTGATAATCTTTGGGCTTGCTTCAAGTTGTGCGCGAGTTGTATCAACATGAGCAACAAAAATGATTTTGCGACGGCGGCGTTCATTTGCAAGACTTGCCGGAACATAGCGCGCAACAACATTTTGCGAAACTCCGCGAGCAAACATTTTTGAAAGAATTGGGCGGCCACTATGTTCTGTAAAATAAATAGCCACACCAACAATTGTCAACAAAAGCGCAAGTGCATACCAAGACGTTGTTAAGCCTGGGATAAAAATTGTCAAACCTGAAACAAGCGTTGCAACAATAATCAAGCCAAATGAAATAGCATATGGCCACCTTGTGCCTGTTGGCGTTGTAAATTCATCGATATCGACATCAAGACCCGCGTCACGAAAACCTTGAGCCACATATTCTGCAGCTTCATGTTCTTCTTCCGTGCTTACAGGGCGCGGGCCAATTTCTTCAGCAATCATGCTTACATGATCCATGAGTTCAGCCATTGGCTCTCCTCCATGTTCGTTTCTATAAACCCCTATATTTTACCCTAAAGCAAAGCTTCTGTGTTAATTTCACTAAGGATGCACACTTATTTAAGCTAGCCGGACGGCAAAAAACAGCGAAAAAGTGCAATTTTTGCTGTTTAATTTATTTGCCAAGCGCGCGGGCGCGTTCCTTTTTGCGGCCAATTTTGTCTAATGTGCGCTTGCGCAAGCGAATAGATTTTGGCGTGACTTCCACAAGTTCATCATCGTCGATATATTCAAGAGCTTCTTCCAATGTGAATGTGACAGGCGGCGTCAACAATATTGCTTTGTCTGCAGAAGATGCGCGCTGGTTGCCAAGCTGCTTTGTCTTGCTAACGTTAACATCCATGTCGCCTTCTTTGGCATTTTCACCAACAATCATGCCTTCATAGCATTCATCGCCTGGGGAAACAAACATTGTTCCGCGTTCCTGCAACGTGTCAAGAGCATAAGCAACAGCCTTGTCATTTGTCATTGCGACCATTGCGCCATTTTTGCGTCCACCCAAAGCGCCACGATATGCACCATATTCGCTAAAGCGATGTGTGAAGATTGCTTCGCCATGACTTGCATTCAAAATTTTATTGCGCAAGCCCATAACGCCGCGAGTTGGAATTTTAAAGCGCAGCAAAGTTTGATCTTCATGAACAACCATGTCGACCATTTCGCCACCGGCTGAACCGAATATTTCGATGATTTTTCCGGAATAGTCGCCCGGAGTTTCAACGGAAGCTTCTTCAATTGGTTCCATCTTTTGCCCATTTACAGTCTTGAGCAAAACGCGAGGACGTCCAACTTGGAATTCAAAACCTTCACGGCGCATTGTTTCCATCAAAACTGACAAGTGCAAAACGCCGCGGCCAGCAACTTCAACGCCGCTTTTGTCTTCAAGCTCTGAAATGCGCATAGAAATATTTGCTTCGCCTTCGCGCATCAAGCGCTCCTTTAACTGGCGAGCGCCAACAATGTCGCCTTCGCGGCCAACAAGCGGGCTGTTTGAAGCCTCAAAAACAACAGAAAGTGTTGGCTCTTCAACTTCAATTGCTTCCATTTCTACTGGATTTTCAATAGAAGTGATTGTGTCGCCAATGTCTGCATCGTCAACGCCAACAACAGCAACAATGTCGCCAGCAAATGCTTCTTCACATTCTTGTCTGCCCAAAGCTTCAAAAGTGAAGAGGTTTTTGATTGTTGTTTCATAGCGGTCTTCGCCATTGTTTTTGATGACCAAAACGCGGTCGCCATGCTTGATTGAGCCGCCAAAAACGCGACCAGTGCCAATACGGCCAAGATAATCTGAATGGTCAACTGTGCAAATCTGCATAGCAAGCGGACCTTCTGCATCAACTTCAGGAGCAGGAATATATTTCAAAATTGCATCGAGCAAAGGAATCATGTCCATGTCTGGATCATCAGGTTCAACGCGCGCATATCCATTGATTGCGCTTGCATAAATCACAGGGAAGTCCAATTGTTCATCGCTTGCACCAAGCTCCATCATCAGTTCGAAGACTTCATCCAAAACTTCTTCAGGGCGAGCGCCTTCACGGTCGCACTTATTGATGACAACCATCGGCACAAGGTTTAGCGCTAAAGCATGCTTCAAAACAAAACGCGTCTGAGGCATTGGGCCTTCAAAAGCATCAACCAGCAGCAATGCGCCGTCAGCCATTTTCAAAACGCGCTCGACTTCGCCACCAAAGTCGGCATGGCCTGGTGTGTCGATAACATTAATCTTTACGTCTTTATAGCGAATGGAAATATTCTTTGACAAAATAGTGATGCCGCGTTCGCGCTCTTGGTCATTTGAATCCAAAACGCGCTCTGCTACTTTTTGATTTTCACGAAACACGCCAGACGTCTTTAAAAGCTGGTCTACGAGTGTTGTCTTGCCATGGTCTACGTGCGCAATTATCGCAATATTGCGGATGTTTTCTTGAATCATTGTTCCTTTGGTTTCTTTTCGATGTGTAATATTTTGTGCGTCAGTCTTTAAGAAGGCGAGACTTTACCACATGCGCAGGGGCTAGTCTTCAAACAAGGTTTCTTCTGCTCCAGCAGGCAGTGGATCGGAAAGTTCAACGCATCCATCATCAGCACGACGATATAGCATATATCCACTCCACGCTTGTTCCATACCTCGTTCGGCGAACTCGACCACTAAAGCGGCGGACGCTTCAGAATCTTGTGTTTCTTGAATAAGAGCGTCATAAACTATCGCATATCGCGAACACGATTTGCCAGCTTCCACAACCTGCTGGCAGGCTGCGCCATAGCATTCGTCAGGCGTGTCATCTTCGAATGTTAAAAAGTCTTCTTCACAATCCATAGCCAAAAGAACTGGCATTTGTTCAGACTGCGAAAGTATTTGTGCGCCTGCTGCTATAAGTTCGCAAGCTAATGCGTCAAGTTCTGGGGAAATTTCTTGCATTGTTATCTTTTATTCTGGACTATGTCTTCAAGCGTTATTGAGTCGACATATTCAACAATGACATCGTCAAGGCCTTTCCAAAATGTGAACGCTTGGCACTTTGGTCTTCTATCACATTCAATGTCTAAGTTCACGCAGTCGACTGGGCAAATGCTCTTTTCTGTTGCGCGCAAAATATCGCCAGCTTTAATTTGCGATGCTGGCTTTGCTAATTTGTATCCGCCGCATGCGCCGCGTTGGCTTTTCACAAGCCCTGCGCGTGTCAGCGGCATAACAATTTGTTCAAGATATTTATATGAAACACATTGATTTTCAGCCACTGTTTTCAAAGAAACAGCAACACCATCTTTTGCTTTTGCAATGTCAATCATCATGCGAAGAGCATAACGGCCTTTTGTTGAAATTCCCATATCCGTCCTAATTCCTATTTAATAAAGGGAATTATACACAATAAATCCTAGTTTGGCACTATTTATTAGAAAATAGCTTTGGAATGAATTTCGCGTTTACGCCCATCGCCAATGTGGCATATCCACGATTTTATGGACAGTCTTGAGCTTTTATATGTGAATTACGTGCAAAGTGAGCCCGTTCATAATAAAAATATTTGACTTTATCTCATGTGGTGATATTATAACTAGGCTTGATTGCGGCATTAGCTCAGCTGGATAGAGCGTTTGACTACGAATCAAAAGGTCGGGGGTTCGAATCCCTCATGCCGCACCATAAAAAATTTGCAGGCCAGAATCATTCATTGTCTGGCCTTTTTTATTGCTCAAATTAAACAAGCAAATCTTTAAAAGAATCTATGCACATATTTGCTGCCTCTTCAAGGCGCTCGAAAACCTCTTGATTGTTGTCATCGCGAACACCAATTGTATATGCACCAGCTTTTCTTGCTGTATTTGCAGCAATTGATATGTCTTCAAAAACAACACAGTCGCTTAAATCTTGGTGCAGCGACTTTGCAGCAGCAAGATAAACAGCAGGCTCGCACTTGCCTTGACTTGCAAGCTCATCGCAAATCAGCAAATCATCAAAATAATCAATGATGCCATTGCGTTTTAAACATGGCTCAAGCAAATTGCGCTGCAATGATGTTGCAACTGACATATGAAAGCCCTGTTCACGCACAGAATCTAGATATTCAACAACATATGGCTTAAGAACAATTTCATTTTCATAGCCATGGCGCGCAAGGCTTTTCCATTCATCAATAATCTCTTCTTTTGTCATTCCAATGTCAAAAGTTTGCAGCACAAATTCTGCACCTGCATCATAGCCAAGAGCTACTATTTTTTCATTATATTCAGGATTGTCTGGAAGATTGTGAAGCTCGATAAATGTCCTATCAACATAATCCCATGCACCCATAGAATCTGCAAGCGTTCCATCAAAATCAAAGATAAATGCTTTGGGCTGAAAGTCTTCAAATTTTGTAATTGCTTTCACAAAAATCACTTCGCATTCAATATATCAATTAGCCTGTAGCTAGGTCTTAGTTGTTGATTTCGCAAGCCATAATATAACAAAAGAGAGCCAATGCATATTGGCTCTCTTTTCTTTAATCTTTGAAAAAAGTTTAGCTTATTCGGCTGCAGCCTCTTCAGTTGCTTCTTCAGCAACTTCTTCAGCTGGTGCAGCATCTTCAGCTTCAGCTTCTGCGATTGCAGCTTCAGCAGCTTTAGCAGCTTCCAATGCTTCCAGGTCAGTGTCATCAGAAACAACCTTGACCTTAACAGTTGCAACAATATCGCGATAAATTGCAACAGTTGCTTCATGGTCGCCAGCTGTCTTGATTGCTCTGCCAAGGTCAACCTTCTTGCGGTCAACAGGAACACCAATTTGTTCATTGATCGCTTCAGCAATCATGCTTGTTGTAACAGAACCAAAGAGCTGTCCTTCTTCGCCAACCTTAGCCTTGATGATAATTTCTTTAGCATCCAAAGCTTCCTTGAGCTTGTCAGCATCTGTTGTGCGAGCAAGTTCGCGCTTTTCAATGTTGTGACGGCGCTGTTCGAGCTGTTTGAGCTCACCTTTTGTTGCTTTAATAGCAATGCCTTGTGGCAAAAGATAGTTAACAGCAAAACCTTGTGCAACATCGATGACGTCGCCTTCGCCTCCACGGCCTTTAAGTTCTTTAAGCAAAATAACTTTCATGTTTTTACCTTTCTATTGTCCCGCTATGGCGCAGGACTGCTTACATATATGTACGCGCCTTATTTCGCATCACTTGCGTCTCGCGGCAATTTGCGAAAATTCGCCCAGTAATCAATTAAGCCAAACAGTGGCGTTATAAAAAATGCCAGTCCGACAAAAATGCTGCAAATTAATAGAGCAATCTGAACCCCTAATGAAATATTCGCTTTGTTCAAAAGCCCTTTAATTGCAGCTCCGCCCTGAGCATAAAGCGGAAGTGTTGAAATAATCAGCACGTTAATTGACACAGCAAAAACTGCATCGCTATATGGGATTTGCGGAATCCAAGAAATTATCAACAGCAAAATCCCAACTATAAGTGGAAAGACTGTCCATATTGGCAAGTCTATGCTTGTAAAAGCTGTCCACTCGTTTTTCTTCTTAGCGACCTTCTTTGCCGCCCATTCAAGTGCAAGCGCAATTGATACATACCATGCAGCCTGCATAACATTAATAGCAACCCAACACATAGCAACAACTTGAATCACTGCAGTTGTTTGTTCTGCTTGAGCACTTGAAATGCTAGTTTGAACCTGACTCATTACATCGTTATAACTATTCACGATGTAATCATAAACACTCAAACCTGCACTTTGCGCATAAATAACATATTGCAAAATATGCACAACAGAAACAATTGCAATCATTAGCAATGTCTTTTTTACGGTTGCCTTTTTGCTCATCACAAAAAGTGTTAAGCAAAACAAAAGAAAGTCAACAATAAGAAAAATAGCACTCATTTATTAACGATTCCTGCGTCCGCCGCCGCTTGTAATCTTTACAACGTAAGGCAAAAGAGCCATTTCGCGTGCGCGCTTGATTGCAGTAGCAAGCTTGTGCTGGTGCTGTGTGCAAACGCCTGTTACACGACGAGACTTGATCTTTCCGCGGTCAGTCACAAAACGACGAAGCGCCTGTGTGTCCTTGTAATCGATGTGCTCGACATGGTCCTTGCAAAATGGACAATATTTGCGGCGAGGCTGATGTGAATATTCAGCCATGTTTCCTCCTATCAAACAATCTCTTGAAGATTACCCTTAAAATGGAATATCTTCATCGCTATAGGCCGCCGGAGCTGGGGCCTCTGAATAAGTATTTTCGGAACGTTGAGCAGGAGCACCGCTTGAACCGTTACGAGAAGACATAAATTCAATTTCATCAATTGTTACATTCAGCTTTGAGCGCTTTTGGCCTGTGTTTGCATCATCCCAAGAGCTATAGTGAAGCCTGCCTTCAATAGCAACTTTAATTCCCTTGGTCAGATAGCTTTGGATAGCCTCTGCACGCTTGCCAAACATTGTGCAATCTACAAAATTGGCGTAATCTTCCCATTCGCCTGTTTGTGCATTGCGAC
This sequence comes from Acutalibacteraceae bacterium, assembly GCA_963606965.1. Classification (GTDB taxonomy): domain Bacteria; phylum Actinomycetota; class Coriobacteriia; order Coriobacteriales; family QAMH01; genus CAVDAL01. Next base: position 20,342 of record CAVDAL010000039.1, read on the forward strand.
GACGATCATTCACAGCAACACCCAAAGTCAAAACAGCAGTTCCGCCTTGAGTTGTGCGAATTTCTGCATCGCGCGTTAAGTTACCAGTAATCATTACTTTATTGATGCTCATATCATCACGTTCCTTCCAATAGAATCCAGCATAACTTTATGCTGGCAACTTCCCATTAGAATTATTTTTCTGCAACATAAGCAACAGTAATCATGTGGCGCTCTACTGGATCCATAATGCGCAAAACACGATCAAGTTCTTCAATTGCGTTTGGTTCTAATTGAAAGTTGATTAAGGTGTAATCTCCGTCTGTAAGACCATTGATTTCATATGCGAGCTTTTTCTTACCCCATACGTCAACGTTGTCCACTGTGCCACCTTGTGTAGTGATTGTTGTATCTATTCTTTTCATTACAGCAGCACGTGTTTCTTCATCAATAGACGGATTGACAAAAAACAATAATTCGTAAGCCTTCATTGGTCACCTCCTTCGGGCTAACGGCTCCGGGTCATGAAGGCATCCCCCGAAGCAGGAAATAACTTTTGCATACTATCACCCCTTAAATGTTTAAACAAGAAGGAAACTGCCCTGCGGCAAACATTGCATAACTTTGGTGCTATAAAACGAGCAAAAGCAAAGCATATTGCTCCTAAAATTAAAGCTGCAGCAATAGCAATGCAAACGTATAACAAAACGATTGGCATTCCTGTTTCTGCGGAAAATTCTTGAAGTGCAACCTTACATGAAATGAACTGTTCCACACATGCAGACCAAATATTTTTGAAAGGCTGTGCTAGCTTTTGACCAAGCGATAATTCTTCATTTTTTGCAGGATGCCAAGAAACATTTCCTGAAGAAATTGAACCTTGCTCATAAGCTGGTGAGCCACTTTTCTGAGTAGCTGCCTTGTTACTTTCTGTAACAGATTCAATTACAGATGCATCCACAGCCCCTGCTGAAGACATGCCCTGTCTAGAAGCCAAACCTTGTGCAGGCACGCCTTCAACTTCAGGGGAAACTTTTATAGTTTTATAGCCTTTTGCTTTTGCTGCAGATGTTGACTTAGCAGGAACCACTGGCTCTGATTTAACAGCTGAAAAAAGAGTCATTGGATCATAATATGTTTTGCCCATCTTCAATCCCAGATGAAGATGTGTACATAAAGAAGACCTGTCACCAGATTCTGCAAGACTTGCTATTACTTCACCTTCAGAAACACTTGCGCCACGCTTGACTGCTATTCCTTCAACAGGCGACAGAGTTAAAACTTTCCCTGAACTCATTTTTATTGAAACAGCCTTCATTGTCTGACCACTGCCCCCACCATTGACAAGAGAATCCCCTGAAGGCACAGACCCAACAAAGCTAACAGTTCCAGAAACTGGCGCCAAAATATCTTCACCAGTTGAAGCAGAAATATCCACACCCTGATGCACATATGTTTTGCCAGCGCGAACATATTGCTTGTGAAATTCCAAACTGCAAGAAAGCTGAGCCTTACCAGAAACAGGCCATGTTGCAGCATATGAACAATGTGAAGAAAGGAATTGAACAACCAAAAACGAGCAAACCAAAATAAAAAATACACGAACTAATCTTGCACAAGAAAAAATTTTCTTGCTATGCTCATTGTTCACAACTGCCATTTTGCTACTCCTTTTGAAGACTCAGCTTTTTTGTGGAGCAAATAATGACATAAAAAACCTAACAAAAATCCGAACAAAATCCGAGTGAAATCCGGACATCCATACGGATTTTTTCCGGATTTTTTCCGAGTAAAATCCGGATTTTCTCCGAAAATACCTGCTAAATAACTATGTTTCCTTTGGCTAATTCTTGCAAAACAAAGGGGTAGGCTTCATGCTCAGTTTTATGAATTCTTGCCTCTAATTCCTCGAGCGGTTCCCCTTTTATAATTGGAACGCGTTTTTGGTACAAAATTGGGCCTTCATCATATTCTTCATTTGCAATATGAATGGTAATTCCGGTCTCTTCTTCACCAGCATCATAGGCATCTTTTATGCCATGTGCGCCTGGAAATTTTGGCAATAAAGCCGGATGCAAATTGATAACAGCATTTGGAAATTCTCTTAACAAAACTGGAGTAACTTTGCGCATATAACCAGCCATCACAATATATTCAACGCCAAGTTCATGCAAATGCTTTGCAATTTTTTCTTCCAATTTTTCAGGCTCGTCATACTCTTCTTTTTCACAAACATAAACTGGCAAGCCAAGTTCGCGAGCCTTTTCAATGCCTTTAGCATGGGAATTTGAAGAAAGAACAGTTTTGATTTCTGCATCAAGCTTGCCTTCTTGCACAGCTTCGGCAATAGCAACCATGTTTGAACCAGTGCCGGAAATAAAAATTGCGATAGGGAGTTTTTTAATTTCGTTTGACATAACAGCCGCCCTTCTTTTTGCAGCCCAAAATGCTAAAAATGATAATAAGAAATATTCAAAAATGAATAATGCAAGCTGCAGAAAAGCAGCTTGCATTTATGCATGTCTATAAACTACTTTACCGCAGCCTTCGATAACATTACCAATTTTATATACAGTTTCACCTGTTGATTCAAGTTCAGATGTAACAAGCGCTGCGTCTTCTTCAGAGCAAATTACGCACATTCCAATGCCCATATTAAAGGTCTTTAAACCTTCATTCGATGAAAGATTTGCTTCTTTCATAACATAATCAATGATAGGCAAAACAGGCCATGAACCAAGTTCAACAGCAGCATCTAAATCTTGCGGCAAAGCTCTGTTCAAATTTTCTGTAATGCCGCCACCTGTAATATGCGCAACAGCATGGATGTCAATTCCTTTATCAAGCAGATTAAGAATTGACTTAACATAAATTCGTGTTGGTTCAAGCAGAGCATGCATAATGCTCTTGCCGCCAAGCGCGTCTTTTGCATGCATCATTTCTGCCAAAGAAAGCTTATCTGTAACAGCACTTCTGACCAAGCTAAAGCCGTTGGAATGTATACCTGTTGAAGCTAAGCCCAAAATTACATCACCACATTTAACTTTTTGCGGCCCAATCATTTTTGGACGGTCAACAACGCCAACGCAAAAACCGGAAACATCATAATCGTCTTTTGGCATAACACCAGGATGTTCTGCAATTTCGCCACCGACCAAAGAACAGCCAGCTTGCTTGCAACCGTCTGCAATACCTGAAACAATTTCTGCTACCTGTTCAGATTGCAACTTGCCAACAGCAATATAATCAAGGAAGAACAGTGGCTCTGCACCACATGCCAAAACATCATTCACGCACATAGCAACCAAGTCAATGCCAATTGTGTTGTGCTTGTTGGCAATTTTTGCAAGCTGCAACTTTGTGCCAACGCCGTCTGTGCCGCTGACCAAAATTGGATCTTGCATATCCTTTAGCGCAGCAGCGCTGAACATGCCACCAAAGCCGCCAATGTCGCCAATAACTTCTTCGCGATATGTAGATTGCACTGATGCACGAATAGCATCAACAGCACGGGCGCCTTCTTCAATATCGACGCCCGCATCTTTATAACTTATTTGTTTTTCAGTCATGAATTAAAGTCCCAAAGCCTTTTTCAATGAAGCTACGCGGCGGCGTGAAACTGGAATCTTTTCTTCTTCGCCAGCCAAAGTAAGCAACAATGTTCCGCCACTAACAGGGTCAACCTCTTGCACGCATGCAAGGTTGACAAGATAACGCCTGTGAACACGGAAGAATCCATATGGCTCAAGCTTTGCTTCCAAATTTGCTAAAGATACAGTTGAAAGATAACGGTCTGTATCTGTATGCAAATATGAATAGTCATCTTTTGCCATGATGAAATGAATCTTATTTGTTGGAATAAGGAGCTTCTTGCCGCCCTTTTCCACTGGAATGCGTTCATTAGCTGTTGGCTTGCCCTGAGCTTTAATATATTGCTGAACCTTATTAACAGCCAAGCGCAAACGCTCAGTTTCAACTGGCTTAACCAAGTAATCTGAAGCATTAACTTCAAATGCTTTAACAGCATGTTCACTATAAGCAGTGACAAAAATTACATATGGTGGGTATTTCAAATGTGTTAAAGCCTCTGCAAGCTGCAAGCCGTCCGCGCCAGGCATATTAACATCTAAAAACATAATGTCTGCGCCAACATCCTTGAGCTTTTCAATAGCTTCACGAACATTTGATGCTTCTGCAGCGACCTCAACCTGACCAAGCTCTTCAAGCATAAAGCTAAGCTCTGAGCGGGCTGGGGCTTCGTCATCTACGATAATCGCTTTTAACATAATATCCTTTCTATATCCTCAAAAACTGCTAATCATTGTTTGTGTCGATTGTATCATCATTTTGGTCGTTTTCAGACTTCATCTTGGCAAGCGCGTCATGTAGTTTCAAATAAACCGTTGCGCCCTGCCCATAAACAGACTCAATTTGCAAACCAGATGATTGACCAAAATAACCTCTAAGACGAGCATCGACATTTTTCAGCGCAATGCCCATGCCAGTCTTTGAACCACCTTCAACAACATTTGGAAGCTGCTGCGCAGGAATGCCAAGACCGTCATCTGCTGTAGAGATTATGACTGTGTTTCCAACATGAAATGCAGAAATTTTAACGTGTAAAGTTTCCTCTGCCCTGCGGCCATGTGCAACTGAATTTTCAACCAGTGGCTGCAAAATAAACGCTGGGACGCGCAACTTTTCAAGACCAGGTTCAATTTCCACACTCATTTCAACTGAATCTTGACCAAAGCGAGCAAGCTGAAACATCAAATAGCGTTCAGTCTGTTCAATTTCAGCTTCTAAAGGAATCAAATCCTCTGAATTTTCAAGAAGCCTGCGATAATAAACAGCAAATTCTCGCAGCATGTTTCTGGCTTGATTAGGGTCTGTGCGAGTATAAGCTGCAATAGTATTGATTGTATTAAACAAAAAGTGCGGATTAATCTGCGCTTGCAGAGCCTTTAATTCCATGCGAGTTGCAAGCTCTGCCTGCTGCTCCAAATATGAAAGAGAAAGCTGCGTGGAAAGAAGCTGGGCAAAGCCTTCAACCAAGGCGCGCTGAGTTTCATCAATCTTATTTGGCGAATCATAAAAGAATTTAAGCGTGCCAATAATTTTGTCGCGAACAATAAGCGGAGCAACAACTGTAGCTTTCAGGCCGTTAGTTTCCCCCTCTTCGCCCGTAAAAGAAATTCCATTCGGATTCCAAACAGCACGAGTTTTGCCATCTTCCAAAGTGCGATGTGTAACAGCTGTGCGAATTGGGCCTCCAAGCGGATGCTGTTTTGCTTCAAGGCCAGCAAAACCTTTTATTGTTTCTTGGTCTGTAATAGCAACGGCACAAGCAGTAACAGCATCTAACAAAAGCTCGCAAACTGCCTGCCCAGACTTGCTTGAAAGACCTTTGCGCATATATTCAACAGTCTGGCTTGCCAATGCCAATGTGCGATTCGACTTTTCAGCCTCTTCAAAGCGCGAAGCAATATCACTTCGGATAATTGCAACAGACATAATAACCAAGCCAATAATTGCCACAAATGCCAAAACAATTGTTATTAAACTAGGCCTTAAGATATTTGCAACAATAGCTGCAATTAAAGCGATATAAGCACAAACAACAAGAACAACACTTGTTATTTTGACGCGCGTTTTTTCATCTGAACTTGCCATGCATCCCCCTTTGCATTTGTTTATCGGCGTGAAGAAGTAATTTGCGCAATAAGCGTTGTGCTGTTCCAAACAGCGCGAACCATTTGCGGCCATTGCTGCTGGAATTCAAAATATCTAGCACAATTTGTGCGAGCAAGTTCCCCTGCTTCTTTGCGACCCTTTGTTGCCAAACCCCAATAAACAAAATGTTCTTTATCGCCAATAATACTCTTTAAACATGTCATAAGTGCGCGACTTCCAACCTTTTTAGTCAGCCAAGCCCCAGGATATGGCATAAATGCCTTCGGGTCAATTTGCATCAAATCAATTTGCGCTTTTGCAAATTCGATCTTGCGATTTTCATAAAACCAACGCTGCATGCTATTCTTGAAACATTCGCTATCTTGCGTCATTGGAGCAACAACATTTTTAACTCGCAGTTTGTTGTCACACCAAATATCAACGTTATACATTCTTGCACTGATAACGTAATCCAAGTCTTCCCCGCGTGGAATCCATGGGTCAAAAGCAACACTGCCAAATGCATCTGCATGCAAAACCATGCAACCACTATAAGCAGTTTGTGCAAGCGACATGCGCGAACCTTTCATCACATTGTGCATGTGCGCATTTAAAGAATGGACAGGATTCCACCCCTTTCTGTACCAAGGTACTTCTTCGTAAAGAAGATATCCGCCAGTGCCATCTACCCTGTGGCCAGTCTTTGCAACAACAACAGAGCCATTTGGCGTTTTAGACCCAATGCCATGCAGTGCGCGTTCCAAAAAGTCTGCATCGCAAACAGTTTCATTTTCATTCATCATAATCACAGTATCATGTCCAAAAACAGACGCTGCCAAAATCCCAAGATTGCGAATTGAACCATAACCCTGCAAAGACGCGCAAGAATTAAGAGCGCCAAAACCTGACTGCTCAAGCTTCCTGTGGATGTGTGCAAGTTCACTTTCGCCAATAACAACCGTGTCAAGATTTTTGAAATGATTTGCAATCACACAAACCTTTTCATAAGCTTGCGTGACAATTGACGGGTCTGCAACCACAAGCAAAATAATGCGTGGAACATTCGGCAAAAAACTCAAAGCTTCAAGACAGCGCGGAAGTTCGCCAGTTTTATCTATCGTTGTTGTGTAGTCATAACTTACGTCGCGGCGCGCACTTGAACGCAAAGACGACCAAAAAGTTGGAATGACTATGGCTGGATTCAAATTCATTAAAAAACTCCTTACATAAGTAACCTTAGAAGATTATCACGAAAGATGTATAAGACTGCAAGTCTTCATAATTTTGTCATTTAGAAGCAAGATAAAAATACGCTTTTAGCCGTGAAGGGTCAATACCTTTTTGAACAGCGCAACCTGGCTCATGACTGTGAGTGCAATCGCTGAACTTGCATTGCTGTGCCAACTCGAAGATGTCTGGGAAGGTTGCATGCAAACTTGCTTGCAAATCGATGATTTGCAAAGTCCTAAGACCAGGCGCATCAATGATAAGCCCAGCGTCTGGCACTTTCAACAAACGCCTAGCGACAGTTGTGTGGCGGCCTTTGTCATCAGATTCGCGCACTTCGCCTGTTTGCATTTCTTCATCACCAAGCAAAGCATTTACCAAGCTAGACTTGCCAACTCCGCTTTCCCCTAAAAGAAGCGACGTAGCATTTTTGCAGCAAAGACTACGAATTTCTTCAAGCCCTTCACCGTGCTTTGAAGAGGTAAAAACAAGCTTTACTTCTGGGAAAGTTGCATTCATTTTTTCACGCACTTCAGCAAGCACGCATGCATCAACGCGATCAGACTTTGTGCAAACAAAAATTGGGACAGCGCCGCAACCATAAACAGCTGCGACTTGGCGAATTGCAAGGCGTTCATCCAAGCCGTCTTTGCTCAAGGCTTGGCAGATAAAAACATAATCAACATTTGCTGCCAGCACCTGTCGGCGAATTTGCTTTTCGCGACCAACTCGTTTGACTCTTGCAATTTCTGTATGGCGGTCAAATATTTTTTGGATGATTGCTTTTTCATGGGAATGCGGCTGCAAAATTGCAACCCAATCGCCCACAGCAACAATGCTATCTGCGCTCTTTTTTATTGTAGTAGCAAGCTCTGCTCGGAGTTCTTGCGTATGTGTGTTTACCAGCGGATATCCTCTGTCAAGAGAACTTATGCGCCCAAGTTCTAGCTCGCCTTCACCACATTGCGCACTTGCGGCAAATTCGTCAAAAGCGCTCTTAACATCTGATGTGCATGCCAAGTCTTCAAATGGAATTAAAGCCACAATTCCTCCAAACTTTTGCGCTTTGCGCGAGCTTTTCGCAAGCTAAAGAAAGACCACAGCAAAACACCACTCATAACAATCAGCACAATGCCTGCAATAAGAAAAGCCATGTTTGTATTGTGCCAAATTACTTCGCCATCCTGCTGAACTTCAACCAAGTTTGCATGAATATCAAGTTCGCCTTGGTGCGAAGAACAGACAACAGAATATGTACCTTCTATATAAAGAGTGGAACCTTCCTGATTATACGAACCAAGGTTTTTGATTTTTTCTGCATCGGCATTGCTCATATAAACGCCAATTTCTTCACCATCTGCGCCTAAAACATTGACCCATTTATGCTGCGAATCTGCGCGCAAAATATCGCCAATAGCTTCTGCTGTAAAGCTTACTTCTGCGCCATCTAAAGCGCGGTTTACAGATGTCAAAACGCCAACTCTTGTTTCAACGATAACGCTTTCAGTTTCACCCGTGTTACCAGAAAGATCCTTCAAAGTCTTGTATCTATTTGTGATGTCTGCAATGTCATTTTCCTGCGCATATGAACAAGGCAAGCCTGCAAAAAAGACAAAAGCCAAAGCAAGGCTTAAAACAAGAGCAGCGATTTTCTTAATATTCATCATTGTCTGCCGCCTTCATTTTCACGCTTGCGCCCTTTGAAAAGACTGCTTGCAATTTGAATAAACATTGCAAACAAAGCTATGAATTCCAAGCGCCCCAACCACATTTGCGCCATGTAAAAAATCTCTAAGCCAATGGGCATGCCTGGCTCAACAATTCCAGAAGAAAGCCCAGCGTTTGAAGCTGCACTTACAGATTCAAAAATTGAGGGCAAAACATCATATCCATATGCAATGCCCAAAACAGAGCCAATTGCAAAAGTCACAATGTAAAGCAAGAAAATTGTCATTGCAGAAGATGCCAATTCTGGACTGAGCAGCTGACGACCTTGATGATAAAAGAATGTTCGCGGTCTTGCTCTGTCTGGCGCAAGGGCCTCACGCACTGTCTGCACTATCGTTTTTGCAATGATGCCAATTCGCAAGGCCTTGATGCCGCCTGTTGTTGAAGATGCAGAACCGCCAACCATCATCGCCAAAATCACAACAAAAAACGCACCAGAACTCATGGCATACAAAACCTGCCCTGAATATGTTGTCGTGAAACCTGTATTTGTTGCAGCTGCCAAAATCAAATATAAAACTCGCCGCAACATTGAAAATGAATCTCTGAAATATGATGCGTTATTCATAAGGGCAAACATCATCAAAACAACCAAAATAGCAATCCATATAACAAGAGTTCTGATTTCAATATCTTTAAAGAATGACTTTATTGCGCCTCGCCACAAGTCACCATATAACAAGAAGTTAATAGTTCCAAAAAACATCAAAAATAATGTAATTATTTCAAGAGGCCATGAATGATAAAACATTATTCCTGAAGTCTGACCAGTCATGCCGCCTGTTGCATAAGCAGAAGACGTGACCCAAAATGAATTGATTAGCGCACGCAGAGGAGACATGCCTTTAAGCAGCAGCGGAATAGCACATGCCACAAAGCCTGATGCGATAATCACGCCTGAAACTTTTGCAATAAAGCGCGATGTTTGTTTAATTTCTGGAAGAACATGGTCGCTTCTTCCTTCCGCCTGGTAAAGAGCAGCAACACCTGCACCAGAGCCAAAAACGCCAAGCGCCACAGCAATAACAAGCACGCCAATTCCACCTGTCAAATGCATGATGAATCGCCAAGTGTTGACCGACATTGCCATATGGTCAAGGTCAACAGCCAATGAAAGACCGCTTGCTGTTAAAGCAGAAACACCTTCGAAAAATGCATCCAAAAAGCTAGCGTAATGATTAGAAAACCATAGCGGAATTGAGCCGAAAAATGAAAGGAGCAACCATGCCAAACCAACAATGACAAGAGCTTGCCTCCAGCTCATGTTGCCGCGGTCAACCTTGCAGAAAAGCAAAACTGCGCCACATATCCCAGTAATTCCAGCGCTTAAAACAAAGCTGACAGCAGATTCATATTCCCCCAAGCACAAAGCCATGACAAGCGGAATAAACATCAACCCAGCCATCAATAAAGTCAAGGCGCCAAGATAATGCCCTATGACACGCCAGTCGTTTATGTCAAGTCGTCTTATCAATTGTTTAACTCATCACAAATCGAACAACAATTGTTAACACGCAAAGAGCCAAAAGGAAAGCTGCCGCAGACAAAGCAACAGTCACAAGTCCAAAAACAGGACCATGCTGTTTTGTCTTTTGCTTCAACAAAAAATCTTTCATAACATTCCACCCTTATATACAAGCTTACCAGCTAAAACGGCAAGCGAATATGTATCCACCTTCCATAAATCAATCTGCGCAGAACAATTAAAAATACACCAATTGCAACAAAAAGCACACAAACAGCAAGCTGCGTGCTTGAATATTCATTTGTCCAAGATTCGCCTTCTTGCACAACTTTGATGCTGGTTGCATGAATATCAAGTTCCCCTGCATGCTTTTTGCAAGTCAAATTAAAAACGCCCTGCACTAAAACTGTATCGCCTTTTGTTTGATATTCGCCAAAATTTTTGATGAGTTGCGCGTCTTCACTGCTCATGTACACGCCAATTTCTGACCCATCATGAAGCATGTTCACCCAAACATGATTTTTGTCTGCGCGAATACAAGAAGCTATTGCTTCTGCTTTGAAGCTGACTTCTTGTTTATTCATACGCGAAGTCGCGCCCAATAAATCTTCAACTTCCAAAGCTCTATAAATGCTGTCTCTGGTTTCTTGATTGGACGTTTTTGCCAGGGCCTTATGCGCAGGGATTGACCCGCATAAAATGCCAGTTCCTAAAACAAGAACAAGTAAAATTGACATCATTTTCTTGCCTGAATCGCTGCCGCTGCCGCCTCCGCTAAAACCGCCTTTGTCAGAGCCAAACAAATTATGCTTGATTTGATTCAAAACTTTGCGACGCCTTGATTGCCTCATTGCACGGCGCGTTGCTTTAACACCAGATGGAATATTTTCACGCCTTGGAACAGCAGACATAAACAAGCCTGCTAGCAGCGCAAACAAAGCAATAAATTCCAAGCGCCCTGCCCACATTTGAAACATCGATATCAATTTCAAGTCTATAGGCATGCTCGCAGAACTTATACCAGTTGTAATTCCTGCATTTGAAACATAAGACACAGATTCAAAAAGCGAATTCAAAGCAGGATATCCATGAATGATGAAACAAACAGCACCAAGACCTGTTGCGGCAATATATAACACAGTAATAACCATTGCTATGGAAGCATCTTTTGGATAAATGCGCCGCGAATTTGTAGACCTGCCTGAAGAAAGTGTGGCATATGCATTGTTTGGCAGCAGCGCACTCTTTACTGTATAAGCAATCCATTGCAAAACTTGCCCAATGCGGAATATCTTTATGCCGCCGCTTGATGAACATGAAGAAATCCCCACCAAGCAAGCAACCATCAAAACGACAAGGGCGCTATCGACAAGAGTTATGCCAAATTGTTCTGGATAAACAGTTTGCATTCCACATGTTGTGATGCAGCTTATTGTCATTAATGTGCCATGATTTATAAGCCCAAGGATTGTGCTATAAATTTCTTCCCTGCACAAAATTGCAGAAATTATAACAATTAAAGCGCCTGTCCAAATAAATATTGAAAAGGTTTCTGTACTGCGGAAAGATTCACGAACCCTGCCCTTTAAAAGCAGAAGGTAAACAACAAAATTGATTGTCCCCAAAAGCATCACAACAGCAAGAAAAACATTTAAACCTGTGGAATGATAAAAAATAAGACTTGCTTGGTGCGGAATAAAACTGCTTGATGCAAATGCGCTAGCACTGAGCCAAAATCCATTCATTATTGAATCTTTTGGAGCAAGACCCAAGCCCGCCCCAATCATTGCAGCAACAAGTGTTGCGCATAAAATAAAAATAGCAAAAATAATAAATATCTGACGCGATGTATTGCGAAGGCTGATTGTCAAAGATTCATGCCTTGCCTGCGCATTCACTCGTGAAGAATATGAGCCTTCGCCAAAAAAGCCAAGGTAAAGGCCTATGACAACAACACCTTGCGCGCCAAGAATTGCAAGCAAAACGCGCCAGGTTATTTGCGAATATGCCATGTGGTCAACATCTTCTAGCAAACTAATACCTGTTGTTGTGAGAGAAGAAAGCGCATCAAAAACAGCATTGATTACTGAATCATATGAACCTGATACATACATTGGAACAGCAGCAACAATAGCAACAACAATCCAGCCGCTAGCTGCAACTAAATATGAACGCCTTCTGTCAAGCTTGCCCTTGTTACACATTTGCAGCAATGACCCAAAAGCAAAACAGACAGCTATGCCCAGCAAAAAATCAATAGCGCAAGATGTCTCGCCAAAAAGCAAGGCAATAGCTACCGGAATTATCATAAGCGCGCCTAAAACATAAAGGAGGACGCCCAGATAAAACCCCATTGTTGCGTAATCCTGTGCATGAAACCTTGGTAACATAGTGAGCGAATTATAGCGCTATAAGAAGGATTAAGATACTTGCAGAATCCCCGAAAGCGTTCTACTTCAAGTAAAGGGGTTTAAAGTTTGGCCAAACGCTCTTCTTCATGCTTGACAATAGCATTAAATAGCAAGTTGAAAAATATGCAAATTACTACAGCAAGAGCCACTGTCACGCAGACCATTTCAAAGGAAAACTTAGTGAGCATAAAGACGCTTGGGAAGACAAAAATCCCAAGAAATATGCCAAGAACAATCACAACAAACAAAGCGATGCGAACAAGCGTGAATGGAATGCTTAATCGGAAGACAAAATTGATGCCTGCTACGCAAGACAAGATGACACAAAGCGTTGAAAATTGCTCTTGCGAAAGCCCAAGAATATAGCTGCAAACACATGCAACCAGCACGGCAAGACAAATCGCGCTTGCTCCAGGAATGGCGCGCGAAACTATATTACGCAAAAAGTCGCCACGCACAATATCTGTGTTTGGCTCAAGCGCCAGCACAAATGACGGCAGCCCTATTGTGAAGCTGCCAACAAGCGTAAGCTGAATTGTGACAAATGGATAATCAAATGCCATGATGAACAAAAATACCAAAGCCAAGAATGCACTAAACAAAGTCTTAACCAAGAAAAGCGCACCACTACGTTGCAAATTGTTAATGGAACGTCTGCCTTCTGCAACAACCCTTGGCATAGATGCAAAGTCGTCATCCATCAAAATTAATTGCGCAATATTTCTGGCAGCATCTGAACCTGAGCCCATTGCAACAGAACAATCCGCACTATGTAAAGCCAAAACATCATTAACGCCATCACCTGTCATTGCAACAGTATGCCCTTGCTCTTGCAAAGCTTTGACCAGCTTCTTTTTCTGTTCTGGGGAAACTCTAGCAAAAATCCTGCACTCTTTTGCAACGCGCGCAAGCTCTTCATCACTCGTGATTGTTGTCATGTCAACGCATTTGTCTGCGTCTGGGACTTCAACGCAAGCTGCAATATTTTTAACAGTTTCAACAGCGTCGCCGCTAATTATATTAATGCGCACGCCTTGTTCTTTAAAATATTTCAAAGTCTGTTTTGCTGTTGGACGAATGCGGTCCTTAATAAAAAGCAAAGCCAAAGCTTCTGGCTGCCCGCAAATTGAACCATCTTCGCCAAAATCTTGCACTCTAGCCAAAACAAGGACGCGCCTTGCTCCTGCTTGATCTTTAATAATTTGCTGAATATGCGGCAAATCTTCGCAGCCTTTAAAAACAAACTCAGCAGCGCCCATTACATATCTGTCATCATCAGGCGCAAAGCAAATTCCGGAATATTTCTTTTCTGAAGAAAATGGAATAATTCGCGCTTGACCAACAAGCACAGCGTCTTCGCGCAGTTCATCATCTAAAGCAGCAACATATTGTTCGATAGCTTTTGTTGTTTCATTTGTGCCTTCAACTTCTGCAATTTTATTAAGCGCAATCAATGCTCGCATGGCGTCATCTTTGCTTGTGCTGCCCAAAGGCAAAAGCTCGTCTACATCCATTTCTCCTGTAGTGATTGTGCCAGTTTTATCCAAGCAAACAACATCGACCCTTGCCAAAGTTTCAACACAATAAAGCTCTTGAACCAAGACTTTATGCTTTGCCAACCTGACAACACTAATTGCCAAAACGCCAGAAGTTAACAAAATAAAGCCCTGTGGAATCATTCCAACCAAAGCGGCAGAACTGTGCAAAATGCTGTCTGTAGCAGTGCCACCCGTTAAGAAAAATTCTTTACAGAAAAGCAGAACACCCATTGGGATAATGAGGATTGTGGAAAATTTGATGATCTTGCCCAAAGCTTCCATCATGTCGCTGCGAACTTTTTTGAACTCTTTTGCTTCATTATTTATGCTGGTAGCATAATTATCTGCACCAACAGCACAAACTTTTGCAGTGCATGAACCAGAAGAAATAAAGCTGCCAGAATAAAGCTCGTCGCCTTCCTTTTTAGAAACAAGGTCGCTTTCCCCAGTTAATAAACTTTCATTCGCAGAACATGAACCTTTAACAATTATGCAATCAGATGGAACTTGATTACCACGGCGCAAAATTACAAGGTCGTCCAAAACTATATCATTTAATGAAATTGTTGCTTCTTCACCATCGCGAAGAACACGCGCTTTTGTTGATGTCAAAACGCTCAGCTTGTCAATTGTGAGTTTCGATTTAATCTCTTGAACAATGCCAATCGCAACATTGAAAATTACAACGCCAAAAAATAGCAAATTGCGATATGAACCTGTCCATAAAATGGCAAGAGCTAAAACAAGGTTAACAGCATTAAAAAGAGTGCAAATGTTGTCTAAAATAATGCGCGGAATGCTTCGCGTGCGAACATCTGCATCTGCGTTAACCTTGCCGACTTGAATTCTTTCAGAAACTTCCTGTGAAGTCAGGCCCGTTAGCTTTGCTTCCATAAATTCCTTTTTTTGAGTGTTGCCTTATATTACAGGCACACTATATTACAACTGCTCGATAATAGCTTGTGCAAATTCCGCAGTACCCACACATCCGTCTGTGCTGCCGGTCAAAATGCGCTTAATATCGTATGTTACATTTTCGCCCGCTGCATAAACAGCATTTAAAGCCTTGCGAATTTTTGTTGCGGCTTCTTGTTCACCAATGTGGTCAAGCATCATGCAGCCAGAAAGAATTTGTGCTGTTGGATTTGCTTCATTTTTGCCAGCATGAATTGGTGCAGAACCATGAACAGGTTCAAAGATTGCAATTTCTTTGCCAATATTTGCGCCAGGAGCAATGCCCAAGCCGCCAACAAGACCAGCGCACAAGTCGCTAACAATATCACCATAAAGGTTTGGCAAAACCATAACATCAAAGTTTGCTGGATTGATAACCAAACCCATACAAGTTGCATCAACAATCTTGTTATCAAATTCAACTTTGCCTTCATATTCAGCAGCAATGCGTTCAGCTGTATGCAGCCACAATCCGTCGGTATATTTCATAATATTTGCTTTATGAACTGCGGTAACCTTCTTGCGGCCATTTGCCATAGCATATTCAAAAGCAGCGCGAATAATGCGTTCAGACGCTGTAATGCTAATTGGTTTTATGCTAATTGCGGCATCATCACGAATTGCACCAAGTTCATTCTTGCGAATCCATTCAATGATTTCTTTCGATTGTTCTGTGCCTTCATCAACTTCAATGCCAGCATATAAATCTTCAGTATTTTCGCGGAAGATAACAATGTCAACATCGTCATATCTTGCACCAGTGCCAGGAATTGAAAGAGCTGGACGCAAGTTGATATATAAATCAAAATGCTTGCGAAGAGCAACATTAATGCTTCTAAAGCCAGCGCCTACAGGTGTTGTTAGCGGGCCTTTGATTGCAATTTTTGTTTCTGCAATTGAATCAAGCAATGCTTGCGGCAGCGGAGTGCCTTCTTTTTCCATAACGCTTGCGCCGCCATTTTGCACACGCCATTCAATGTCAACACCGCATGCTTCAATAACTTTGCACATGGCAGATGTGATTTCAGGTCCAATCCCATCACCTGGAATGAGTGTAATTACATGTTTGCTCATAAAAATCCCTCTTTATTTTTTGCCTTTACAAATTTCTATTATCTGAACAGAGCGCATCTTTAATGTGCCCTTGGCATTTTCTGCATCAAAAGCCATGCGGTCTGCAAGGCCAGCCAAAACGCTTTTTGACTTATTTTCCTGTGCAAACTTCACCAAAGAAGTAAGCATGTCATTAAATTCGTCATTGCCGTGATAGCACTGAATTGCTTCATCAATATATGGCCATACTTTTTCAGAAGCAGCTTTGCCGCTTGTGCCATATGTGCACAAAAATGTGAATGCGGCTTCACGGACGATGCCGCTATTTTCATCATAAAGCGCGTCGCAAACAGCTTCAAAAGCAGCCTTTTTTGGCTTGTATCCAACAGGAACAAGCAAGGTCAAAGCGCGCATGCATTCCCAACGCGTCTGGGCTTCTGGCCTGTTAAGAGCGTCTGCAATTTCGCCTGCGCTTTCCACAAGTTTTTCAGGAGAAATTGTTGCAGCAATATGAATTGCACTTGCTGCTTTTTGACGTTCGCGCCTGCTGCCTTCACTTAAATCGGAAAGGCAGTTTGCCAAAGCTTTTTTGTTGCTGGCAATTTTTTTGCCAAGCTCTTCATATTCTTCAACACCGTCAGCCATTACAAAGCAAAACCTCCATTAGCGCGAAAATGCGCTGCCAAGCCGCCATCTGCTAAAAGCTTTGCCATTACAGGAGGCAAAGGAGCAAATGGAATTTCAATATCTTTTGTTAAGTCTTTCAAAACACCAGCTTCAATATCTAATGAAAGATCATCGCCTTCATCAATCAAATCTGTGTCGCATTCAACAACAGGCAAGCCAGTATTAATTGCATTGCGATAAAAAATGCGCGCAAAACTTTTTGCAATAACAGCTTTTGTATTTGAATGAATCAAAACAAGCGGAGCCTGTTCGCGGCTTGAACCCATGCCAAAGTTGCTGCCAGCAACAAGGAAGCCACCATTTTCATGAACGCGATCATAATAATTTGGATCAAGTTCTTCCATGGCATGATGTGCCATTTCATCCATGTCATTAGATTTGAATTTATATTTACCGCTAATGATATAGTCAGTGTTAATTGCGTCGCCAAACTTAAATGCTTTTGCTTCTAAACTCACCGTCTTGCCTCCTTATAAATATTTGCGTGGGTCTGTAATCTGTGCTTCAAGAACAGACGCTGCCACAGTTGCTGGACTGCCCAAATAGATGAATGCGTTGCTGTTACCCATGCGCCCTTTGAAGTTGCGATTTGCTGTTGAAATTACATTTTCACCATTTGCAGGGACACCATTATGCGTGCCAACGCAAGGGCCACAACCAGGCGTAACAACACAAGCTCCAGCCTTGACCAAAGTTTGGATGTAACCTTTGTCCATTGCTTCAAGATAAATATCTTTGCTAGCAGGAGCAACAACAAGGCGGCAATCTTTATGAATGTGCTTGCCGTCCAAAATGCTTGCAGCAATTGCTAAATCTTCCACGCGGCCATTTGTGCAAGTGCCAATAAAGCCCTGCGCAATTGGTGTGCCTTCAACTTCAGCAATTGGGCTAACATTATCAACAGAATGCGGCTTTGCAATCTGTGGAGTAATATCTGCAACATCGATGTCTATTGTCTGGCAATATTGTGCGTCAGCATCTGGAGCAACTGGTGCAGCTTCGCGCTCTGCGCCTTCAAAGAAAGCTAAAGTCTTTTCATCAGCCTGCATAAGGCCAGCTTTTGCGCCAACTTCAATTGCCATATTTGAAATTGTCATTCTTGCATCCACGCTAAGTTCATCAATAACATTGCCATGGAATTCCAAAGCTTTATATGTTGCGCCATCAGCACCAATCATGCCAGCAAGATACAAAATCAAATCTTTGGAATAAACACCTTTTGGCAAAGTGCCATTGTAATTAACCTTCACAGTTTCTGGAACTTTGAACCAAAGCTTGCCGCTAGCCATTGCTGCAGCACCATCAGTTGAACCAACACCAGTGCTAAAAACATTCAGCGCGCCATAAGTGCAAGTGTGACTGTCGCAACCAACAACAAGGTCGCCGCAAACAATCTTGCCAGATTCTGGAACAAGCTGGTGGCAAACACCGCAGCCCCAGTCATAAATATGCACGCCAGACTTCTTGCCAAATTTTCGCATTTTGTCATGAATTGCACTAACGCCTTCCAGCGGGCTTGGGCAACTATGATCCATAACCATTGCAACTTTTTCAGGATTAAAAACTTTTTCTGCGCCCATATTTGCCAAAGCATCAATTGCTAATGCAGACGTACCATCTTGACTCATTGCAAAGTCGATGTCTGCAATAACAATATCTCCTGCATGCGCATCTTCACCAGAATGTGCACTAAATATCTTTTCCGCAATTGTTTTTCCCATTTACTTTTCTCTCCTTTAATCATTCGGAAAATCAGCGTCATATTCAACACGCTTTTTCATAGCTTTTGGAATTATTCTATTGCGCTTGTTCAGCGGCAAATAATCATGAGTATTCATCAATGACTTATAAGCAGGGCGCATGATGCGCTTGCCAGTTTCAATTTCTTCAAAGCGATGTGCTGCCCAACCAGCCATACGAGCAACAGCAAAAAGCGGAGTATAAAGACCTTGCGGAATGCCCATAGCCCTGTAAACCAATCCTGAATACATATCAATATTCGCACAAATTGCTTTGTTACTGCCCTTGACTTCTTTGAAAAGCTGCGGAGCAAGATTTTCTATCATTTCAATCAAATTAAAGTCGGCTTCATATTCTGTGCCTTGAACAAGCTTCTTCGCATATTGCTTACAAATAACAGCGCGAGGGTCACTTAATGTGTAAACAGCATGACCCATGCCATAGATAAGACCGCTACCATCGTTTGCTTCACGACGCAAAACAGCGCGCAAATAATCTGCAACTTGGCCTTCATCGCTCCAGTCTTTCACATGAGCTTTCAAGTCTTCTTGCATCTGTTCAGCCTTGATATTTGCACCGCCGTGACGCGAGCCTTTCAAACTGCTAACACCGCCAGCATATGCAGAATATGGATCTGTGCCACTTGAAGTTAACACGCGAGTTGTAAAAGTGGAATTGTTGCCGCCGCCATGTTCAGCATGAAGCATAAGCATAATATCGAGCATTTTTGCTTCTTCATCGCGCCATGACATGTCCTGGCGAAGCATGAATAAAATAGTTTCTGCCGTAGACAAGCCTTCTTTTGGAGGATTGATATACATTGCTTTGTCGCGAGTATGAGCACCAGCAACATAACCCAATGCTGCCAAACGCGGCAAGCGACTAATCAATGAAAGCGCAACATCAACTTCGTGCACCATTGAAGAGTCATCTGCATTCGGGTCATTTGCATATAAAAGCAAGATTGAACGCGCCAACATATTCATAGTGTTGCGCGATGGCGAATTCATAATCAGGCCAGAAACAAAACCATTTGGCAAATCGCGCCAGTGATCAATGCGCTTTTGGAATGTCTTTAAATCTTCTTTTGCTGGCAGTTTGCTTGACCAAAGCAAAAAGACCAATTCTTCATAACCGAAACGATTGTCTGCTACAACATTTTCAACCAAGTCCTTAATGTCATAGCCGCGAAGAATGAGCTTACCTTCTTCCGGAGTGAAAATGCCATCCTGCACAGAATAGCCATGAACATCTGTGATCTGCGTGATGCCTGCAACAACACCTGTGCCATCTGCATTACGCAAACCACGTTTAACGTTGTACTTTGTAAAAAGCTCTGGAGCAATAGCTTTACTGGCGCCAAAATTCTGTGGGTCTATTTTTGCTGTACGTTTCATATGGCTCCTTTCATTGCTGTTAGAAAATTGCTTCTTTTTGCCTTTTGTCCATTTTGTGCTGGTACGCTTTTACACTATTCGACTTCTTGCATTATTGAATAATGGACAAATATTATACAGTCACAAGCGCCATTGCTTGTTGTATTTGAATTGCGAATGTACAAAGTGTTTGTTCGAAAAGCACAAACAAAATGCGAACAATCGCTTAAAGTTCGCGGCGACTTTCTATCGCACGCCCTAAAGTGACTTCATCGGCAAACTCTAGTTCACCACCAACTGGCAGACCACTTGCTAATCTTGTGACAGTTATATCAAGCGGTTTAATCATGCGAGCAAGATAACTTGCTGTTGTTTCGCCTTCAACATTGGGGTTTGTTGCAAGCACAATTTCAGAAATTGGCTCTTGCCCAACGCGCGCCATTAAGGTGGCGATGTTTAAATCATCCGGCATGATACCATTCATTGGGTCAATTACGCCACCCAAAACGTGATACAAGCCATTATAAGAACCCGTTTTTTCGATAGCCTCAACATCTTTTGGCTCTGAAACAACGCAGATTTTGCTATTGTCGCGCTGTACGTCTGCGCAAACTTCACAAAATTCACCCTGCGCATAATTGTGACAACGCGGGCAAAAATGAATGAGCTCTTTAACTTCAAGAAGAGCATCTGTCAAGCATTGCACATCCTGCGCATCTGTGCTTAAAAGCCAATGCAGAATGCGCTGGGCACTTTTTGGCCCAACACCTGGCAGACGCTCAAGTTCTTCAAGCGCATGTTGTATTGCGGCAACCTGTTTCAATTAAAAAAGCCCCGGAATGTTCAAACCGCCAGTCACAGCACCCATTCTATCTGCTGCCATAGCCTGTGCATCTTCAATGCCCTGGTTAACAGCTGCAACAATCATATCTTGCAACATTTCAACATCTTCTGGGTCCACTGCTTCTGGGTCAATTGTCACAGCTTTAACGCGCAAGTCGCCATAAACTTCTGCGCTAACCATTCCACCGCCCGCTGTTGCTGTGACAGTTTCTTGCGCAACTTGATTTTGGATTTCTTCCATCTTCGCTTGCATCTTGCGCACTTGCTTCATCATCTGTTGCTGATTCATTGCCATAATGTCTCCTATTTCTTGTTCAATTATTCCTAGACTTCTTCAAAACTTATTCCATCGCCAAATGCAGAAAACATATCTGCAAGTTCAGCGGCTGTATCTTCGCTGGATTTTTGAGCTGCACCTGCATCTTGCGGAATTGCGGTTGCGGCGCTTTCCGCGTTCGCCACTGCTTTATTTGTTGCAGGCATCTGGAAGGCTTCGCCTTCTGCTGGCGATGAAGATGCGCTATTTTTGCTTGCAGCTTTTGCGCTTGCTTCGTTTTTGGTACGCGCTGTTTGCTGCGACTTTGCCACTTTGGCTTCACCGGCGCCTTCCATTTCAAACAAAAGTTCAACTCTTGCACCAAGAACATTTTCAAAAGCTTGCGATATGTGTTTGACAGAGTCAGGCGCCTGGGCTGTATTAAACATGAATTCATTGCCTTTAGGGAATATCAGCGCGTACGCACCAGCCCCGCGCGGCATGAAGTTAACGCCATCAAGTAGCGCGCTTGTTGGCACATGGTCACGCTTAATTTCTGTGAGCACTGCTGCACGTAAACGCGCGGGGCTCATTGTTGTAGCATCTGTTGCAGATGCTGCATTTGTTGCAGCGCTTTGATTTTGTGGCGCGGCGCCTTGTTGCGCTGAAGCCTTATTTGCTCCAACTGCGCCTGCCGCGCTTGCTCCTTCAACACTACTCTGTTGTGCCGCCGCACCTGCACCGCCGCCAGCACTGCCGCCTTGCGCACTTCCACTTGCTGCAGCACTTTGCGCTGGCACACTAACATTGCTGCTACCAGCAACTCCTTGCCCGCGCGCAGGCGCAGCTACCTGCCTTGCAGCTGTGCCACCAGCAACAAAAGCGCCGTTTTCTAATTGTTCGACGCGCGCCGCCAAGCCCTGCAAGCTAATATCTGATTCTGGCCTGCACAACCTTGTACATGCAATTTCAACACTAAGGCGCGCGTCAGACGAATAACGCAATTCATTCGTCAAATCTCCGCAAACAGTCAATGCATGCGACAAGCGTTCCGCGCCTCCAAATTGCGCAGCCTGTTCCTTATATCTATTCAGCTCTTGCTTTGGACAAGTAATAACTCCGTCTTCATTTCCCATAATTGAAGCAACATAAACATTGCGAATGTGCTTGCTTAAGTCTCTGGAAAACTGCCCCAAATCCCTGCCATCACTGACCATATTTTGGATTTGCACAAAGCAGTCTGCCGTCCGTTGCTGCGCGATAGCATCAACAAAATCAAAAAGCTGCGACAAGCCTTGCCCAAGCTGTTGTTGCACAGCTTCAACACTAATGTTTCCATCTGCAGAAATCGCAACTTGCTCTAAAGCTGTTGTTGCATCGCGCATTCCGCCATTCGACTTTGCAGCAATTATTGAAAGAGCTTCTGTATCAGCCTTAAATCCTTCCGCATCGCAAATTCTGCGAAGATAAGTCACAATTTCTTCCACACTAAAGCGGCGGAAGTCAAAGCGCTGACACCTTGACTGAATTGTGTCCAAAACTTTGTGCGGCTCTGTTGTGCACATGATAAAAACAACATGTGCCGGAGGCTCTTCTAAAGTCTTGAGCAGCGCATTGAATGCCTGCGTTGAAAGCATGTGAACTTCATCGATGATATAAACCTTATATTTGCCATGCGTTGGCGCAAACTGCACGCGACTAATAATTTCATCTCGCACATTGTCAACACCGGTATGGCTTGCAGCATCCAGTTCATAGACATCTGGGTGAAGACCATCTGCAATTTCTTGACAAGCGGCGCACGTTCCACAAGGCTGCGGCGTTGGACCAGATTCGCACAAAAGAGCTTTTGCCAACAGACGCGCAGTTGTTGTTTTGCCTGTGCCACGCGGACCACAAAATAGATATGCATGAGCCACATTGTCTTCGCGCACAGCATTGACCAGCGTCTTTTCAACATGTTCTTGCCCAACAACATCTGAAAATACATTTGGTCGATATTTTCTGTATAGTGAAATTGCCATATGCTTTTACGCCTTCTTCTTTTTACTGCTCGAAATTTTTGCTTTTATAATACCCGCAAAAGTCGGGACAAGTGATATCACAATAATTCCAATAATCACAAGTTCAAAATGTTTTTCCACAAACGGAATGCCGCCAAAAAAGTAGCCCAGCAACGTAAACAAGCACACCCAGCAAATGCCGCCAAGTATGTTAAAAAATGTGAAGCGCTTAAAACTCATGTTGCCAACGCCTGCCAAAAAAGGTGCGAATGTGCGGATGATTGGGAAAAATCTTGTCAAAAAAACCGCAAGCGAACCGTACTTATCAAGCATTGCTTGTGTCTTATCAATACGCTCTGGAGTAAGAGCTTTAACTTTGCCGCTATTAATTATTGCTTGGCCAACCTTCCTGCCAATCCAATAATTTGAAGTATTGCCCAAAATTGCAGCCACGCTCATCAAAATTAAAATGACCCATAAGTTAAGCCCGCCGCCGTCGGCTGCAAAAATTCCTGCGCAAAATAGCAAAGAATCGCCAGGCAAAAATGGTGTCACCACCAAGCCTGTTTCAATGAAGATAATAATGAATAGCGGGACATATACCCAAATTGGACCAAGTGTTGTTATCCATTCAGCAATAAATGTGCGAGGGTCACGCAATAGGTCGAGTATGAATTGAACAAAGGCCATATATCTCCAGGATTTGCATGCTAGGCTTTGCCTGCATGCGCGCCGTCAAGTAGCAAAATCAACAAAGTGCGCCGTATAGACTTGAGCGCTCATCAGAGGCTCCTTATGGCTGCTTCCTCCCGGACCTGACCAGGTTCAGAACATGGTGCCGCCCAAGTCCATGCGACGCACTAATGTGTGAGTGACTATTTTACGCTATTTCTTCGCAGCTGTGGGTTCTGCTGCCGTATCGTCAGAAACTTTTTGGAATTCGGTTGTTTCATCCTTGCCATCGTCGTCTGTTTGCGTGATAGTCAAAGTTGAATAATCATCATTAAAAGCATACGTGGCGCTGCCTTCTTTGCCATCTTGCGTTGTCAACTTCATGCTGCTGCCAGATTCAAGTTCATAATCCATCGTGCCAGCAGTGCTTTTGAATTGGTTTTCTGTGAAGACGACCGTAATCTCATAATCCGACTTAGCCATCTTCCAAGTGCCCTGAATTTTTTTCTTGTCAACGCTTGTGCAAGCGCTTGCAAACAAAAGGCTGGCCACAACAGCAACAATGCATAAAATTGTTATGGCGCGGCGTGCAATGCTATTCAATTTATTTTGATGAATCGCTTGACTCATTTTCATCTTCGTCATCAAAATTCAAAAAATCAAAGCTAAACCTGTCATCGTCGTCTGTCTTCTTTGGACGATTCGGGAACAAAACTTTTGTCCTGCGTTCCGCAATTATTGCAACAATCAAGAAGATAAGTATGCCAATGCCAACTATGATAAGAACTCCAGCTGTTAAACCAAAGTGATTAAAGTATGTATCTAAAAAGCCCATATTTCACCTTTCTGCCTGTGTCATAAGAGTTTACTACAGTAAAGCCTGCATTTCATTGTCTTAATCGCGAGCGTATTGTAGTAAAATTCCGGCTTAATAAAAATTTGCTTTGCCGCTTTTTGCGTCAAAGTGTACCAAAGGGAGGACTTTCTTGGGACGTGAACAATTTGGCTCTCGCCTTGGCTTCATCCTTATTTCTGCAGGGTGCGCCATTGGCTTGGGCAACGTATGGAGATTTCCATACATCACAGGTGAATATGGCGGCGCTGCTTTCGTCATTATTTATCTCATCTTTTTAGTTATCTTTGGCTTGCCAATCATGGCGATGGAATTTGCTACGGGTCGCGCTAGCCAAAAGGGCATTGCCCGCTCGTTTAACACATTGGAAAAACCAGGGCAAAAGTGGCACGTCTTTAAATGGGTTGCACTTGCTGGCAATCTTTTGCTGATGATGTTTTATACAGTTGTTGCTGGCTGGATGCTGTCTTATGTCTTCAAAACAGCTACCGGCACTTTTGATGGTGCAACACCAGAGGCAATCAGCGATACATTTAGTGCTTTGCTTGCAAATCCGGGCGAGCTAATTTTTTGGCTAGCAATTATTGTTGTTGCGTGCGGCCTTATTTGCAGCCTTGGCATTCAAAAAGGCGTAGAACGCATTACAAAAGTTATGATGATTGGCTTGTTTGCACTCATTATTGTGCTGGTCATTCGCGCTGTCACTTTAGATGGTGCTAGTGAAGGCCTTGCGTTTTATTTAAAGCCTGACTTTAGCAAACTTTTTGCCGGCGGAATAAGCGGCTTTGGTACTGCTGTTTATGCTGCAATGGGGCAGTCATTCTTCACGCTGTCCATAGGCATTGGTTCAATGGCAATTTTTGGCAGCTACATCAACAAGAAGAAATCTCTTGCTGGTGAAGCTGCAATTATTGGTGTTCTTGACACATTCATTGCAGTCATGGCAGGCTTGATTATCTTTCCTGCTTGCTTTTCCTTTGGCGTTGAGCCGGGGTCAGGTCCAAGCTTGATTTTCATTTCTTTGCCAAATGTCTTTAACCAGATGTTCTTGGGTCGCTTGTGGGGCTCATTATTCTTCCTATTCATGACATTTGCTGCTGTTTCAACTGTTATCGCAGTTTTTGAAAACATCATCAGCTTTGGCATGGATCAGTGGGGGTGGAGCCGCAAAAAATCTTCATTTATCACGATTGTTGCAATTTTTGTTCTTTCGCTTCCATGCGCACTTGGCTTCAATGTTTGGAGCGATGTTCTTATCCCAGGTGTTGATGGCGGCGAAGCTGGCAACATCCAGGCTCTTGAAGACTTTATTGTTTCTAACAACTTGCTGCCGATTGGGTCGTTGGTGTTTGTATTGTTCTGCACAAGCAAACGCGGCTGGGGTTGGAAGAACTTCCTTGAAGAAGCAAATGCCGGTGAAGGCTTGAAATATCCAAAGTGGCTTTATGGATGGATGCACTATGGTGTGCCGGTGCTTGTAGTTATCATCTTGATTATGGGGTGGATACCGGCGCTGACCTGATGTTATACCACAGAAATTGCACTAGCTAAAGTGGCATGTTTTAATTAATTGCAAACTGCGGCTGGCTGCAAAAGCTAAAAGACTAAAAGGACGGGCTGTCATAACTTTAAAGTTATGACAGCCCTTTTTCTTTGGCGTTGCTGGCAATCTTGGTTTGTGGGTTAAAACTTTATCAAACAGCAACGCCAGCTAAAAAATTGTGCTGCTGCCACACGTTGGATAAGCAGCAGCACGTGAAAGTTCACAATTACAACGTAATCCACATAGCTGGTCGAATACCAGTAGTTGTTCCAGAACTATCAAGACCGTCATAACAAAGATAGCCATCTACTCCCACACACGCAGTGGAATAGGCTTCACCAATTGTGCGCAAATACCACCAGCAACTAGTAACATTCCAATCTGGATCTGCTGTATTGATATCAACTCCTTGCGCAATTGCATATTTTGTTGGCCAGCAACATCTATCGTCAACTTCAATAAAATTTGTTCTCTTATTTATTTTATGGATAAACTCATTTCCAGACAGATACTTCTTAACTTCATTGATGCTCAAAAGGAACACTTTATCCGATGTAGCGCTGCCTGGATCTGTACTATACTCCGGATTTTTATCAGCGCTAACAGTCGTGGTTAAAATTTTCTCTTTGTCGGCATCGCTAAATGCAGCGTCATAGAAAGTTGAATTTAGCCATTCTCTTGCATAACTATTTTGCCACATAGAATCTTCAGGTGTGCAATCTTCGCCATCTTCCACCTTGGCATATGGCTTGCAATCTAGTGCATATTTGCTAACAACAAGGGCTTTGTTGTCTTGCTTTGTTAAAACAATCCATTCGATTGCTTCTTTGCCATTAGAAATATTATTGTCTTGTTCATAAGTGCCGAACTTTAATGTTTGATGCGTTGCTTTTTCATTTTCAACAACTACATCAATAGCTACTCTGCAATCCGATCCATAATCAATCCATAACTCAGTGCTAAGGCCTATTTCTTTACCAGTAATTGTGCCTGCATTAGCGGTTGTTTTAGACATGGTGATTTTTACCATGTCTTCATTCTCAACGTTGTAATTTAGATCTTTATATGTTGAATTGCTAGGATTAATTGTGGCTTTAAATTTAAGGCTTTCCCCAGGCTTAATTGTTAATTTGCCCGTTTTGCCCGACTTAAAAGTTTTATTGCCAATTTTCACAGTGATCGATTTGATTGGCACATATTTTGACTTTTTAACAACAGTAACTTTAATTTTCTTTGTTGCAGACTTTTTGCCTTTTTTAGCTTTAACAGTTACAGTTGCTTTGCCAGTGCTTTTGCCCTTAAGCCTACCTTTATTGCTTACTGTAACAACAGATTTCTTAGAAGTCTTATAAGTAATTTTTGCGCCTTTTGTCGCCTTAGCCTTAAGGTAATATGTATCCCCAACAACAACCTTTACTTTACCAGTTACTGCTTGTCTAACAACAAGTTCCACTTTTTGCTTGCTTGCAGCTTGTGCTTCTTCAACAGGTTGCACTAATGAAGCTGCTGGCACCAATGCAACAGTAATTGCAAAACACATCAATGCAACAATAATTTTTCTTGCTTGACTTTTCATTTTCCTTCACCTTCCCAATTCTTCTTCTGCTTCTTCCATTAATTCATGAACGCTATTTTAAAATCAGTTCCATTATACTATGAAGTATGTCGTTTTCTCTTGCAATTTTGAAGTCAACAAGAAATTTTGAAGCCGCGCCATTGAATACAAAAGAAATACCAATGGTACGCAGCACTTTTAGAATCTTCCACAGCAGAGCGAAAGACGTTATGATCACCTTTGAAAGTAGTGAAAAATACAGCAAGGTTCGACTAGTTGATATCAACAACACAAAAATTACTGCGATAACTTCTTGAACCAGCAGCAAAATTGCACGCAGTGTTACGAAACCCTCATTGGAATGACAACTGCACTGTGCAGAGCGCTACGAAAGTCTATTTATTTGACAGCAATAGTGTTAGTAGTACTGCGTATATTTGACGAATTGGCAGTCGCATTATAAAGAGCGCTACGGAAGTCTATTGAAATGACAAGGCGATGTCAAAAACACCATTTTCCGTTGCGCT
>CAVDAL010000040.1:0-23889 GCA_963606965.1 Acutalibacteraceae bacterium
ATCTTAAAAGAAAGATAGATTCTGCACTTATTGAGTGGAAAAAGAATCAAGACCGGAAACCTGTTATAGTCAGAGGGCCAAGACAGATAGGCAAGACTGAATCAATTAGAAAGTTTGCATCTGAAAATTACAAAAGCGTGATTGAAATAAATTTTGTAGAAGAACCAAAATACAAAGCAATTGTTGAGGAAGGTTATGATGTCAACTCAATAATCTCTGCAATAAGTTTGATTGATCCTAGCAAACAATTTATTGAAGGCGATACTTTGATTTTCTTTGATGAGCTTCAGGAATTCCCAGACATTGCCACTTCTTTAAAATTTTTCAAGATTGATGGACGTTTTGATGTTATATGCAGTGGGTCGATGCTTGGGCTTAGCTATAAGTCGATAGAAAGCAATAGTGTTGGTTATAAGACAGACATTATTATGCAGTCAATGGATTTTGAAGAATTTCTTTGGGCAAAGGGCTACGATGCAAAGTTTGTTGAAAATATCTTTCAAAATTTGCTTGAAGCAAAGCAGTTAACTAAGTTAATGCACAAGACAATAATGTCTGCATTTTTGGACTTTTGTGCTCTTGGTGGTATGCCAGATGTTGTTTCATCATATATACAACTTGGCACTTTTGAAGGTTCTTTGCAAACACAAAAGCAACTTGTTATTGATTATGAAGAAGATATTCGTAAATATGCAAGCGGTATGGATCAAGGGCGAATTCTTAATGTGTTTAAACATATTCCTGTACAGCTTGCTAAAGAGAATAAGAAGTTTCAGATTAGCAAGGTTGCAAGCGGCGCTAGATTCAAAGACTATCGCGGTTGCATTGAGTGGCTCGAATCAGCTGGCATGGTGAATGTTTGTCGTTGCCTCACATTTCCTGAACTTCCCTTACGCGGAAATTATGATGAAAATAAATTTAAATTGTATTTTAGTGACACTGGATTATTTGTTTCAATGTTAGATGAAGAAGCAAGTGAAGATTTTCGTGCAAATAGAAATCTTGGTATTTATAAAGGTGCATTATATGAAAGCATTGTTGCAGAAGCTTTAACTAAAAGCGGCTATGAGCTTTATTATTACAAACGCGTCAATTCGACTCTTGAAGAAGATTTTTTTCTTCGCACGCAAAATTCACTTGTTCCTGTTGAAGTTAAGTCGACAAATGGGACAGCAAAATCGTTAAGAACGCTCATAGAATCTGATTCATATCCTGATATATCATTTGGCTTGAAGTTGACTGCAGGTAATATTGGCTATGAAAATAGCATTTTCACGATGCCATATTTTGCAGCTTTTTTTATAAAGCTCTTGTTAAAAGAATTTGACGCAGGGAATACAAGCTGGGGGCATTAGGGTGTCGCTCTAGACTTCTAAGGGGGTATCTGGTACTAGCTTCGGTCATAGCTCGGGAAAAATTTCGAAAAATATCAATAAACGCGCTTGTGATGCTGCATAAAACACGGAGTGAAATTATGATATTCCGCCTGCTGAAATGGGTGAACTTTTTTATTTTTTTTACTAGTTGCTTTAATAAATACTCTTGATAAAAATGGAATGTATAGTAGAATATTTTAGATTGCTTTTATACGTTATGTAGAATATATATAGATGCATATAAAAGTAGTTCTGAAATCTATTGCTTTGTTGAAAGGAGAGAAGAATGCAAAAGAGACTTTTTGTTTTAAGCAAAAAATTTGTTAGCTGCTTATGCGCATTGATTATGTGCATAGCTTTT
The DNA here is from genome assembly GCA_963606965.1 of Acutalibacteraceae bacterium. Lineage (GTDB taxonomy): Bacteria > Actinomycetota > Coriobacteriia > Coriobacteriales > QAMH01 > CAVDAL01. Next base: position 1,738 of record CAVDAL010000040.1, read on the forward strand.
ATTCCAGTTAACTCACTTTCTGCTTTCGCTGACGACGGCCAGGAAGGGGGTATAGACGAAGGCACAACTTTCACTTATGCAATTCCATTTGAACCAACAGATGAATCAAGTTCTGAAACAACTGTGAATGTTAATTTCCAAGTTTTAACATATGAACCAGATTCAAAGACTGGGCAACTTCAAGTTGGTAAAGGCGGTAATGGCGGCGACGGCGATGCTTGCAATGGCAAAATTGCTGGTAAAATCACTATTCCAAGCACCATTGAATATGAAGGTGCAACTTTAACTGTTACAGCTATTGGTAGGTATGCTTTTTCTGGGCACAATGAAATTAAGGGCATCACATTGCCTGACACTTTAACAACTTTGAATGAAGCTTCATTCCAAGGCTGTATCCTTGATAAATTAGTCATTCCAGAATCTATGAAGAACTGGGCTGGCAGATATATGCAAGGCGGCAATAACAATAGTAATAAGGGCACAACGCCAGTTATTGAATGGAAGGGCAATTGCTCTGAAATTACTTCAAGCCGTGATGCTGGTGGCTCACCACTTGTAAAGACAGCTGGTGGCGCCAGAATTGATCATATTTTTTGGGGCGATGCAGGTGATGAAACAATTGCAAGCACAAGTAGTAAGTTCCAATTTGGTCCAATTAAATATAATAATAATGTTGCTTCTTCAGCAATAATTAATCCTGGTCTGTATACGAATAATTACCCATCAAACTATATTTGGTTCCCAGTTACATATTATCCAAGCCAAGCAGATGCACAAGCTGGAACAAATTCATTAGGCACTTTATATGTTTCTTTTAGTGCTGGTCAAACAAATTCAGCAACGCTTGCAAATGCCAATTTGAAAAAATCTACTTTGTACACATATGGCGATGTTGCAAACAAGAAACTTACAAGTGAATATTTCTTGAATTATAATGACGGCACTCATAAAACATTAACAGATTATCCTGCTTGCCCTGAAGGAACAGACAAATGGGTAATTGCTGGCAACCCTAATCCAACAAGCAATATCATGAGTGGTATGTCTTGTTATCCTGTCAAGGCTGATGCAAATAATATTGGCCAAGGTTATATCACAGGCTTGGAAAAATCATATGCTGTTACAGGTTCAGATATTGAACCAGAAATTACAGTTTATGATGTAAACGGCAATGAACTTTCTGCTGACAATTATTCAATTAAATATGAATGCAAAAACGGCGACAACTGGACAGATGTCACAGAAACTGGCAAACATGGTGACTTTGGCAAAACATACAGAATGGTCATCAGCGGCAAGGGAACATATACGGGTTCGCTTACAACAAATTCATATACCACACGCGGTTATGCTGTTGGTGAAACAATTACATATAAAATTAAACATACAGCAACAGATGGCACGCAAGATACAGTCGATTGCAAATTTAAAGTTTTGACTTCACCTTCAACGAAGGTAGATGGAACTGTTGTTCCTGGGACTTTACAGGTTGGCATTACTCCAACTGAAAGCAAGATTACAGCTGCAACAGCAAATGACTATTTAGCAATTGATACTTCCATTACTGGCGACATTGAAATTCCAGAAACTGTAACAGTTGCAGGAATTGATTATACTGTCACACAAGTTGGCGCAAATGCTTTTGGTAAAAGTGCAAAGGGCTCAGATGCATTTACATGCAAATTTAGCCATTGCGAATTGCCAGATACAATTACATATATTGGCAGAGCAGCATTTGCATTCTTGCCAAATTTTGAACAGGCAATAATTCCTGCATCCATCAATGAAGTTCAAACTAATGCATATATCAATAATTCAGCTTATGCATCTACTGCAACATCATCAAAGCTAGATTCATTTTTATTCAGAGGCAGTGTTGCTTCATATACAAGCAAAATGAATTATTCAACAACTTATTATCCAACCGATTTGCTTTTTGATTCAGATTCAAACTTTGATGAAACAAAAGAGGTACTAACAAAAAGCTTCAGAGGTGGTTCAACTAATTGGTACAGGGTTGATTTTTATGCAAGTAAGGCAGATGCAGATGCTGGCACAAATGCAATACCAATTTATGTAAAAAGCGGAACATGCGCTGCTGATATTTTGAATGGCAATTTTGAAGCAAAAACTGCATTGGATAAAGATACTAAGTTGCCAAACTTGCCAACAGGTAAGAGCGCCTGGGTAATGAGCGATACTTCTGAATATGCAGCATCTGATTGTGTTAAATGCGGCGGCAAGTTAAGCTTTTATGCAACAGATGCAGCTGCAACAGATTTATCAACCACACGTGTTAACAATCTTGAAAGTGACATTTGGTATGACGCTACAGCTAAAACACCAAGCTTTACTCTTACATCTTTAGATGGCAAAGCAATTGATTCTTCAAAATATAGCATTGCTTATGAAGTAAAAGATGGTAGCAGTTGGAAGGCAACTGCATCTTGCATAGATGAAGGAACATATAGAATTGTTGCAAAAGCTGTTGCTGGTTCAGGCTATAGCGGTGAGCTCAAAATTACATTTAAGATTTCGCGCCCAGCTCCAGGGGATAAAGTTACATATCCAGTTGATAATGTTACATCTAGCGGCCTTGCACAAAAAATCAATATGAACTTTGTTGTTTCAAGCGTTGGTGAAGGCAGCGAACATGGCACAGTTGTTGTTTCTCATGTTCAAGAAAAACAGACAAATGCTTATGAAGGAATTGATCGTGCTGTTGACATTAATACAACAGGTAGTGTTGATATTCCACAAACAATTAAACTTGGCAATGGCATTTATGATGTAACAATTATTGGTGCTGGCGCATTTAGAGGCATAACAGGCTTGACAGGTGTCACAATTCCTGAAGGCATCGTGACAATTGGCAATGGCGCATTTGATACAACATCTTTGAAACAAGTAATAATTCCATCTACTGTTAAAAATATTGGCAATAATGCATTTACACGTGCATGGGCAGCAAATACATCGCAGTCTGCTGGAACAATTAAAGAAGCTGTATTCAAGGGTACAGCCAAAACAACATCAACTGCTTCTGCAAGCTCTTCTTTGAGCCTTTCAAGCATATTTACAAATGTAAATTCAAGTTCTGGCGCATTCTTGTTTGAAAATGAAACAGCAGAAAGAACAATTACTGTTTCTTCTTCAAATCCTTTGAAAAATAATATTTATTTCAAAGTCACATATTATAAGGATGCGGGCGAAGCAAATTCTGAAGGTGAAACAGTTGGATATGCTTTCGTGAAAAAAGGCGCAACACCTGAAACTGCTGCAAGCAATTTGTATTCAGGAACATATTGTTCAAATACAATTCCTGACCTTCCTGAAAGCGCAGAAGGCGATTCATGGATTTATGAAGGCTTTGACGGTTCTGTAAAGACGGAAAGTTCTGCTCTTAATTTATGTATGAATGCGTATCCGCAGGCAGCTGCTAATTCTTTAGCAAATTACAAGTTCACAAATTCATTCAAGGGTATTTCATATCCATGGACAGGCAGCACAATCACTCCAGAATATGGCTCTGTTGTTTCTGCTAGTGGGGAAGTTTTAGATTCAAGCAATTATGTTGTTAGATATCAAAAGAAAAATGACCAAGGCAAATGGGAAGATGTGAGTGCTGCGGTTGATGAAGGCACATATCGTTTGAACCTTGTTCCAGCATATGGCTCTGGTTTGGTTGATCAGCTTTATTCAAAAGCTTATAACATTGTTAAAGTTGTTGACCCAACAACAACTCGTTTTGACTATCCTGTTAAATATGTGAACAAATCAACAGGGGAGATCTCACTTGTAAATTGCTTATTCTTAGCAACAAGCAGCAACGAAGTTAAGACTTCTGGTGTTTCAACTGGCGACTTTAATGTTGTTGGCGTTCCAGGCATAGAGCTTCCAACATATGATGGCGACTTATATCTGCCTGAAAGCATGGCTTTAAATGGCGGAACTTATACATTGACAGGTTTGGGCACATACTCATTCTGCGTTGGGGTCAGCAGCCTTAAGTGTGGAATCCATATTCCAAGCACTGTTAAAAAGCTTGATAAAAATTTGTATTCTTGCGTAGATTATACAAATAGCTATTCTATGTATGGCTTTACCGCAATTTATTACGATGGCGACTGCAACATTTCATCAATGTATACAGGTTCATATGATCATTCATGGACTAATACAAATAATGGGAGTGCTAGCACTAATGAATTGATTTTTGGCGGAAAGGTTAGTGATTTCGTAACAAATCTTGACCGCGAAGATAAATTCCACTTTTACCCAAGCAGTAGCAGCACTAAAGCAAATGGCAAAACATATGTAAAGGTTCGCTTCTATGAAAGTGAATATGCATATAATGCTGGCAGTGACCCAATTGCAACTGTTGGTATTCCATATGGGACAAAAGTTTCTGCTGTTTCGCTTTCTGCTTCTTCTTTGAAAGTTTCTGCAAATTTGGACAAGATTCCTGCATTTACAGGCTCAAACAATTATTGGTGCTTTGCAGGCGTTGACAATTTGAATGAAGTAATCACGGATGGCACACTCAGTTGTTATCAGACAGTAGCTTCTGCAACAGACTTGCGCACATGCATTGTTTCTACAGATTCAGATTCTTATATCGCTACTGGTGAAGCTATAATTCCGAATTTAAGTGTTGTAAGCATTTATGACAATAAAGAAGTAGCATCTAGTGCATATAATGTGATATATCAGCGCAAAGTTAACGGCGAATGGCAAACAACAAGCGATCTTGCAAGCGCTGGAACATTGCGCGTAAAAATTAGTGCTGCCGATGGTTCAGGGTATACTGGTGAGGCTTATTCGCTTCCATATGAAATTTATACCGTTGAAAATCAAACAGGCGAGATTTTCAAAGCTGCAACAGACTATCTGGATAATGGAACAGAATATAAAGACGGCATTGAGCCATCTTCACAGGTTGCATGTTCTTATGAAATTTTGAAGCCAGCTTCTGCCACAGAAGAAGGCCTTGTAATGGTTTCTCGTGGTTCTTATAAGAATGAAGATATTTATCCTTATTATGAATCAGAGCCATGTGTTTCAACAGATTTGGATGGCACTTTGATCTTGCCTGAAAAGATTAAGACTAGTAAAGGCACATTCAAGTTGGCAGCTGTTGCAAATCGAACATCTAAGACAACATGGGCTTCAGATGATTCTGAAAACTGGAAGGCATTTGCTTTATCTAATATTACAGGCATTGTTATTCCTGCAAGCATGGATTATAAAGCATGCGCAGATGCTGTAAGCAACTGGAGATATCCAACACAGAATAACTTCAACTTCACTGGCGCTACAAAATTGCAAAAGATTTATTTCAAGGGTGATTGTTCAGATTACACTCTTTCTGTTTATAATGGCGTCGGCGCAGAAGAAGTGTCTAAGGGTGCTTCATATATATTTGAAAGCGGACATGCAAAAGCGCTTACATCTGAAAGTTATGATGGCGGCTATCTTGGAATTTATGACAATGTCACATTTTATCCAAGCAAGGCAGATGCTGTTGCAAAGACTAATGCTTTGGGTTCTGCACGCGTTTTGCATACAACAAAATTGAGCGAGTTAAATGCAGATTTGAATACAAAATCTGAGTCTGTTGAACGTGATAAGAAATATACTCGCTATACAGTATTCCAAGATGGTGGAGCTATTCCAGCATTCCCTGAAAATACAAATCGATGGGCTGTTGCTGGCAATATCAGTGCAAGTGCTGTATTAAATAATGTGACATGCGATGTTTATCCTGTAGCTTCTTCGGATACAGATTTGTCTCAGTCAACATTCTATAAAGCTGGTGAGCCTGAAAATCCAAGTGAAAAGGATTCTCCGCTTGTTTACAACGATTTTGAAACATCAAAAGTTTACGATGGCGATGAATTTGATACTTCATTTGCTTTGAAAGACCCATCTGGCAATGTTATTTCTTCAGATGTATATACTGTAACTGTTCAGCGTATGAATAAGCAGGGGCAGTGGGAAGAAACAAAAGACTTTACTTCAATTGGCAAGTTGCGCATTATTGCAACAGCTGTGGAAGGCTCAGGATATACTGGCTCAAATTCAATTGATTGTGAAATTACAATTCCTGACACTTTGAAAGTTCCAATGCTTTATATTGCAAGTGACGGAACAGAAATTTCTGCGAATGTAAACTTGAATGTTGAAAGTATAGATGAAGAAAATTATACGATCACAGCATCTATTGCTCCAACTGAAAGCGGCAAAGCTGTTGATATTTCTTCAGATTATGCTGGCGGCGAATTAAAGCTTGTTGATAGCAAGCAAAATGGTAATTATGACATCAAGATTACAAGTATCAAGTCTGGTGCTTTTGGTGATGAAGCTCAAGATGAAGCTGTTGAAGCTTTGGGCAGTGTTGTAATTCCTGCTGGAATTGAAACTATTGAAGCTGGCGCATTCCAAAAGACAGCATGCGATATTGTTTTTGAAGAAGGCTGCAAGACAGTTGTTAAAACTGATGCATTCAGAGAATCTACATTGCAAGCTATTACATATAATGGCGATGCTGCAGATGTAAAGATTGAGTCTGGCGCATTCAACCGTGTTAATGGCGATGAAAATAACGAGATTAAAGTCTTATTTAATGCCGGCGCAGACAAGAGTAAATCTTATGGATATGCAACAGCAATTTATCCACGTGAAACTGCAATAGAAAATCTTGACGCTGCTTACGCGTCTGCAAAGGCAGCAATTGAAGCTGTTAAAGATTTGACTTCTGCTGAAAAAGCAGCCGCACTTGAATCTTTGCTTGAAGCAAATTCAGCTGCAGCACAGACTATTGAAAAGGCTGCAACGTTTGCTGAATTGGATGTAGCTGCTGCAGATGCGCAAACTTCACTTCAAGCTGTAGCTGCAAAAGCTAAAGAACAAGGCGAAGCTAATGCAAAGGCTGCTGAAGAAGCTGCAAAGAAAGCTGCAGAAAAGAAGGCTGCGGAATTAGCTGCTAAGTCAAAGGTAGGGTATAGTGAAACTGCAGGCAGCGGTGCTGCAAAGGCAACATATAAGATTACTTCTGCAACTGCTTTGACTGTTCAATATGTAAAGACGGCTTCTGCTGCAAAATCTGTAACTGTTCCTGCAACTGTTAAGCTTTCAAATGGTAAGACTTATAAAGTCACAAGCATTGGTGCTAAAGCATTTGGCAAGAAAGCAAAGATTGTAACTGTAAAGACAAAGAACTTAATAAAGAAGACTGTAAAGAAAGCTTTGAAGAGTTCTAAAGTCAAGACTGTTAAAGTTAAGGTTGGATCTAAATCAGTGAATAAGAAATTTGTGAAGAAATATAAGAAGATCTTTACAAAGAAAATTGCTGGCAAGAAAGTTACTGTTAAATAATTAACTGCTAGTAAATAGCAATTTGTGATGAGTGGCTGCGCGTGCCTTGCGCAGCCACTTTTATACAGGAATTCAGGCATTGAATTTAGAATAAATTCGGGAAGTTCGTTCGCCGAAAAGTGTAAACATTTTTATTTTTTTTTTCGTTCATCGCGTTTAAAAACAATCTTGATAAAAAATATGTATGGAGTAGAATACCTTCTGCATATATTCACAGCAGTGAATAATTTATTGCAAGGAATAAATTTAAGCTGTGGTAATAATGCAAAGATTGTTAAAGTGCTGTGTTTGTTTGCATCAAATTTAAATTGCAAAACATAGCAAAATGAAAGGAGTATCGAAAGATGCAAAAAGTTATGCAACAGGGGGGGACAAAAGCATCTTGGGGGATGCGCTTGGTAGCGATATTTCTCTCAATAGTTATGCTTGGCTGGTTTATTCCAGCAGCAGCTATCCCAAGTGTTTCTTGGGCAGATGAAGCCCCAGCAATTCCAAGTGGTTATACTGGAGTTGCAATTAGCAGTGCTGATGATTTGGCTGCACTAGCTGCTGCTGTTAATAATGGTGATACTTGTTCAAATAAGTATTACTATTTAACATGCGATATCAATGCAGCACAAGTTGGTGAATGGACACCAATTGGCAAATCAACTTCAAGAGATGGCTCTAATGGATGGCGTTTTGAAGGCAATCCATTTTCTGGCATTTTTGATGGTTGCGGACACACAGTATATTATGTAATGTCACAGATTAGTCCTTCAACAGCATGGGGCGAATGCTATGGCTTATTTGGTTATTGTTTAGATGCAACAATTAAAAATCTTGGCGTTGAAGGCACAATTAATGCAACAAGTGTTACAAAGGCTGAATATTATGGCGGCATTGCTGGCGTAGTTTTTTGCTCGCTTGACAGTAATGGAAATGTTAGTGGTAATTCTTTAGTTGATTCATGCTGGAGTAATGTAAATATCAGCCTTGGAAATTATGGGCAAGCTGGTGGCATTGCTGGTTATACTGGTGGCGGTCAGTCAGCATCTGGTAACCCACTCGGAACACATTGTATTTTCTCTAATTGCTATTACAAAGGCACACTCACAACAACAGATACTGGAAGAAGCGTTAGCTTTGGCGGTATTGCTGGTCCTGGCGGCGGCGGTTTTAAAAACTGCTATTTCGCTGGAAAAATGTGTTCTGATATGGCGAAGAGCGCTGGAATGAATGCAATCTATTATGATACTATTAGCGGCGATAATTTAGCTGAAAATTGCTATTATATAAACGCTTTCTATACAGCTGACGGCTCATCAGAAGGTAATTGGCAAGACAAGAGCGATTCCACAGAAATCACAGCCGATTTAACAGCTGCCCAAATGAAGGGTGCAAACTGGGATGATAGTGCTGGTTGGAATCATGAAGAAAAAGGCTATCATCTTCCAGGCTTAACATATACAGCTCCTGTTGCTGACCAATCATATGCAATCACTGTTGATTCAACAATTAAAGGTGGCAAGGTTGTTCCAAGCAAAACTGAAGCAAAAGCAGATGAAACAATCACACTTACAGTCACACCTGATCAAAATTATAAGATTTCTGAAGTTAGCGTAAATGGCACAGCTATCACAGCAACATCTGGCGTTTATAGCTTCAAAATGCCAGCAAAAGCAACAACAGTTAGTGCTAAGTTCATCCGCGTATACAACGTTACTTTGCCAACAAATTTGCAAGGTGGCACTGTAACAGCAGATAAAACTTCTGCAATAGCAAATGAAGCTGTAAAGCTTACTGTTAATGCATATACTGGTTACCAGATTGATAGTGTTAAATATAATGACACAACAATCATACCAACAGGCAGCACATACAACTTCACAATGCCTGCTGCAGATGTAACAGTTGCTGTTGCATTCAGCAAGATTAATTACAATATTACTCTTCCTGAAAAATCTGACCTTGGTACTGTAAGCGTTGCAAAGACAACAACTACATATGACGACACAGTAACTTTGGTCATTAACCCAGCACGAGGCTATGAACTCACACCTGGTTCTTTGAAGGTCACAGATGCAAACAAAGCAGCTGTTGCTGTTGATGAAAACAATTCATTCAAGATGCCAGCAAGCGACGTAACAGTTACTGCATCTTTCCAAAAGGTTGTTTATACAATCGCAAACCCAAGTGTTGCAGATGCAAAGATTACTTTAGACAAGCAAACTGCAAACTATCGTGATCAAGTAACACTTACTGTTGAACTTGCTTCTGGCAAGAAGGTTGAAAAAGACGACATTGAAATTCTTGGCGAAGATGGCAATTATTATCAATTGCATCAGGTTATGAATGGTGAAAAATACACTAATAAGTTCACGTTCACAATGCCATTAGATAATGTCACAATCAATGCTAAATTCCAATCATTCACAGCTGATGTTTCATTGGATAGCTACAAGTTTGGCGAACAAATGCCAAGTCCTGTTTTGGCAAGCGAATCTGCTGGCGATGTAACTTACATTTATACATTTGCAGATGGTTCTGGTTCAACAAATGAACAACCAGCATTGGTCGGCGACTACACTGTAGCTGCAAAGATTGCTGCAAGTGCAGAAAAGAATGTTTTGTATGGTGCATATGAAACTGCTGCTAAGGCATTTTCTGTCGCTAAGGGCGACCAAGTTTTGGACAACGTAACAACAGCTATTGATGTTGTTGCTGGTGCTGAAGCTTCACAGCTTGCTGTAAAGAGCAACATTGAAGACGCTGTTGTTTCATATGTAAGCGACAATGAAAATGTTGCTACAGTGGATGCAACAGGCAAGGTCACATTTGTTGGCGTTGGTACAGCAAAGATTACTGCAACAGCTGCTGCTGAAGATTATAATGACGCAACAGCTGAAACTGTTATAACAGTTAAGGCTCCAACAGTCGCAAAAGCAAAGCTTGCAAAGTCAACAAAGAACAAAGCTAAGAAGAAGATTAAAGTTAAGTGGACAAAACTTGCTGACGTAAGTGGCTATAAGATTTATTACAAGCAAAATGGCAAGAAAGCAAAGACTGTTATTGCTAAAGCTAATGCTAAGTCAAAAGTTTTGAAGAACTTGAAGAAGAACAAGAAATATAAGGTGAAGGTTCGCGCATTCAAGACTGTTTATGGCAAGACATATTACGGCGCTTGGTCAAATGCAAAATCTATCAAAATTACGAAATAATCGAGTTTTGATTTAAACCTTGATTGATGAAGGGGAGAGCGGAATATAAAAAGCCGCTCTTCTCTTCGGTTATATTTATTGCTTTTAAATGATCGATGTTTTTGAAAACTCAATAATTTAAGAGCAATTATTTGCTTTATAAACCTCTTGTTTTTGAAAGGAGCACAAGGGGATGAATGAGGGGAAAACTAAAAAGCTTTCTTTGAAAGCGATATTTATCTGTGTGCTTGCTTGCGTTTTTGTAGCAGCTGCATGCGTTATTGCATATGCTGAGCTTTCAAAAACACCAGCATTGCAAATTAAAGTAACAGACCGCGACGGTGTGCAGCGCACAATTATGTCGTGGTATTATGATGAAGAATCTGGCATATATTATGATGAAAATGGCAAGTCTTTAGAAGAGCTTGGCTTGATTGATAGCGCTTGCACGCAGGATAGTCCTTATTATTACAGCGGCATTTGGAAAGAAGCCAACAATGCTGTTGCATGTGCAACAGCTGTTAGTGGTGTTAGAGTCAGCGCACTTCTAGATTATTGCTGTTCTATCGATGAAACAGCAAAAAGTATTATTGAAACAAAGTCATCTTCTGTTGAATTGCGTTTTAAAGGCTCCGAGATTGTTGGAACACAAACTTCTGCATGGGATACTTATGGCGGAATAGACGAATGGAGCAAAACCAGATATTACAACAAAGATAGCTATACAAATGCAAAAGCTGGTGTTGAAGTTCCAACAATTTTGGCGTTGAAGTCTGCGCTTGAAAAGAATACGTCCGAGCCGCCGGCAGCTAGCCAAGCAACAGAAACTGGCATCCGTTTGTTGCAAGGGCAGCTTGGCACTGTCACAAGTCTTGCGACTGCAACAGAATATAGAAATATGACGATGTGGGCAGATAAAACTCTTACTCACAGGAATGAAGGAACTTGCAATAATGTTTCTGTAATTGAAATAACTCCAACATATTATCCTGTGCGCGTTGCAGGCGGCAAAATTGTTGAAGGTGCTGAAGAAGGCGAAGATGGATATGCTTCAAAAGTTGTTGGAGCAACCATCATTCCAGATGATTATTATTTTTCTTCTTTAGCAGATATGCAATATAGCTTTAATGTTGAACTTGAAAACACATATGACCTTCACAGCGTTTATTTTAATGGTAAACAAATTCAAGCAGATAGTGTGACTGATAATATTTATCACTTTACTGTGAAGGCTGAAGCAATTGATACTGGTAACAAGCTTGTTGTGAATACGCGTCGCAATGAAGGCGAACAAGGCACTCTTTATTTAGATGATGTTGAAGGCGCAAGTTTTAGTGTTAAGTCTGGTGGAGTAAGCCTTTCAAATGGTTCTGCTATTGAAGAAGGTATGACTCTTGAATTTTCATGCAAATTAAATGAAGGCTATTCATTCTTAAATTACACAGTTAACGGGCAGGATTGGAAGAATGATGATAGTTATGTTGTCACAGCTGCAGATGTTGCTGCACAAACTTCTTTGCATGTTGGTTTGAAGCTTGAAGCTAAAAAAGTTACCTTGCATATTGAAAAAGAGGCAGCAAATTTGGCAGGCTTATCGACGGAACCAACAACAGATTGCGAATTTTATGTGACATATAAGGATGCGAATACTGGTGAAACTGTACAGGTTAGCGACGGCGATTTGGTTCCTGTTGGTTCAGAGTTAAATATTGATGCAAAAGCTCCAAAGGGTTTTTATGTTGCAAATAATGGCTTGCAGCTTAAATATTACAAAAAAGAAAAGCTATGCGCTAAATATATCAATCCATTGAATTTGCCAGATGGCGCAGCTTCTGGGACAGAAAAATATAATAGGGAACGTGTTGCAACATATAAGTTGACTGCTGAAGATTCAACTTATGACAATACAGAACTATTTTTGCGCATGAGCATTAACCCGCAGAATTTTGATATCACAAATGTAACAGGGGAATCTCAACAAGGTTCTTTGAAAATTTATGCTTCACGTGGCTTTCAGACAAGGCAGTTTGGCGAAAATGGCACAGATACAAGAATAAGGACAGTGGACATAGGTTCGAATGTTGAGCTTTCTGCTGTTCCTGCTGCTGGATATGAAGTTGACTATTTCTATTACAAAGTCGCTAATTCTTCAAAACTGGACGGTACAGAAGAAGAACATAAGCTGGATGTAAATTATTCAACTGATGATTATCAAGCAAGCATAAAAATTGACCCAGCGCAACTTGATGATGAAGGCAATTATTGGTTTATTGGTTGTATATTTAAGGAAAGTTCAGCACAGCAAACAATAAATATTGCTCAGCCGCAGCATGGCAAAATTAGTATTACTTGTGGGGATGCGCCTGTTGAATCTGGCGTAAAGCTGCCAGTTTCTTCGATATTAAAATTTAAGACAGAATGCGACACTGGATATATTTTAGATAGCTATGAAGTAAAAGCTATTGCAAGTGATGGCACGCAATATTTATGCAAAGTTGCTAGTGGCAATGATTATGTTGTCAAGTCAGGTTATGACCAATATGCTGGCAAGAATGTGAACCAAAAGGGCAGAGCATGTGGCAGCACATATCAGCTTGTTCAAGGCTTTGATTCTGTCGAAATTACGCCAGTTTTTCGTGAAAGAAAATCTTTAACAATTAAGGCAATTACAGCAGCAGATGCTCATGCTGGCGGTTTTGATTATAAGCTTATCAGGAGCGGCATTGCAAAGAATGCACAAGGCGAATATGAAGATGTAACAGATCAAGTTGTTTTTGATTCTGCTGCAGACTCAACAGAAGATGCGCAAAATTTAGTGGTCTATGAAGGCAACACTTTAAGTGCAAAAGTGACATTGCTTGACGGTATTAACCCTGCAGATTCTTCGCAAGAATTTATTGATACATATTCCGTTTTGTTCAAGACAGCTGCCGATAAATATGGCAATGAAACAATAACTTTGACAGGTGATGAAGCAGATATAACATTAAATATTGCAAGAGATACTCAATATATCACTTGGGACAATGATGCGGACATATCTTGGTATAGCAGTGACGAACAAGAATTCACGCTGACAACGCCGCAGCAACTTGCTGGTTTTGCAAAGCTTGTTAATGCTGGTAATAGCTTTAAAGGTAAGAAGGTTTGTCTTGGTGCAGATATTGATATGTGCGGCAATATTGAAAATTATCCACGACTTTATATATCAATTGGAAATGTGGATGCTCCATTTGAAGGCACATTTGATGGTTTTAATCACAGCGTGACTTTCTATGATAAAAATGGTACATCGGGACAAACTTCAAGAGCTAATGCTACTACTCCTAACTTCGGGCTTTTTGGATATGCAAATGGTGCTGCAATTTCAAATGTCATAATTAAAGGAATTGTGAAGCGCTATTATGTAAATAATGATACAAGAGGCTGTGGCGGCATTGTTGGCAGTATGAATGGCGGCAGTGTTACAAATTGCATAAATGAAGCTGAAATTGCAACTACAATGCCTAATGTTGGCGGTATTGTTGGTGCAATTGTTGGCGGTGAAGCTTACATTAGTAAGTGCATAAATAAAGGCAAAGTTTATTACTATCCAAAAACTTCGACAATTGTTGCGCAGCAATATTTTGGTGGCATTGTTGGTTTGATTGATGATGCATATAAAGATACTGTTGAAAATTGCATCAACTATGGTGATGTTTTATATTGCGGCTCATATTCTGGCGGCATTTGCGGCGGCATCAATGACAAAGGAAATATTGATCAAGTTTCATTCATAAATTCTTATTGCACAGGCTCTGTTTTTGGTGGAACTGGCATTGGTGGAATTGTTGGCAATGTGCGCAGTTATAATTCACGTACAAGCATAGATGGAGTAGCAGGGGTCAAAATCACATCTTGCTATTTCAGCGGAACATTGACATCAGCTAGTGAAAACCAAGGCGGAGAATTTGTTGGCGGTGCAATTGGTAATGATGGTTTATATATCCCTATAGAAATAACAAAATCTTATTACTTAAAAGGCAACGGAATTCAAGTGACATATTGGGTTGGGCCAACTACAGCTGCGGCAGAATATTCGCCTGTTAGCGCTGGTCTTTCTGGTTTAAGCGATTATGAAACATGGAATATTTCTGCTCAAAGTGTTGCTGAATGTTCGCTAGATGTTTTGAAAACAAAGTCCGCAGACCTTGGCAGCGCATATGCAACAGACACATATGGTGTTAATAACGAAAGCAACAACACTCCAATTTTGACATGGCAAAATCCAGGCGCGTCTTCAGTATTTTGTCAGGCTTGCAAAAATGGAAAGATTAGTGTTGCTAATAGCACATATGAACAAGGGGAAACTGTTAGTATTGAAGTTAACCCTAGCTCAGGTTATAGAATGAGTTCAATTAAAGCTATGGATTATGATGGCAATGAAGTCAAGCTTGAGTGTGAACAAGAAGGTGCGCGCTATAGCTTCGTAATGCCAAAGTCTACTGTAATTTTGAGTGCGACATTTGCAAAAATTTATAATATTTCGCTTGGTGAAGACATACAAAATGGCACATTGGAGCCACAGGTAGCGGATGCAATTGCTGGGCAAGTTGTGACAGTTAATGTAAAGCCAAAAGACTATTGTGTGCTTAATACAATTGAATGTGTTTCAAGCAATGCTCAAGATATTGAACTTACAACAATAGAAGACGGTTTGACCTATAGCTTTGTTATGCCGCAAGACGATGTGACTTTAGCTGCAACTTTTGAAAAGGTATTTTCTGTCATTGTGAAAAGTGCAGATAATGGCAGCATTGCTATTAACAGGAATGGTGCGCGTGAAGGCAATATAATTCGCATAACTGCTATTCCGAATTCTGGCTATGTTTTAGATTCTTTAAAAATTGTTGACATGAAAAATAATAAATATACAGCGCAAGAACAGGCAGATGGAACATATACATTTGAGATGCCTGCATCGAGTGTGCAGATAACTCCAAGTTTTGCAAAAGAGCAGGTCAATCCTGTGCCAACGCCAACGCCTGTAGCAAAAGTTAGCGTGGCAAAAGTAAAACTTAAATTTGCAAAATCTTTGAAGAAAGCAAAACTCACTTTGAAATGGAAAAAGATTTCTGGAATTAACGGATATCAAATTTATTACAAACAAGCTGGCAAGAAAGCAAAATATAAAAAAGTAAAAGCATCTTCTAAGAAAAAGATATTAGTGAAGCTAAAAAAGGGCAAAAAATATAATGTAAAAATTCGCGCATATAAAGTGCAAGGTGGCAAAACATATTTTGGCAAGTGGTCAAACGCTAAAAAGGCAAAGATAAAGAAGAAGTAATAGTTTGTATTGAGTAAAGGAAAATGATGGAATTGAGTTTGTGTAAAATCGGAACAAAACTTTTTAAGACATGGAAGCACGCAGTTGTTTTTGCTTTGTCTGTTGTGTTGCTAGCAAGTGGCGCAGGCTTTGCTTATGCAGCTTTGTCGCAAACACCAGATTTGCAAATTAGCATCACGGATCGTAGTGGTGATTCGCATGTGATTATGTCTTGGTATTATGATGATGAAACTGGCCAATATTATGATGAAAATGGCAAGTCATTGTCTGAGCTTGGACTAATAGATAGCGCATGTTCAGATTCAACACCATATAATTACAGTGGTGTTTGGAAGCCAAATAATGGCGGAGTTGCATATGCAACGGCAACAAGCGCTGTCAAAGTTAGCGATTTGCTTTCATATTGTGCAAAAATTGATACAACAGCATCAGAGATAATTTCATCAAATTCATCATCTGTAGAATTGAAATTCCAAGGCTGGGAAGCAACAAGTGAAGAAAAAATAACTGCTTGGGATTTATATGGTGGAATTGCAGATTGGAATGAAACTCGCTATTACAATAAAGATAGCGCATATAATGCAAAAGCAGGTGTGGAAGTTCCAACAGTTTTAGCTCTGAAATCTGTTTATGAAAAAAATGCTAGTGCTGCTCCAGATGCAAGCAAAGCGGACAGAAGTTCAGGCATTCGTTTGTTGCAAGGCCAAAATGCAAAAGTAACAAGCAATAGCACTGCAATTCAATATGCAAACATGTGGATAAATCAAGGAGCAGCTCCAAGCTCAACGATTGAAGGTTCACTGCCAAATGTTGCAAAGATTGAAATCACTCCAACATATTATCCAGTAAATGTTGCAAATGGCACAAAGCAAGGCGATGAAGGTGAAGAAGGCTATTCGTCAAAAGTTCTTGGTGCAACAGTGACGCCGGACGATCATTATTTTTCTTCATTAGCTGATCTTTCATATGGTTTTAATGTCACAGTTGATAATTCCTATGAACTTCATAGTGTTTATTTTAACGGCGCACAATTAACAGCAGATAGTGTTACAGATAATATTTATCATTTCACAGCAAAAATTCAGGCCATTGACAAGGGCAATAAGCTTGTTGTTAATACTCGCAGGAGCGAAGGCAGCCCGCAAGGCACTTTATATTTGGAAGATGTAACAGGTGGCACTTTAAGCATTAAGTCTGGCGGAGCATCTTTGACAAATGGTTCTGCTATTGAAGAGGGAATGGTTTTAGAGCTTAGTTTCACATTAAAGACAGGTTATGAATTTAATAATTTCACTGTTAAAGGGCAAGATTGGCTTGATGATACAAATACTTATACAGTAACAGCGGCCGACTGCGCGCTGGAAGGTGGCTTGCATGTTGGTGCTAAAACAACAGCGAAGAAGGCCAAAGTTATTTTGACATCGCAAGGCATCCGACAATATGTAAAACCTGGAAGCGGTGGATGGAACAGGATTAACCAAGATTTATATGGAAACATTGCAGCAACATATACAGACCCAGATACTGGTGCAAGTGTTGACGTTGAATCTGGTAGTATGGTTCCTGTTGGTGTTGAATTAAAAATAACTATCAGTGCTCCAAATGGGTATACTCCATCGAACTTTTGGAAAGTTTCAACAACACAATCTGGTTCTGTATCATGTGCATTTGGACCTTCGATGTCTACTTATGAACATACATATATGGACAAGACACGTACAGCAACATATACAACAACAGCAGATGATTCTGAATTGGCAAGTATAGAATTTGTTGCTTGCTATCAAATGGCTAAAACTTATCTGACTGCACTTTCAGATTCGAATATGGGTAGTCTTGCTCTTTATAGGAATACAACTACTTCTACAGATTCATATCCAGTAATAAGCGGCAAATCTTCTAATTCGTCAATAAATATAAATGTGAACATCCAATTTGTTGCAACTCCAAAGCCAGGATATAAGGTTGACCATTTTTATTATTATGCAAAAGCATATTCATCTGCTGATACAGCAACGCAAACTAAGACCATAGATGCAGATTTGTATACGCAAGACAAGTATCAAGGCTCGCTTTATGTTGATGGCGACTTTATTGAAGAAAATGGCCACTATTTATATATTGGCGTGGAATGGGCAAAAGATACAGATACTGTGGAAGTTGTCACTAACAACCAAGAGCATGTTGATTTTGCTTGCACAGCAGGCGGAGTTCGCCCTGTTAGTTATACAAATATCCCTGCAGCTTCAGAAATTGGCTTTAGTGCTAAATGCGACGCTGGCTATGCTTTGAGTAGTGTGACAATTAAAGAATATAGGAAGAAGTCTGCTGATTCAGACGAATTGAATGAAAAATCATATACATGCACGCCAACAAGCACATTTAAGTTGAAAACAAATACAACAAAAATTGAAGTCACTCCAAATGTTATAAGTTCTAAAGCTGTGACTTTGACTTTGCCTTCAACTGAGCAAGCGCACGCATGCGGTTTTGATTATACTTTGACATATAATCTTGTTGAATATAAAGCAAGCATACAGCGATATAGTGAAGAAACTGCAACAATTTTTGATACAAGTAAAGATGAAGTTGGAACAAGTGTGCAGGTTTATCAAGGGTATCAGCTGCACTTAAAAGCAGTGCCGCTTTCTGGCGCAGAGCCTGAAGATAAAACTCAACAATATCTTGATTCTTTCACATATTTATTTACAACATCATTAAGCTCAAAATATGGCATAGATAGTGCTGTTGTCAGTGGCAATGAAGTAAACTTTAAAGCTGCAATTACGCATGAAACTGAAGATATAACATGGGATAGAATTGCAGATACAAGCTGGTATAACGCTGATAAAAATAGCTTTGAAATTTCAACAACTGCACAGCTTGCAGGCTTGTCTGTTCTTGTTAATAGTGGCACAAGCTTTGAAGGTAAAACTATCAATTTGATATCTGATATTGATACATACGGAGACGCTAGTGTTGAAAAGGCACGCTTCTTTGTATCTATTGGTTCGCAAGCTAACCCGTTCAAGGGGACTTTTAACGGACTTGGCCATTCAATTAAATTATATAGTTCTAGCAAGCATTCAAGTGTCGGTTTGTTTGGATATTGCGAAGGTGCAACAATTCAAAATTTGACTGTAACGGGTGAAATTGCACGCTATTATGAAGAGACACAAAGCATGGGTGCGATTGTTGGAACAATGAATGGCGGCACAATAAGCAATTGCACAAATGAAGCAAATATTTCTAGCAAACAGATTAATACTGGGAGCCAATATTTTGTTGGCTGTGGTGGAATTGTTGGGTTAGTAACAGGCGCAGATGCAAATATTGAAAAGTGTCAAAACTATGGAAATTTGAGTATTGCCATGAGCAATTCATCGTCTGCTTGGTATGCATATGCTGGCGGAATTGTTGGCTTGTCTAAAGATGTAGATTTAATAAATATTGAAGCTTGTGCAAATTATGGAACAGTGGAATCTACTTCATCTGTGCGCTGCGGTGGCATTCTTGGTGCGGCATGTTTTTCAACAGCTGACCAAAAAGCAAACATTCGAAACTCTTATAATTTGGGCACAATAAGCTTTGGTTCATGTACTGCAGAAATTGTTGGAGCATTAAGGCTTGCTAATAAAGCTACAGATGATTTTGCATGCGGTAACCTTTTGATTGATTCTTGCTATTGCGCTGGTTGCACAAAATCATATTCTGGCACAAGCAACCTTGGTTCATTCCTTGGCGGTATTGAACCTTACTCTATGGAAGAAAAGACAAGGCTCGTAAATATTGAAATTAAGAATTCATATTATAGAAATGATAATAGCAAGTTGTATGCAGATACTTCCGCTACAGAAGAAACTACTGCTTATGAAATTGCAGCTTTGGGTGAATATATATCTACCTTTAATGATTGTGTGAACTGGATTGTTCCTGCAAAAGCAGATTCTGTTGTTGCTTTAGATGCATTAAAAGATTATGCTTCAAAGCTTGGCACTGCATATTGCAAAGACACATATGGTTTGAATGTTTCATATGGAAACACTCCAATATTGACATGGCAAGTTCCTGGCACATCTTCTATTTTTGTTCGTGAAAGCGCTAATGGCAAAGTCACATCAAGTTTGAATACTGCAGATAAAGGCACAAAAGTTTATTTGGATGTTCAAGCAGATGAAGGATATAAGCTAGCTTCTTTGAATGTGACAGATGCAGATGGCAAAAGCGTCGACTTAATAACAGAACAGGAAGGTACGCGCTATAGCTTTGAAATGCCATCTTCTCTTGCTTTAGTTTCTGCAACATTTGCGCCTTTGTATAGTGTGACACTTGGCGAAGATATACAAAATGGCACGCTTGCAGTTGATGCACAAGAAGCTATTGCTGGGCAAGTTGTAACAGTCACTGTTAAGCCAAAAGATTACTGTGTTTTGCAAACAATTGAATGCGTTACAGATGATGCAAAAAATGTTGAGCTTAAGATAATAGATGATGGATTAACTTATAGCTTTGTTATGCCAGAAAATAATGTGACACTGGCTGCTACTTTTGAAAAAGTATTTTCTGTCATTGTGAAAAGTGCAGAAAATGGCAGCATTTCTGTTAACAGGACTGGCGCTCGTGAAGGCAACACTATCTATATCACATTTACTCCAGATAGCGGTTATGTTTTAGAATCTGTAAAAATTAGAGATTTGAAGAATAATAAATATGTTGCAGAGCAACAAGAAGACGGAACATATGCATTCACAATGCCAGCGTCGAATGTTCAAATTAGTGCAACATTTGTAAAAGAGCAGGTTGCACCTGAACCAACACCAACGCCGGCAGGAAAAGTTAGCGTTGCAAAAGCAAAGCTTAAATTTGCAAAATCTTTAAAGAAGGCAAAACTTACTTTAAAGTGGAATAAGATTTCTGGTGTAAGTGGATACCAGATTTATTACAAACAAGCTGGTAAGAAGGTTAAATATAAGAAGGTAGGAGCTAGCAAAAAGACAATAACATTGTCGAAGTTGCTTAAGGGCAAAAAGTGCAAAGTTAAGATTCGTGCTTATAAAACAGTTGGCGGCAAAACTTATTTTGGCAAATGGTCAAGTGCGAAGAATGTAAAAATTAAGAAGAAGTAATTTAAATTATGACAAAATTGATGGGACATAAAAGATTATTTTCTTGGCTGCTAAGCGTTGCTTTTATTCTTGTATTTGCGCTTGTTATTTGTGTTGTGCCTTGGCATACGCAAAATGCAAATGCTGAAAAGACAGATTTCAAAGTTTTTGTTGGATATTATGGCGGACCTTATTACGAAAAGAAAGTTTATACTTGGTCTGACATGGAAGCTTTGATGCAAAGCGGTTCTAGCAAAGGGCTTATTGTTGAATATACTTTGAAAGACAAGGGCGATTACTTGCGCAAATCTTTTGCTCGTGGTGTCTATTTGGATGAGCTTTTAAAAGATGCTGGCGTTGATCAAGATTCAGTCCAGACTTTTTATTTTGTTACAGCAGATAAATATGAAAGTGAAGAATCTGGCACGCAGCAGTGGACAAAGGATGCTTTGCTTGGAACAAAGCGTTATTACTATCGTTATTACATGAAATATTATGATTTCAAGGAAAAAGAAATTCCTGAAGATTATTATGACATGGTTGAAAGCAATAAAAAGCGAGTCAAAACAATGATTGCTCTTTATTCAACTTTTGAGCGTATATATTCAAATGATGATGAAAAATGGACAGATTCAAGCGGCTTAAACACGAGCAATGCAACTGCGCCAGCTTACAGAGTTGTCTTTGGCCAGACAAGCCCGAATACTAAGGAAGCTCACTGGTCTGCAAAATATGTTTATCAGATGCGCTGCATTTTGGGTGGTGCTCCAACTGTTAAATTTAATAAAGATTCGCTGGAGGGTGAAGTTGGATCTGTTTTAACAGTTAAAGTGACTGTTGGCCATGAAGGTGAAGGCAATGGCGATGAACTCGTCGAAAAAGAAGCTTTAAAAGATGTAAAAGTTAAGTCTGACGACAAAAGCATTGCAGAAGTCATTGGTTATGACAAAAAGACTGGCACAGCTAAAATTTTGATTAAAGGCAAAGGCAAAGTCAAGCTGACTGCTTCATATGAAACAGGGAAGATGACAGCCAAAGACACTACTTCAGTTTCTGGTAGCCAAAAAGAAATTGATACAAGTGGAGCAGGCGACGGCTTTGATGGTGATGGTGACGGCAGTGGTAATGGCAGCGGTAATGGTGGAGGAACGTCAGGCTCTAATGG
>CAVDAL010000041.1:0-23556 GCA_963606965.1 Acutalibacteraceae bacterium
CTCAGCGGGACAAAAATCCGCAGGTCAAACCCCCTAAAAATTACTCCCACTCGATCGTTGCCGGCGGCTTAGACGTGATGTCATAGCAAACGCGGTTTGCACCAGGCACTTCCGCGACAATGCGGCTGCTAATCTTACCCAGCACATCATATGGAAGCTTTGCCCAGTCCGCTGTCATGGCATCGCTGCTTTCCACAGCGCGCAAAATTATTGGACGCTGATATGTGCGTTCATCGCCCATAACGCCAACGCTTTTAATGTCAGGAAGCACTGCAAAATATTGCCAGCAAGAATGTTCAGAATTGCGCTCGCCTGTTTCTTGATACAAGCGCTCGTTGTATGCATCCAATTCTTCACGCACGATTGCATCTGCATTTTTCAAAATTTCAAGCTTTTCTGGAGTGACAGAACCAATAATGCGAATTGCTAAACCAGGGCCTGGGAATGGCTGCCTGTGAACAATATGATCAGGCAAACCAAGAGCTGTGCCTAAAGCGCGCACTTCGTCTTTAAAGAAATGATCAAGTGGTTCAATCAAATCAAAATGCACACCTTCTGGGAATGGAATTAAATTGTGATGGCTCTTAATAGTACTTGCTTTGCCACCAGTTTTACGCGCACCACTTTCAATAATATCAGGATAAATTGTGCCCTGCGCCATGAATTGAACAGGTCTGCCATCCTGCGCAATATCTTGTGCAACAGCAAAAAATTCATTCCAGAATTGCGTGCCGATAATCTTGCGCTTCTGCTCTGGATCGGTCACACCATCGAGCAGCTTGGCATAGCGCTCCTCTGCATGAACATGAATGAAATCAACATCAAATTGCTTTGTAAAAACTTCTTCAACTTCTTCAGGCTCATTCTTGCGCAAAAGACCATGGTTAACAAAAACGCAGGTCAGCTGCTTGCCAATTGCTTTTGAACAAAGCGCTGCAACAACTGAAGAGTCAACTCCTCCGCTCAAGCCTAAGATAACGCGGTTCTCTCCCACTTGCTTTTGAATAGCAGCAATTGAATCTTCAATAATTGTATCCATGTTCCAATTTGCATCCAAACCAGCAATTTTGAACAAGAAATTTTCAAGCATTGTCTTGCCACACACACTATGTTTAACTTCTGGATGGAATTGCGTTGTATAAATCTTCTTTTCTGCACATTCCATTGCAGCAACTTCACACACATCAGTTGAAGCTGTAACAACAAAACCTTGCGGAACATCTGAAACAGCATCGCGATGGCTCATCCATACTTGCTGCTCATCTGGTGTGCCATCCAGTAACTGGGACTCGCCATTGCGCTTTAAAATTGCTTTACCATATTCACCAACTTCAGAATGAGCAACTTTGCCGCCTAAAGTCACGGCAGTTATTTGATGACCATAGCAAAAACCAAGAACTGGGAGCCCTAAGTCGAAAATTTCAGGGTCAACAGTTGGAGCATCTTGCGCATAAACACTTGCAGGACCGCCAGACAAAATCAAAGCATTTGCGTTCATTTCTGCAATTTCGCTTGCAGGCGTATCACAAGGGATGATTTCTGAATAGACATGCAAATCGCGCACGCGGCGAGCAATTAACTGCCCATATTGTGCGCCAAAATCCAAAACCAAAACTTTTTGCGAATCTGTATGCTCCACGAAAAATCACTCCTCTATCCATCTTCAAATTTATGCAATTGAAAATAACTCATAAAAGCGTGTAGCGGTATTCGCGTGCATATACGCTGCCACGACTAGCCAAAAGCTTTCGGTTGACGCATGCAACAATAATTGTATTCTTTAGTTTCAAACTAAAAATGCTCAATAAAATGAAAGTGCCGCAAGTTTTTATTGACACATAAATTTATCAAGATTATGATAAAATTCTGATAAAAAAAGGAGGAATATTATGAATATTAGGCCAATTTCAGATCTTAGAAATCACTATTCGGATGTCGAAAAAGAAGTTGAATTAGAAGGTCCTGTATTTCTTACAAAAAATGGACGTGGCTCAATGGTTGTTATGAGTTTCGATCAATTTAAACATATGAATAATACAATTGAACAAGCACTCGATGCTGCAGATAGGCAAGCAGCTACTATACCAACAAGATATTCACATGATGAAATTTTCAATTCAATAAGGGAGATGCTTGCCAATGGTGAAGCAACGCAAGCAGTATAAACTCCGTTATCTTCCATTATTCTGGGAAGACTTAAGCAGCGCAACAAACTATATAGCTTTTGAATTAAAAAACCCAAAAGCTGCGTTGCGACTGGTTGATGAAGTCGAAAAAGAAATATTAAGCCACCTGCAGAACCCAACAATTGCCAGCGTCTATCGCACAACGCGCAACCGCAAAAATCCATATTATTGGTTTAGTGTCAAAAACTATATGGTCTTTTATGTCATCATTGACGATATAGTTGAAATGCGTCGATTCATATTTAAATCAAGGGATATCGAAGAGCTAATTTAAATTTAGATGCATGATGTTTTTAAGAACATCATCGCGGGCGGAAAGTTCAATTGAATTATTAAGCGGCTCTAGCCCACAAAAAACATCGCCATATTTATGCTCAAGAGCGCAAGACAAAACACAATCTGCAAGCTGCGGATTTTTTGGAAGAACAGGTCCATGAGCATATGTGCCAAAAACATTTTTATCATGCACGCCTTCTGTACCATCTTCCCCATTATTGCCAAAGCCGCTTATCACCTTGCCCAAAGGCTGCACGTCAGCCCCAAGATATGTTTTGCCACTATGATTTTCAAAACCAACAATTGGGATTTTTTTGTTTGCCGCAGTTCCAAATTCAAATGCCACATTGCCAATCATGCGCTTTTTGCCACCAAGGGTATAAAAATCGCAAGCGCCAAGATAATCGATTTGTTCGCCCTTGTGCGTCTTGTAATAATGCCCCATCATTTGATATCCGCCGCAAACACAGAAAAATACTTTGCCATCCATAACAGCTGCAGTAATCTCTTTATCTTTGCCGCTGCTGCGCAAATCCTCTTGCAAGAGCTGCTGTTCAAAGTCTTGTCCGCCACCAATGAAAAACAAATCAAAATCATTTAAATTTGCACGTGAACCAACTGGCAAAGATGTAATTTCGCAGTCAATACCGCGCCACTGCAAACGCTTTTGTAAACAGATAACATTGCCTCTGTCGCCATAAAGATTTAATACATCTGGATACATATGACATATGTGTAATGATTGCTTACTCATTATTCATCACCGCCACAGTCCCAAAAAGAAGCTTTGCCGCATGAATGAGCAAAGAATTCTCGAAGTTCCATCATAGAAGTATAATTTGCGAGCAAATAAACTTGCTGTTTTTCATTACTATTGAAATCAGAGCCAAAGTCAACAGCATCTAGCAGCGCATCTTCCCCTTCAACAAGTTCAATTAGTTCACGGCTAACACCTGCATACAAAAGACGCAAGCGCATGTCATGCGCTCTAGTGCCCCATACAATAATTTTATTGCAATCCAAATTTGCAAGGCGCTCATAATTGACATCCCAAATCCATGAAATGTCTGTTCCGTCTGCACTCTTATCATTCAAGCAAAGCACAAGATTTGCCTTATTTTCAGATTGTTGAACGCAAGACTGCACATATTCAATAACTTGGTCAGCACCTGTTGGATTTTTTGTAAGCAGCATTAAAAGTGAAGTGTTGGCATTAAGCTCAAAGCTTTCCATTCTGCCAAAACTGCTGCTCATGTTCCCCAGCGCATGGAATGCTATATCATCATCAATTCCAAGCTCTTGTGCAACACACAAAGCAGCCACTGCATTATAAATATTAAACTTTGCAGCTAAAGAAACTTTAAGTTCACGCGCAGGCTCATTATTTGCACAGCCGACCATAATGCGGCTATAAGCAGGTGCAAGCTCTAAAATATGCTCGACTTCTACACTTGCACATGGGCGCTTCCACCCGCATTCTTCGCAGTAAAAAGAGCCCAAATGTCCAAAATTATGATATTCATATTTATAGGGAGTGCCACAGAACAAACAACTTAAAGCTTCTGCAGCTTGCGAGACCTTATTGCCGCTGCCTTCAGCTTGCCAGCAATCACCCGCAGCGCAATCTTGTGCCATGCCAAACTGTGCAGCTTGCTTTGCAAAGCCAAAATATAAAACTTTGCCAGCGCATCCGCGCCCAAGCGATGCAGTATAAGAACAATCTGCATTCAAGCAAAGAGTTGTGCCATCCCCCGCTAAAGCTATGCCATCTTTAATCAAATTTAAAGTTGTTGAAATTTCACCATATCGGTCAAGTTGGTCACGAAACAAGTTAGTCACGACAATAATTCGCGGCTGCACGTGAGCTGTCACTTTCCGAAGTGATGCTTCATCGCATTCCATCAAAGCAATTTGACGCTCGCCATTGGGAAGCTTTTTCTTCTTATTGATGAAAGCAGTAGTTATGCCAGTAATCATATTTGCGCCGGCATCATTTGTGAAAAATGGCACGTTAGCATCTTGCAGAATTTGAGCAATCATATGCGTTGTTGTTGTCTTACCATTTGTGCCAGTCACAAAAATAGCATCTACACCACTAGCTAAACTGCGCAAAACGTCTGGGCAAATTTTAAGAGCAACCATGCCAGGAAGCGATGTGCCTCCACGCCCAAACAAGTGCAACAAAGCAGTCACAACACGTGCGGCAAACACAGCAATATGTGCTTTAAATTGTCTCATAATATCTTCGATAAGAAATCTTTAGCTACTCAGTTTTTGCCTTTATTCTGCACAAACATCTGCTTTGCTGGCAGCTTGATTTTTTACACGTTGCAAAGACGCTCCAACAAAGCCGCTAAACAAAGCATGAGGTTTATTCGGGCGGCTCTTAAATTCAGGATGATATTGCACACCAACAAAAAATGGATGGTCTGAAATTTCCACAGTTTCAACGAGCCTGCCATCAGGTGACAAGCCAGACAAAGTCAAACCAGCATCGACCAAAACATCGCGATAATCATTATTAAATTCATAACGATGACGATGTCTTTCGCTAATTTCATTTGCTCCATAGCAACGTTCCATAACAGTGCCAGGCTGAATTTCACATGGATATGCGCCAAGACGAAGAGTGCCGCCCTTGTCAATTGTGTCACTTTGACCAGGCATAAAATCAATCACTTTATTTTGGCCAATTTCGTCAAACTCACCAGAACAAGCATTTTCAATTCCAGCAACATGGCGTGCAAATTCGATAACAGCAATCTGCATTCCAAGGCAAATGCCAAGGTAAGGAACATTATTTGTGCGAGCATATTCAGCAGCTAAAATCATACCTTCAATTCCGCGGTCGCCAAAACCACCAGGAACGATAATGCCATCGACTTTGCCCAAAACTTCTGAAACATTTTCAGGTGTTAAAGTTTCTGAATCTATCCATTCAATATCCACGCAAGCAGACAAGCCATAACCTGCATGACGCAAAGATTCTGCAACAGACAAATATGCATCATGCAGCTGCACATATTTGCCAACCAAACCAATTGTGACATGCTCATCCAAGCTCTTGATACGCTTGACAAGATTAGTCCATTCATCAAGGTCAGGAGCAGGAACATCTAATGCAAGCTCGCGGCAAACAACTTCAGAGAAATTTTCTTCTTCCAACATCAGCGGAGCTTCATACAAACAAGGCAAAGTCAAATTTTCAATAACGCAATCTGGCGACACATTACAAAACATGGCAATTTTCTTATAAATTGATTCTTCCAAATGTTCATCGCAGCGCAAAACAATAATATTCGGATTAATGCCCATGCCCTGCAATTCTTTAACAGAATGCTGTGTCGGTTTTGATTTATGCTCATCAGAACCACTCAAATATGGCACTAATGTGACATGAATAAACAAGCTGTTTGTGCGGCCAACTTCCAAAGAAACCTGGCGCACAGCCTCCAAAAATGGCTGAGATTCGATGTCGCCTATTGTGCCGCCAATTTCAGTGATAACAACATCTGCATCTGTCTGTTTGCCAACACGATAAACAAATTCTTTAATCTCGTTTGTGATATGCGGAATAACCTGAACAGTTGATCCAAGATATTCACCGCGGCGTTCCTTGTTCAAAACATTCCAATAGACTTTGCCGGTCGTCAAGTTGGAATACTTATTCAAATTTTCATCGATGAAGCGTTCATAATGCCCAAGGTCAAGGTCAGTTTCTGCACCATCTTCTGTAACATAAACTTCACCGTGCTGATATGGACTCATTGTGCCTGGATCGATATTGATATATGGGTCAAGCTTTTGAGCAGCGACCTTCAAACCGCGTGACTTTAGCAAACGTCCAAGGGAAGCTGCCGTTATTCCTTTGCCCAAACCTGAAACAACACCGCCTGTTACAAATACGTACTTTGTCATTACTTTCACTATCCTTATTCAAAAAAATCAATAATTATTCGTATGCTTTTATTATCTCTTCAGCAAGCTTTTTCTTTGAAATTCGCGAATTCATTGCTTGCTTTTCAATATAGTGTTGAGCGTCAGATTCCGACATGCTCAAATATTCAATAAGCAGCCATTTTGCATGGTTTACCACGCGAATTTCTGCCATTTTTTCCTCTATTGAAGTCTGCTTTTTTTGCATACTGCGCATGCGTTCACACATCGTGCATAAGGTGCGCAGCGATTGCTTA
Organism: Acutalibacteraceae bacterium; assembly: GCA_963606965.1. Classification (GTDB taxonomy): domain Bacteria; phylum Actinomycetota; class Coriobacteriia; order Coriobacteriales; family QAMH01; genus CAVDAL01. Next base: position 6,656 of record CAVDAL010000041.1, read on the forward strand.
AACATGGGCGCGCTCATTGGACGCGACACAACAACAATGCCATTTTCCATAACACGATTAAATGTTTCATCATATTGGTCGGCAGATGTGATAAGCAAAACTTCCGAGCTTTTGTGTTCGCGCACTTCTAGCGTGAAGCGCGTCCCAAATTCATCTGCAAGAGGGCTATTCACAACAATAATGTCATATTCATTGTCTATTAACATCTTGCGAGCAGCAGATGCACTTGTAGCTACTGTCACAGGCTCATAATGCGAAGATGGCAACATGCCCTGCAGTGCCGCAGTAATTTTTGGTGCAGAAGACACGAGCAAAACACTATATATGCGTTCTTTAAAACTCAAGTTACCTCCTGCCCTCACTCTTCGCACTGCACACACTTGCAGCGGTGCTATTTTTCTGCCAAAAATTCACGTCTAATTTCCGCACGTCACTTGCTATTTATTGCAATATGCTGCAACCAAATCTTGCGGCAAAGCTGCATTGACAAATTCATCATTGCGTGCTGCATCTTTTGCTTCTAGCAAAGTTGAAGGCAAAGCAACATAATCTGCCAAAACTTCAGACGAAGCTGTGAACATATCAAAATCTGCTGGTTGTGGAAGTTCCATCTTCTTAGCAATACCTTCCATACCAGCGCGAATTATCAAAGCAAAAGCAACATATGGATTTGTGAGCGGATCCGCACTGCGCAATTCAAAGCGCTTGAATGGCTCAACATCTGCAGGAATGCGAATAAGCTGCGATCTATTTTCTTCAGACCAAGAAATAAATTTTGGAGCTTTATATCCGCCCAAGCGTTCATAAGATTCAACTGTGCGATTTAAAAATACAGTCATTGCAGAAATATTATTCATAATCCCAGCAATAGCTTGCTTTGTTAGCTCTTCTTTCTTGGCAGCGGGAGTTGCAGGTTCAAGCCCATCAACAGACACATTGATATGCATTCCATTGCCAGCAGATTGCGGCATTGGTTTTGGTGAAAATTCAGCTGTCAAACCATTGCGAGCTGCAACTGCCTTTACAGCAGAAACAAAAGTAACAGCATTATCTGCTGCAACAAGCGGGCTTGAATATCTAAAGTCAATCTCATTTTGACCAGGGCCTTCTTCATGATGCGATGCCTCTGGAGCAATGCCCATCCTTTCAAGCATTAAACAGATTTCACGGCGGACGTTTTCACCCTTATCTTCTGGAGCAATGTCCATATATCCTGCTGTGTCATAAGGTGTCTTTGTTGGCATTCCATCTTCATCATTTTTGAAAAGATAAAATTCAATTTCTGAACCAAAAGAAAATCGCAGACCTGCTGCTTTTGCGTCTGCGACAGCTTCTTCCAAAATATGACGTGTGTCCAAAGCGAATGGTGTGCCATCTGGCAAGCGAAGTTCACAAAACATTCGAACAACTTTGCCGGTGTCAGGACGCCATGGCAATTCCGATATTGTGTCTGCATGCGGGAACAAAAACAGATCAGATTTGATATGTGAACCAAAGCCTGCAATTGAAGATGCATCAATAGCAATGCCTTGTTCAAAAGCCCTGGGCAGTTCCGTTGCTAAAATTGCAACATTTTTCTGTTTGCCAAAAATATCGCAAAAAGCAAGGCGAACAAATTTCACATCGTCTTCTTGCACATATTGCAAAACTTCTTTTTCTGAATACTTCATGTTGGACCTTTCTTTCTGCCTTTGTCCAATTCATTCATGTTAATAACGGCCGGCACGCATGCCATGCATGCCAATTCTGTTTTTAATTTGCGCATAGTATACGGCGAATTTTCTATGCAGCAACATTATAATTTGTAAAACAATCTTAGCCTTAAGCTATAAAGCCATATTAGGTATACATACCGCCATATGGACGCGATGACTTTGGACGCAAACGCCTGAAATTTTCAGTCAAGCTTTTGTCTGTACCAAAGTAGCTGTTATAGCGCTCAAGCATGTTGGCAACAAATTCTTTATCATATTCATCAAGCTCTTCTTGAACAAGCTGTTCATTCACATCTTCAGCAGCGATTGGATTAGCCAAATAGATAACGCCACCATGCATGCCTGTTGCTAAATATTCACCAGGCTTACCCAACAGCAGAATCACTCCGCCAGCCATATATTCACCAAGAAATGAACCTGCGTCGCCGCCAACAACAAGCACAGGGCGTTTTTCTTTATATTCTTTCATATGAATGCCGTTGCGCCATCCGCAAGAATCGCGCACAAAAATCGCGCCGCCACGCATGCCATAACCTGTAGCGTCGCCGCATCTGCCATGAATAATGATTTCGCCATCGTTCATAGTATTACCTGTTTGGTCTTGCGCATTACCAAAAACTTCAATGCTGCAGCCATCCATAAAAGAAGCCATGTCATTACCAGGCGTGCCATCAATTTTAATGTGAACAGGACTTTGAAGCGCAGTCCCAATGTATCGCTGGCCATAAACTTCAGTTAATGAAAAGTCGTTTTCTCCATCCGCAATTGCATCACGAATTTCTTCGTTGAGCTGCTTATATTCCATTACTCCAACTTCAATTTCTGTTGCCATTTATTCCTCCTTTCTGTCGTCGTTTGTCTTATATAAAACTGTCTCCCTATATTTATGAGGCAGATCAAGAACTTGTGGCACACGCTGGAAAATATCTTGTGAAATTTCAGAAAGCGGAATTTGCTTGCTGATAATATTTGTATAAACACCAGCTGCGTCAGGTCTGTTGATTAATAAATAGCCAACAAGCTTTCCTGCGCGGATGTTGAATTTACAATATGAATTTGCATCTTCATCTTTATAGATTATTGATTCAATTCCATCATTATTTTTAATTTCTTGCGGGTTGATAATGCCGCAGCCAAGAATATTGATTTCATGAAAGAAGCCAACTGCATTCCTTGCAAAACTGCCATCGAAGCTTGCATCTTTGCTGCCAGCCATTGCAAGACCAGCGATTCTGCCCTGCTGCTGCGCTGTTGGCCAAAGAGCAAGTGGCACATCTTCACCAAGCAAGGTATTGTGAGTATTTGCAACATCACCAGCTGCATAGATGTCTGGCAAACTTGTCATCATCTGTTCATTGCAAACAACTCCACGTTCAACTTTTGCGCCAGCGTTTTGGAGCATTGCAACATTTGGGCGCACGCCAATTGCTGTTATCAAAATATCGCAAGGTAAAGTTTCACCATTGCTTAAAGTTACAGATGTAACACGCTTACTATTATTAGTTTGTACAGATTCAACAACTGTTGCTGGCACATTCACAATGCCATGTTCTTCCATAATATCTGTCAAGATTGCAGCTGCTTCGTCATCAAGAAGCTTGCGCAATGGGCGCTTTGCATGACCTACAAGATATGTAGTGCTGACATGTTCGCAAATACCTTCTGCAGCTTTTGCACCAATCAAGCCGCTGCCTGAAATTACAACATTAATTCTTTGTCCAGATTCGCGCTTTTCTGCAAGCTCATTGCCTAAATAGCTCAAAATATCACGAGTGTCTTGCATTGTGTTAAAAGTAAAACTATTTGGAGCATCATCTGGCAAACCTTGCACATCAGGCTGCACAGGTATGCTGCCGCAAGCAACTAACAACTTATCATATTCAAACTTGCTGCCGTCTTCCAAAGCAACTTCCTTAGCACTTACATCTATAGAAATAGCAGCCTTGCCTTCACCAAAGACGCAGGTAACGCCATTAGTTTCATACCATTCATTATTGCGAATATCTGCATTGCATTGATGCACATCGCCCTTCAAAACATAAGAAATCAGCGGAGTGCCATATGCATTACTGCTTTCAGGAGAGACCATTGTTATGCTGCCATTTACGTCAATACTGCGGATTGCATCAACAGCGCTAACAGCTGCAGCGGAATTTCCAAGAATCAAATATTTCATTATTTGCCCCCAATCTGTGCAGCAGCATCACACTCTTTGCATGGCGCATCTTGCTCATCTTCAACATCTACATAGACAAGCGCATTATTTATGCAAGCTTTAACACAAGCTGGCTCACCATTGCCCCAGCCAGTTGTGCAAAGATCACACTTCACAGCGACGCGTTCAACTTTAATTGCACCGAATGGGCATTGCACCATGCAAGTGCGACAGCCAACACACTTATTGGAATCGCAAACGATGATGCCAGTTTCTTCATCCTTGCTCAAAGCACCAGCGATGCAGCCAGCTACACATGCTGGGTCTTTGCACTGTCGGCAGTTGATAGCAATTGATAAATAGTTGTCGCCTTCCACATGAATTGCACTAGGACGAGGATTTTCTTCAAACATAAAAGCTTTATATGTGTCGCCAGTTTTTGAGTGCGCTGTAGTACACGCGACTTCACACAGACGGCAATTCAAACATTTGCTTTCTAATGCATAAACGCGCTTCATCTACATCACCTCCCCAGCATATTTAATGCCAAGTACCTCAAGTTCCTTTTTATTCAAATCAAGACCGCGCAACATTAAGCGGTTGCCACGCAAAGACTCAATTGCATTGATTCCCATGCCGCCCAAAATCTCTTGAATTTCATGATTCCAAGCGCGAACAAGATTAACAACTCGCTGCGCGCCAACTTCAGGGTCAAGGCGCTTTGTGAGTTCGGGGCGCTGAGTAGCAATGCCCCAATTGCACTTGCCCTTGTTGCATGAATGACACATATGGCAGCCAAGAGCAATTAACGGAGCGCTTGCGCAATAAACAGCATCTGCACCAAGCGCAATAGCTTTAACAATATCGCTTGAACAGCGGAAAGAGCCAGACACAACCAAAGAAACTGTATTGCGAATTCCTTCATCGCGAAGACGCTGATCAACTGCTGCTGTAGCAAATTCAATTGGAATACCAACGCTGTCACGAATGCGTGTTGGAGCAGCGCCTGTGCCGCCGCGGAAGCCATCAACGCAAATGATGTCTGCACCCGCACGAGCCATGCCAGAAGCAATTGCTGCAACATTATGCACAGCAGCAACCTTTACAGCCACAGGCTTTGAATAATTTGTAGCTTCTTTGATTGCGAAGATAAGCTGACGCAAATCTTCAATTGAATAAATATCATGATGAGGAGCAGGACTAATTGCATCTGTTCCTTCAGGAATCATGCGAGTTGCAGAAACTTCAGCCGTGATTTTTTCACCCGGCAAGTGCCCGCCAATACCAGGCTTTGCGCCTTGGCCAATCTTAATTTCAACCATGGAAGCTATATTTAAATAATCGCGGTCAACGCCGAACCTACCAGAAGCAACTTGAACAATTGCATTGTCGGCAAATTCGCGCAAGTCTTTATGCAAACCGCCTTCACCAGTATTAAAGAATGTACCAAGTTCTTTTGCAGCCATTGCAAGTGCACGCTGTGCGTTATAACTGATTGAACCAAATGACATTGCGCCAAACATGATTGGCACGTTCAACTCACGCCCTGGCAGCATCTTTGTCAAAATCTTTTTGTTCTTTTCATCAATTTCAAGCTTGCTAGGCTTTGAGCCCAAGATTACGCGAGTTTCCATTGGTTCACGCAGCGGGTCAATTGATGGATTTGTGACTTGGCTTGCATTAAGCAGCATGTTGTCCCAATAAACCTTATAAGGTTTGTTTGTACCCATGCTTGTTAAGAGCACGCCGCCGCTTTCAGCTTGTGCAGCAATATCGCGCAATACTTGCCCATTAAAATTGCTTGAAGCAGGCTGCGCTTGTTCATTACGCTTAATTGTGATTGCACGCGTTGGGCAAATTAAAACGCAACGCTGGCAATTCACGCAATTTTCTTCCGCAGCCTTCATAATGTCTAAATCTTCATCAAATGAATGAACAAGATTTGAACATTGACGCGCACAAGCTCCACATTTAATGCAGCGCATAGGGTCGCGCTCAACCTTATATTCTGGAAGGATATAATTAATCATTGTTTGTTCCCTCCTCTTCACAAACTTCATTCAAGCGCACAATGACAGGCTTGCCACCTTCAACTGCGCGGACATTTTCAACATCTTTGCAAACAATGCGAATTGCAGATTCTTCACTTGCAAAATAGACCATGTCATCCTTTTCGCCCATCATCAAAGCACGAAGCTTCAAGCGGTCATTTAACGCAAGCAAGCCATCGCCAGTGCCAAGAATTACTGAAAACGGGCCGTTGACAAGAGCAGGACCATAAACTTCACGAATTGCTGTTTCATAAGCTTGTTCATCTGCTGGCATGCGGTCGATTTCATCCCAGCTTGGAGCGCACAAAATATGAGCTGCCATATTCAGTGAAAGACCATGACGGCGCACGAGCAAGTCGAACAAATATGTAATTGCTTCAGTATCTGTTTGGAGTGAACAATCATATCCAAATTGCTCGATATAGCGACGGTTCGCGTCATATGATGAAATCTCGCCATTGTGAACGATTGACCAGTTCAGCAATGTAAATGGATGAGCGCCGCCCCACCAACCTGGAGTATTTGTTGGGAAGCGAGCATGCGCCGTCCAAAGCCAAGCTTTATAATCTTGCAAGCGATAAAATTCGCCGAGTTCTTCAGGATATCCAACGCCTTTGAATGCGCCCATGTTCTTGCCACTTGAAGCAACGAATGCGCCACCAATGCGCGAATTTATATGCATGACGCAATCCATAACAAATTGTTCTTCATCGCCTTCTGCGAATTCTTCAACCTTTTCAGAGCGGGGCGATACAAAATAGCGCCAGATGATTGGCGGATTTTTCACAGAAGCAACCTTTGTTGTTGGCAGCTTGCCTGTAGCTTCAATAGTAAACATCTCTTCAAGATAATCTTGGACTTTCAAGCGCGATTCACGGCTGTCCAAAAAGATATGAAATGCATAAAGCTCTGCATATTCTGGATAAATGCCATATGCAGCAAAACCGCCGCCAAGCCCGTTGCCGCGGTCGTGCATAAGCGCGATAGATTTAATGATATCTGAGCCATTGTGGCGCGTGCCGCTTTTATCCATAATTGCTGAAATTGCGCAACCAGATGGAATACGAACTTGGCCTTCTAACAGCCCTTTATCTGCTAATTTTTGGTTCACTCCCAAACCTCCTTTAGGCAATAAAAAAACGTCCACACACAACAGGGACTACTCCCTTGTTATGTGTGAACGTCGTTGTTCTTCGCAGTAGATGAAACTGCAAATAAAATCAAATGTCAATAATTAAAAGCCCGACGGCGCTTCATTTTTTTGCCTATGGAAATAAAGCTAATTGCAAAGACAGCCTATTGGAATAACAAATACTCCATCATCTCTTCTATAACCAAATTTAGTTCCAGTAATAACAATTTTCAAATCTGGCATTTTTATCGGACATTGAATCTCTTTCTCGTTCGCCCTTTTTATAAGTTCTTCCACCCTGCAAAGATGTTGCGCTCCATCATCAACTTCGCTTTCACCAAGCTTGAATTCAATAAGAGCATATCTGCCATCTTCTAAATGCAAAACACAATCAGCTTCAAGCCCATATCTATCATGATAATATGAAATCTTCCCTCCGAGCAGAGACGAATATGCCTTTAAATCTCTGATACACAAACATTCAAATAGAAATCCCAACGTTTTGAAATCTGTATTGAAATAATCAGGAGAAATGCCCAACGCAGCTACTGCTAGTGAAGGATCAACAAAATTACGCTTTCGAGAAGATCTGATTGCTGCTTTTGAACGAATAGCTGGACACCACGCGCCAATATCGCATATAAGAAAAAGCTTTTCTAGAGCAGATATGTAATCGTAAAATGAAGTTTCACTCATATTTGTCGATAAAACTGCATCACTTTTTATTGTTTTTGTGCTGGCCAGCGTACAAATATTTCTTGCATATGAACGTAAAATCGCCTCACACCACTTCGGATTTCGCTTATTATTGTCTACATTTGAAATATCAACTTCGCAAGTTTGGGCAAATAAATCTTTTGCCACTGCCAGCTGAGAACGTTCTGTTTTATTAACTACAGCACGCGGCCACCCACCACGGCAAATCGCAAAAATAAGTTCATCAACACTTAATTGCGACTCACACCCTTCAAATGAATTTGGATTTTCAAAAAGCTTTGCAATAGACATACTGCCATTTGATTCACCGCTTTCATATAAACTCATTGGAAGCATTTCCATACGAGAAATACGCATAGTCCCTGTATGTGGAGTTTTAACAGTTTGAGAAGTTGAGCCTGTAAGGATGTATAAGCCAAAATGAAAATATGCACAAGATATACCAAGCGGCTGTTCAGACGCACAGCCGCTTGTTTCAATATGCAAGTATCACTCTAAAACCGTAATGCAGCATGGAGGAACACTGTCAGTCAACCACACTTTTTCATTACCGATATAAAACTTACATCCCACTTCTGATGCTATTGCAGTATCAATCAGTAGAATGGCCGGAGTTTCATCTCTACGTTTCCCAACTCTTATTGCTGTTTCTTTATCACATGACAAATGAACATATTGTCTGCCCATTGGCTTAAGTCCGTTCTTTAAAATTTCCGAAACTGCGCTATTAGATGTTCCATGATATAAAACATAAGGAGGAATTGCTTCTTCCTTCAAAATCTTCTTTTGAGTTGTATGCCCATATAATGCTCGAATCTTTCCATCGCAAATTTCGTGGCGTTTCTTATCAGATATCTCGATAACATGTTCCAAGTCACTCAAAATTACATCTCGGCCATAATCTGTCTTGATATTAATTGAATCAAGAAGCTGTTGCACTGGTACGAATCCAAAATCATCTAATTCAAGTTCATATTCCCATGGAGCATGTCTTAAAGCGTAAGACACTTCTTTGCTAAGGTTCACATAATTCATTTATCCAATTTCTCCAACTCATCTGCATAATAGCGTTTTTTAATTTTTTTATTGTTCTCATCTAGTAACATATAAAAATACTTTTTATCTTTTCTATGCCAGCATATTGCATCAACATGTGCATTCTTATCCTTACTTTTAATGAAAACACAATCGCCCCATCTAAACTCTGGCTCAGACCATTTGTCAAAACCTTCTTCAAGTGCTTGAAATTCATAATCTTTGTACTTAAGAGTAAGTACGCCGTTTTCAGATTTTAGGCAATTCAGACAATATCCAAACATATGATTTTGCTCAAAGTGGTCCTTGTAGTTATCTAAAACATAATTTGTCCTATGAATACAGCCCCAATCGCCTTTATGTATTTTATTCAATTTAATCTCCTCTTGAATCTTTTATGAAATAGTTTTGCTGGAAGTTTAGAAAAAATTTCATCAGCAACTTCCATAGATTTAATATTCGGTTTAAAATGCCCGCTCTTGTTATCATAGGAATAAATTTTACCACCCCTAATTTCCAAGATACCCGCCATTTGAACTTTTGGGTTTTTACCACCAATTAAAGTAGGATGCGGAGTTGGATCACCAGAGCTCCCATTGCCATTTCTTCTTCCAATAATAATTTTTCCTTTCAAATCAATAACATATGTAAAAATTCCATTCGTGTTTTTATTAATAATATAATTTCCGCATATGTATTCTTCAATATTTCTTGCTGTAGGATTTTTACCATATCCAAACTCATCATAAATACCCCTTTCAATGTCCCAATTCATCATGTCTTCAACAACAGCATAGCTCGGCGAATATGGCTGAGAACTTCCCGATGTGCCACTATATAATCCGCTATATCCACTTCCCATATGGATCCTTCCCATGTTTTGAAGAAAGCCAATCTGGATATTGAATGAATTGAGTTTTTGTTAGGCAATCTTTAAAAACTTCATCAGGCATGCTCCCATACACAAAAACATACTCAGGCTCAAGAAATTCAATCATTGACTCAAGACCAAGCTTCAAATGATTCTTATCATCGCGCCTTTTTGATACGCCATAAGAACCAATCCAATATGCACTATGCTTTGGAAGCCCTATGAATGAAAGCGGTGTATCAGTAATATACGGCTCATAAGTTCTTTCATCTCCCCATCTAACAGTAGGATATAAATGCTCATGCCCAAGCGATTGAATATAATGTCCGACTAATCGATTCATGTATGTATTAGCGCATTGGAGAACAAAAGGCATATCTCTATATAGAGAACAATCTGGGGTTGAAACTGCTGTGGCTAAGAGAAATTCAGAAATAAAATCATCAACAGCTAACAAAACATCAGCAAATAGCGGGTCATTTTCAAAGAAGACAACACTGTCTCCTTCTTCAGCATTGTTAAATTCTGAAAATGGAATAGCACGCTTTGGAATAATTATGTTTTTGACTGGTTTTATAACTGGTATTTCAAGCAACGACTCGAAAACAGCGTCACGTGCCATATGTGAGTAAAACCCATCATCAACAATATTTTTCCTGTGGACTCATTTTTCATGTGCAGCTTTCAACCTTGCACGCCATGAACAGTTGTCAAAATTTGAGTAATGCATATACACCACTCCTCTCTGCTTGCCATATACAAGCCTTTTGTATAAGAAATTTTTACTTAACTGGAAACAGAGAAGAAACTAATAGTGAATAAGTAGAATCTGACTTATAATAATTAAACCTTGTGGATCTTCTCTGATCCCAACTAGCAGTTGTCTTTGGGCCAACAAAGGCAACTGCACTCTTAACCAAATGTTTGTAAAATCAAATTGCCCCCTTTCATTCATAGACGAAAACAAACATTTGTTCTAATTCAAAATAACACAAATATTTCCTCAGCCATATAATTGTTCATATAAATTATTAATTTTTCGATAAACGGATATCATAAAACTTTAAATTTTGTATTAAAAATATATATAAAAAGTTAAAAATATTTTAATTTATGTATAATTCTTTTTAAAGATAATTAATAGTGAAAAATATACGAAAAATTGCAGGCAATATCGATTCTATTTACCATGCGCTGGCAAGAAGGGACGATATTGCCCGCCCTTTTTCGGAAAACTAATGCTTTGCTGAGGACATATCGAACGTATTTGCCATATAGTGGCGACTAAAATCGATATTGCCCGCCAACTTTGCATTTTTATAGGGCAATACCGAACGTGCTTACCACGGGGTGGCAAACAAGTTCAATATTGCCTGTTTACATGCTGTTAGTCCAAAAATTTTGCAAAAACACAAAAACCGTTCACCTGCAAAATTTTGAAGAAAAATAAAATTTGCATTGACACGCAAAGACAGTTGGGTGTAAATTTCCGTCCGTCAAAAAGGCGCTGATGCCTGAGAGAACAAATCTCTCGCATCAGCGCTTTTTTTATTTTCCGAACACTTTAAAGGAGTGAACAAAGATGGCAACATTAAGCAGCGAAAGAGAAGAATTTGGCACTTCACCTGCAGCTATTCAAGCAAAGCGCGGAAGTGTTCCGAGTTACTTTGGTATGTATGTCTTCGACGACCGCGTCATGAAGGCTCGTCTTTCAGCTGATGTTTATCAATCAGTAAAAAAGACAATTGATGAAGGCGCAAAGTTCGACCGCAACATTGCAAGCATTGTTGCGGATGCTATGAAAGAGTGGGCAATAGAAAAAGGCGCAACGCATTACACTCACTGGTTCCAACCAATGACAGGCGTCACTGCTGAAAAACATGACAGCTTCATTGAGCCAGCATCTGACGGTCGCGTCATTATGAACTTTAGCGGGCGTAATCTTGTCCAAGGCGAACCTGATGCAAGTTCATTCCCATCAGGCGGTTTGCGCGCAACATTTGAAGCTCGCGGATATACAACATGGGATCCAACAAGCTATGCATTCATCAAAGACAAAACGCTTTGCATTCCAACAGCATTTTGTTCATATGACGGCAGCGCTCTTGACAAAAAGACTCCACTACTGCGTTCCATGGCAGCAATCAATAAGGAAGCATTACGCATTTTGCGCTTGTTCGGCAATACTACAGCAAAGCAAGTTCGCACATCTGTAGGTCCTGAACAAGAATATTTCTTGATTGACAAAAAGCAATATCTCAAGCGCAAAGACTTGCGATTCACAGGCCGCACACTCTTTGGTGCAAAAGCTCCAAAAGGTCAAGAAATGGACGACCACTATTTTGGTGTTATTCGCCCGCGCGTTGCAGCATTCATGTCAGATTTAAATGATGAACTATGGAAGCTTGGCATTCTTGCAAAGACAGAACATAATGAAGTTGCTCCTGCACAACATGAACTTGCTCCCATTTATACAACAACAAATGTTGCTACAGACCATAACCAACTCACGATGGAAATCATGAAAAAGGTTGCAGACAAACATGACCTTGTTTGCTTGCTTCATGAAAAACCTTTTGCTGGTGTTAATGGCAGCGGCAAGCATAACAACTGGTCAATTTCTACAAACGATGGCACTAACTTGCTTTCTCCTGGTGACACGCCTGCAGAAAATGCTCAATTCTTGCTATTCTTAGTAGCTGTTATTGAAGCTGTAGATGAATATCAAGATTTGCTTCGCATGAGCGCTGCAACAGCTGGCAACGACTTCAGACTCGGCGCAAATGAAGCTCCTCCGGCAGTTGTTTCAATCTTTTTGGGCGATGAACTCACAGCAATTTTGGATTCAATTGAAAATGACACTCCATATAATGCTGCTGAAAAGCAAGTCTTAAAGCTCGGCGTTGATGTCTTGCCAAGGTTCACACGCGACAGCACAGACCGCAACAGAACTTCCCCATTTGCATTCACTGGCAACAAGTTTGAATTCCGTATGCTTGGCTCTTCAAATTCAATTGCTTGCGCAAATATCATGCTCAATGCTGGTGTTGCAGATGTTTTGTCGAAGTATGCAGATGAACTTGAAGGTGCAAAAGACTTCACTTCTGCATTGCATGACTTAATTAAAAAGGCTATCAAAGAACATAAGCGCATCATTTTTAATGGCAATGGCTATGATGATGAATGGATCAAAGAAGCAACAGAAAAGCGCGGCCTTTTGAACTTGCGCACAACTGTTGATGCAATGCCTGCACTGCTTTGGGAAAAGAATGCAACAATGCTAAAGAAGTTCAATATCTTTAGCCAAGCCGAACTTGAGTCACGCTATGAAATCATGCTTGACAACTATTGCAAGACAACAATTATTGAAGCTAATACAATGATTGACATGACTCACAAAGATATCATTCCTGCAATTGAAGCAAACATTTCAAGCTTAGCAAATACAGCAAATGCAAAAAGCACTCTTGGTCAGGCAAACATTTGCGGATATGAAAAGAAGACAATTACAAAGCTTTCCGCTCTTGTTGAACAGATTGACACAGCTTGTGAAGAACTTGAAAATGCTTTGGTTGGTTATGCAGGCAAGGATGATATTACAGAAATGGCGCAAGCTATTCGCGATGATATCTTGCCAAAGATGAGCGCTCTTCGCGCCCCAGCAGATCAGGCAGAAACACTAACAGCTGCTGAGTTCTGGCCATTCCCAACATATGGCGATTTGCTCTTCAGCGTGTAAGTAACACGGCATACATATTAAGTAAAAACGACAATGGCGTCGTAGATTTGAAAAAATCTGCGGCGCCTTGTTTATGTTATAGAAAGTTTTAAAGAACAAGGAAGTGGTAAAAATGATTGATTCAGGAACAACGGGTTTTATGATGATAAGCGCTATGCTTGTTGTCTTGATGACCCCAGGCCTTGCCTTCTTTTATGGGGGTTTGAGCAGGCGGAAAAATGTTGTAAATACAATGTTTATGGTTCTTGTTGTTATGGGTGTTATCGGTTTCACATGGATTTTAATAGGCTGGACCATTGCTTATGGTGGCAACGGCAGCAATCCAATTATTGGCGGCTTCGACCAAATATTGCTGTTGGATGGCTCTGCTCTTAATGACGTTTCAGGCGACCCAGATTCAGGCTCTGGTTACCCGCGCATTGTTGACTTTGCCTTCCAAATTGCATTTGCCTTCATTACTTCAGGCATCTTAACAGGCGCTTTAGCAGGACGCATGAAGTTCAAATCTTTAATCGTATTCATCGCAGTTTGGAACATCTTTGTTTACGCTCCACTTGCTCACATGGTTTGGGGCGGCGACGGTTCGCTTATCGGCGACATGATTGGTGCTCTTGACTTTGCAGGCGGCGACGTTGTCCACATTGCAAGTGGTGTTGGCGGTCTTGTTTTATGCATCCTTTTGGGCAAAAGACGCGAATATGGTGTTGTTACATATCGCGCGCACAATGTTCCATTCGTCTTACTCGGCACAGCACTGCTTTGGTTTGGTTGGTTCGGCTTTAATGCAGGTTCTGCATTTGCAGCAGACAATGTTGCAGGCTTGGCACTTGTTACGTCCATCATCGCTCCAGCTTGCGCAATGATTTCTTGGATGGTAACAGAACGTATTTGCACTGGCAAAGTCACTATCGTTGGCGCATGCACAGGCGTTTTAACAGGCTTGGTTGTTATTACTCCAGCTGCTGGCTTTGTAGCTCCATGGGCTGCAGTAATTATGGGCATTATTGTTGCTCCAATTTGTTACTTCGCAATTTCAGTTTTGAAGAAGAAGTTTGGCTATGATGATGCTTTAGATGCATTTGGTGCACATGGCGTTGGCGGCATTGTTGGCGGCATCTTGACTGGCATTTTCTGCATCCCAGACCTTTCTTGGACAGATTATGGCGGACTTATCTACACTGGCGATGCACACCTGCTTTTAGCTCAAATCTTAGGCATTGTGATTACAATCGTATTCGTTGCCGTACTCACAGCGATCATCGGCTTCATCATCAAGAAATGCAGCCACAATTCATTGGCTGTTGATCCTAAAGATGAATCACGTGGCTTGGATGCAACTATACATGGTGAGCTTGCATATCCTTCATTTGATGGTTTGGATTAGGAAGGAGATTACAGATGAAAAAGATAGAAGCAATTATTCGCCCAGACAAGATGGAAGAACTGCAAGATGCTTTGGCACAAGCGGGCGTAAAAGGAATGACAATCAGCCAAGTTCATGGCTGTGGCAAACAACTTGGGCTTAAGGAATATTACCGTGGACAAGAAGTTCTTGTTACCACACAAGCAAAGATTAAGTTCGAGATTGTTTTGGAAGATGCTAAGTGCGATGAAGTTGTTGATCTTATTATCAACACAGCTCGCACAGGCGAAATTGGCGATGGCAAAGTCTTCGTTTATAACGTCGAAGAAGCTATTCGCATTCGAACTAACGGCAGAGGAGCAGACGCTCTTTAATCTATAGGCTCTTAAGAGAAGATAGACGTTTAAGCAAAAACCAACTGCTCTTTAGCCGCCATACACTAAGATTGGCTCTTGGAATGTCACATTCCAGGAGCCAATCTTTTTTTTGCCAAGCAATATATATGCATCAAATCAAACTTAGTTGTTCGCCACTGTCGCTGTCCTTCGCATTATCTTGCAGTGGCCATAAATGCTTACTCATATCAATATTGCCATTAGCTTTAAAAGTCACGCCTTCATCTTCAAGAAGTTTGCGCTGAACAGCTTCCCCACCAAAAACATCATAAGGAGCTAAAGTGCCCTTTGCATTAACAATTCTATGCGGGTTCAAATTTTGTTCAGGCTCCACCATGCTCATAGCTCTGCCAACTTCACGAGCAGCACCAGGGTATCCAGCAAGCTCAGCAATCTTTCCATATGTGCAAACAAAACCTTGCGGCACTTTTGCAACCTGTTCATAAACGCGCTTGCAAAATTCTTTATCTATCGCTCGCGGCACATAAGGCTTTTTTGCACGTTGATTATTTTCTTCAATCCATTTCATAAAAAATAGTGTACGACTCAAAAAAAGCGAAGTGATACAAAAACGCCCCGCTAAAATGCAGGGCGTTTGAAATGTCTGGCGGAGGAAGTAGGATTTGAACCCACGGTACCTTGCGGTACAACAGTTTTCAAGACTGCCGCCTTCAGCCACTCGGCCATTCCTCCAAATATTTTGCACTTAAAAAAGTGCACTTGCATATTCTACACAAAAAGTGAAGAAAGTGAAGACTTTAAACTGTCAGCGAGCTTAGAATTGCGCATGGCTAGCTTAATGTTGGCTTCAAGCCATGTTTCAACAGTGCCAGTATCGTGTCCTTCTTCAGGATTTATGACATATGCATAAACATCTTCATGCTGCAAAAGTTCAACCAAAGCATCTGTTAATTGAATTTCACCGCCGGCTCCAACAGGCGTATGCGCAAGAAGTTCCATAACTTTTGGCGTCAACAGATAACGGCCAAAAATTGCAAGATTGCTTGGCGCATCTTCAAGTGATGGCTTTTCAACCATTTTGTCAATCTTCCAGACTCCGCCGCCAAGGTCGGCACCGCCAATAATTCCAAAGCGGCTCACTTGTTCATCTGGAACAGGAACAACAGCAATCACACTAGCGCCGTCATGCTCTTTAGAAATTTCAAGCAGTTTTGGACAGATTGTATTATCTGGAACAATAACATCGCCAAGCATAACAATAAATGGCTCATCTGCAGTTTTATCAGCTGCTGCATAAACAGCATGCCCCAAACCAAGAGGGTTGTCTTGATAAACAAAGCTTACGTTCAAATTACCAGCAGCTTCAACAGCATCTGCATATGCATCCTTGCCATTAGCACGCAATTGCGCAACCAAAGCTTCGTCTTCAGCAAATTGCTGTTCAATTGAAGCTTTTGAAGCTTTGCTAACAATAACAACTTCATCAACATTTGTATCAATTGCTTCTTCAACAATATATTGAATAACAGGCTTATCAACTACTGGGAGCATCTCTTTTGGCTGAGCCTTAGTGGCTGGCAAAAAGCGTGAGCCCATGCCAGCCGCAGGAATAATTGCTTTCATGCTATGCGCCCTTTACACCTGAGCATCTGCAAGAATTTTGCAGATTTCTTCAACAGACATACTGCCAAGGTCTCCTTCATGACGTTCGCGCACGCTAACCTGTCCAGATGCAATTTCTTGATCGCCCATAACAAGCATATATGG
>CAVDAL010000042.1:0-7708 GCA_963606965.1 Acutalibacteraceae bacterium
ATGGCAACAATGCCAACATTGTTGCCATACAGATGGTCAATAATATTATTGGAACAATTCAACCATATAAAGAGCTTGCAAAAGTTGCGCATAACCACGGCGCGTTATTCATGTGCGACAGCGTTCAAGCTCTTGGCAAAATTGAAATTGATTTAGAAAATTCAGGCATTGATTTTGCTAGTTTTTCAGGTCATAAAATTGGCGCTCCAAAAGGGATAGGGGCACTTTATATTCGTACTGGTGTTCATTGCAACCCGCTTCTTCGCGGTGGTAAGCAAGAAATGGGCTTACGTTCTGGCACGCAAAATGTTGCAGGAGCTGTTGCCTTTGCTCATGCTGCAGAACTTGCAAATGCTGAATGCAAACATTCAAGTGATCACTTAGGCTTCATTCGTAAGATGCTTTTAGCAAAGCTTAAGATGATTGATTTGCCGCACAATTTAAAGCCTGTAATTTCAGAAGATGTAGCGCATGTTCCGCATATTTTGTCGCTTATTTGCGATGGCTTGGAAGGCGAAACTTTAGTCTTGCGCTTTGATAATGCTGGCTTTGCAATATCTTCAGGCAGCGCTTGTTCAACAGCGTCTCTTGCTCCAAACCCAGTGCTAACAGCAATGGGCTTTAGTGAAGATGAAGCATATAATTCAATAAGATTATCATTTGGAAAAGATACAACAGCAAAACAAGTTGACAAACTGTTTGAAGTATTACCGGAGGTTTTATCATAATGGAATTGATTGATTGTCATTCACATTCAAGTTTGTCTGGACATGGAGAAGGCAGCATTGCAGATGCTGTGAACAGGGCAAAAGAGCTTGGATTAAGTGTTTATGCACAGACTGAACATCTTGTTTTGCCACGTCATTTAGACTTTCATTACAATGTTTCTATGGCTCCACATGTCATGAAAGATTATATTGCAGAGCTTAAGCGCCAGCGTGAACTTTTGCATGAAAGCGGTTCAAAAATGATACTTGTCATTGGCACAGAAGCTGACTGGTTAAACAATCGTGAAGAAGAACTGATTGATTTATGCAAAGATTTTGAATATGTCATTGGCTCTGTTCATATGCTTGATGAATGGCCATTCGACAGCAAAAATGATCGTGAAAAATATTTAGAGCTTGGTGCAGATTATGTCTGGAAGCGCTATTTTGAAGTTTGGCTTGATATGGCAAATTCCAAGGCTCCAATAAATACTTTTGGTCACCCAGACTTGCCAAAGAAGTTTGGCGACTTCCCAAGCTTTGACACGCGCGAATATTATGCAGAAATGGCAGCAGCTGCAGCAAGAACTGGGCGCATGGTTGAAGTTAATACTGCTGGCTTGCGATATCCTGTTGAAGAACTTTATCCTGGATATGATTTATTGAAGGCTTTTTGTGATGCTGGTGTGCCTTGCACTGTTGGTTGCGATGCCCATAGACCACAAGACATTGGCAAAAATGTTAAAGATGCATATGAAGCAATGTATAAAGCTGGTTATAGATATGTTGCGGCTCCGCTGCCAGATGGCGACCGCAAAATGATTGCTTTGGAGCCATAAATGAATATTGCGGAACTTGAAAGCAAACTCTTCGAGACATTTCCTGCAGCTGATGCAGAAAGCTGGGACAATCCTGGATTAGTTGTTGGTGACAGAAGCGCGCAAGTTGGCAAAGTTGCTTGCAACCTTGACATGACAATAGATGCAGTTTGTAAAGCAGCACAAGCTGGTTGTAATGTTTTGGTCACTCATCATCCTGCATTTATTGTGGAAGGACCTTCTTGCTTTGGTCCTGCAAATCAAAAGGAAACTCCTGCTATTGGCAGGATGATTTATGAGGCAGCACGCAAGGACATTAATTTGATTGCAATGCATACAAATGCAGATAGGTCGACATTGGTGCGCGGCGCTTATGATGAGCTTTTTGATATGAAATCTCAATGCACTTTTGAAAGCTTGCAAAATGTTGCTTTGTCACCAGATTCAAAAGGCTTTGGCATGGTTTATTCAATGGACGAGCCTTTGTCTTTTGGTGAATTCGCAAAAAATGTGGCTGAAAAATTTGAAAGTTCTCCGCGTGTGTGGGGGAATTTAGATTTTAATGTCAAGAAATTTGCAATGCTTAATGGTTCTTGGGGCGACTCCAGCATATATGACACTGCAATTTCGCAAGATATTGATTGTTTAATTGTTGGAGAAACTAAATATCATCTTGCGCTTGATTTAGCTGCTAATATATCTTTGATTGAGCTTGGACATGATATAAGCGAGTTACCAATTGTTCCAGTTTTGATGAAGGCTATTGAAAGCATTGGCGTTAGTGAAGATAAAATCATAAATTTAGATTTATCAAGGCATAATTGGCAAGTTATTGAGAGGGGATAAAATGATTGGAATTTCTGAACTTTTAGAACTGCAAGCATGCGACACGTCAATTATTCGTTTAAAAAAGCAGATTGATGAACTGCCTGAAGCTGAACAGATTAAAGAATGCAGATCCAAACGTAAGCAGCTAAAAGCAAAGCAAGATCAAGTTTTTGAACTTGCAGATGAATCAGAAAATAAGATGAAATCTCTTCAAGATGAAGAAGAAAAAGTCCTCAAAAAAATTGCAGAATTTCAAGAAACACTAAATTCAAATTCTGATTATAGAGTCACGCAAAAAATTACGCGCGATATGGAAGGACAAGTCAAGCGCCAAAAAACTCTTGCACAAGAACAAAATGATGAATTAGAGCGCCAGATAAAAATTGACAAACTTGCTAATAGCGTAATTAATATGCTTCATGATTTAGATGAAAAAGAAGATAAACTCACAAATCAGTTCAAGACAAAAGGTGCTCAACTTCTTCAACAGATAAAAGAATTGACAGATAGTCGCAAAGCTTATCTTGACAAAATGGATGAACATCTTGCTCATAAATATGAAAGATTACGTGAAGAAAAAGGCGGCATTGCTTTAGCTTGGCTTGAAGGCGACCACTGTTCAGTGTGCCGCACAAGCTTTTTGACTGGAGATTTACAACGTTTAAAACATGGCGACAATTTGACTGAATGTCCAAATTGCCACCGCTTATTTATTGTTGATAAGGAAGCTTAATGGAAGAATATTCATTATTCACAGATGGTGGCTCACGTGGAAACCCAGGCATAGCTGCCTGTGGTTTTTTGCTAACAGACGGCGGCGGGAAAGAGCTCTTATCTGGCGGTTGGTATCTGGGGGAAAATACCAATAATCATGCTGAATATTGCGGTTTAATTTGGGGTTTGCAAAATGCTAAAAGTTTGGGCATAAAAAATCTCAAAATTTATGCAGATAGCGAATTGATGGTCAAACAGATGAATGGTGTGTATAAAGTCAAAAACGCTCACCTTAAAGATATGCACGCTCAGGCAAATGAGCTATTTTCATCATTCGAAAGTATTACAATATCGCACATTTACAGGACGGCAAATAAGGTTGCTGACCTGCGCGTTAATGAATCAATGGACGCACGAGCTCCTGTCGGTTCATATAAAGTTGACTTTTTTGAAGGGTCGACGCAGGCAACACTTTTTTAAGGAAAGATTAGTGGAAACAGTAGTACTTGGAATAACAGGATGCATTGCTGCTTATAAAGCTTGCGAGCTTGTGCGAACACTCCAAAAACAAGGAGTGCGCGTTAAGGTTGTAATGACACAGCATGCATGTGAATTTGTAGGTCCTGCCACTTTCCGTGCCTTAACAAGAGAAAGTGTTGCGGTTGATTTATTCGACAAACCACAAGACCCAATTCATCATATTTCTTTAGCAAAAGAAGCTGACCTATTTTGTGTTGCTCCTGCTACTGCAAATTGCATTGCAAAATTGAGCGGCGGGATTGCAGATGATTTGCTAACAACAACAGCTCTAGCTGTTAAATGCCCGCGAGTTATTGCTCCTGCAATGAATAGCGCTATGTATGAAAATGAAGAAACACAAGCAAATTTGCGCAATTTGCGCGCGCGAGGCTGGAATATTATTGAACCAGAATCTGGATATCTTGCTTGCGGCGATGAAGGTCGCGGCAGACTTGCAGATGTTGAAGAAATTGCAAATGTAATAATGTCAACTTTAAAGCAAAAGCAAGATTTTGCTGGCAAGCGCTTTCTTATTACAGCAGGACCAACTCAAGAAGCAATAGATCCTGTTCGTTGCATTACAAACCATAGCAGTGGAATAACAGGATATGAACTCGCATATGAAGCAGCTGCGCGCGGCGCACATGTCACATTAGTTTCAGGACCTGTATCTTTGCCAAAACCAGAAGTTGCCGACTTTATTTCTGTAAAAAGTGCACAAGAAATGCTTGAAGCTTGCAAGCAGCCATTTGAAGAGGCAGATTATGCAATTTTTGTTGCAGCTGTTAGTGACTGGCGCCCAAGTGAAGTGTCACAGACAAAAATAAAACATGATGGTAACAAGATGGTAATAACTTGTGTGCCCAACCCTGACATCGCAAAAACTTTGTCTCAAAATAAAGGGAATAAGCGCGTTGTTGTTTTTGCAGCTGAAACTGAAAATCCAATTCAGGCTGCTAAAAACAAACTTGAAATAAAAAATGCAGACTTGGTTGTTGCAAATAATGTTGCAAGTGGTCTTGGCTTTGGAACGCGTGAAAATAAAGTGTGGCTTATCGGCCATAGTTTTGAAAAGGAACTACCAGTTATGAGCAAAAAAGAAATTGCTCGAAGCATTTTGGATACGTTAATTGAAATGTAGAATGAGGTATACGCATGACTTTTCTTAATGTTGAAGGCTTGTCGCTAAAAACAGCGATGGGCAAAGTGTATACAGATGTTTCGATGTCTTTTGATGAAGGCAGCGTTATTGCTGTATATGGTTCAGAGAAATCTGGACGTACGTCGCTTCTTTTGACATTGTCTGGGCGAATGAAGCCATCTCGCGGCGAGGCTTATTTTGATTCGCTGCCGCTTTCAAAAAAGCATGGCAAAATAAGGGCTGCATCTGCTCTTTCATTTTTTGATGGCATAAATGATGTGCAATCATTTTTGAAAATTAAAAAGCTTTTAGCAGCTGAATTGCAGCTTTCAGGCAAGTCTGGTTCAAAAAAAGCTGTAAATGAATATTTAGAGCGTTGGGACTTCACAAACTTAGCAGACACACAATTTATTAATTTGGATGCTTATGACAAAGCTGTTTTTGGTTTCATGCTTGCAGCAACTGGCGACCCAAAGCTCATCTGCGTTGATGATGTTGAAACTAATTTAACACAGCATCAAAGCAGCAAATTGATAAAGCTTTTCAAAGATTATGCCAAGCAAACAGGGTGCTGTGTTTTATTTGCAATTTCTGCTTATGAAGTTGCTTCTTATGCAGACGGAGTTGTTGTTATGTCTGAATCTGCAGAAGCTCAACGTCAGGCAGTTTTAAAGCAACATCCTGAATATCTTATTCCTGTTGTTGGTAGCGGCAACGGTATTAATGTATCAAAAACAAATAATGGTGAGGGGTTGAAATAATATGAGATCACCTTTTACTGGTGTGCGTTTTGCACGACTTGAATTTAGTAATTTCCGCGCAGGCAAAATGATTGCATTAGCTGTTTGTGCTATTGCTTTGATCCCGCTTATCTATGGCGGCTTGTTCTTGCTTGCATTTTTGGATCCATATGGGAGCCTTTCAAATGTTCCAGCTGTTGTTGTGAATATGGATGAAGGCGCAAAGATTAATGGCGAACAAAAAAATGTTGGCCAAACGCTTTGCGACAAGCTGATTGAAAATAATGAAAATGCTAAAGAAGGCGAAGCATCAGGCTTTGATTGGCATTTTGTAAATGATGAAAGCAAAGCTCGTGAAGGTTTGGAAGATGCGACATATTATATGGAAGTCATTATTCCAAAAGATTTTTCAGAAAATATTGCATCTGCAGATTCTAATAGTCCAAAGAATGCTGAACTACAAGTTTATTTGAACCCTTCAACAAACTTGATTGCTACAACTGTTGGTCAGTCTATGGTTACAAAAATAAAGGCTGAGCTTAATAGTGAAATTGAAGAAGAATATTTCGATAACATCTTCTTGAAGATTGATGACGCTGCTGACAGCTTGCAAGATGCTGTTGATGGTTCAGACCAACTTGCAGATGGAACTAAAGAATTAAGCGATGGCATCACTAAGGTTGGCGATGGCGTTGAAACATTAAATGATTCAATTGCAGATGCAATGGATCAATCTGCAGATTTGTCTACTGTAATTACTGGTTGTGCTAGTGCTTTGAAAAAGCAAGACTTCGATAAAGCTGTTACTTTAGCAGCAAAAGTTAAGTCTATGAATTCAGAAATTGGCACAGATTTATACAAATATGTGAAGAATTTGAAGTCTTCTTATGCAACATATGCTGCTTCAAAGGCTGATTCTGAAAAGAAGCAAAAAGCAATGGCACAAGCTCAAAGCGACTTGGAAGCAAAAGCAAAAACAATGCAAGCTGACCTTACGACTTTGGGCGGAACATTAACAACGTTGCAAACAAGTCTTGTTAAGTTCCAGCAGGCAGTTGCGCAAGCAAAAGATCTTGCAACAATGCAAGCTGCTCTTCAAGCGGCAGGCGCAATGGCACAGGATGCTTTGTCTACTGCAAAGGCTGGGGCTGCTCTTGTTTCAAGTCAGACAACGGGCTCTGGTGTTGAGTTGCTATTAAGTTTGAATACTTTCAAAGATGCAGCAAGTGAATATCAAACATCTGCAACAACATATGCAACAGATGCTGCTGCTGTTTCTGAAGCAAAAGGTGAGTGCACAGGTTATTTGACAGGCTTGCAAAATATGTCTGCTGTTACATCTGATAGCACAGGCAAGATGAAAAGCGGCGTTGCAAAGCTTTTGGATGCTGTTCAAAATCAGCTTGAGCCAGGCGCAGAAAAATTAAGCGATGGTGCAGACGAGCTTTATGTTGGCTTGAAAGATGGCCAAGAAGAAATTGCATCTAATACAGAAAATAAAGACTCAAAAGTCGATATGATGTCTGAACCTGTTCAAGCAAATGGTGATTCTGGAACAGGCGAGACAATAACACAAGTAAGCAATTATGGTACAGGCTTTGCCCCTTACTTTATTGGCTTAGCTTTGTGGGTTGGCGCTTTGATGATAAGCTTCCTTGTAAAGAGTTTGAATACTCGTATTTTGATGTCACGTGCATCAAGTGTTGCTGCTGTTATTGCAAGCTATTTGCCAATGTTGATAATTTCAATTGTTCAAGCATTGATTTTGCTGCTGTTCATACAATTTGGCTTGAAGATGAATATTAATTATGTATGGCAATATTATCTCTTTGGAATTTTAGTTTCATTCTGCTTTACGGCTATTGTTCAATTCTTTAGAGCATCGCTTGGAACAGTCGGCATGGTTGTAATTGTTATCTTGCTCATGCTGCAACTTTGCACTGCTGCAGGTACGTTCCCAATCGAGGCAGAAATTCCATTCTTTAATGCTTTGAATCCATACTTGCCAATGACTTATGTTGTTAGTGGGTTCAGGATGGCAATGTGTGGTTTGTCATCAAGCTATATGGTAAGCAGTGTTGCAGTATTAGCAATCTTTACTATTGTATTCTTGTTCTTGACAACACTTGTTGCTCATCACAAGCGTCGTGTGACAATGTCTACATTATATCCACCAATTCAACTTGCTGGATAAGTTCACACGTTGAATGTCTTATTAAAAGTAGAGGCGCTGGCTCATTC
>CAVDAL010000043.1:0-4379 GCA_963606965.1 Acutalibacteraceae bacterium
GCCACACACGCAACCATACTTATAATGCTTGCCGTCAATGATCTTTTTGTACTTTGTACGTTCGACATCTTTTGTCGCCTCCTTTTTCAATAAATTAATTACTAGCTTTCGCTTTTATTATTTGCGAGTCTTTGCTTTGCCATGAACCCCCCCCGCTGCATTCTTGCTGTTCCATCTGCGCACGTAATTTCATCAATTCTTCCATCATGCGCTGAGTTTCTGCACGTTCAGCTTCAACCTTTTCTCTTTCTGTTTGCAGCTCTTCCTGTTGTTCAGCTTTATATTTGCGGAACAAGCGAATGCAACGCACGCCTTCCAGCAAAATAAGCAAAACAAAGGGGACAAGAATGCAAACAATGTATCCGGGAACAGTCTTTAAGAACTGGAAGAATGTACCGACTTTTGGAATGCCAAATTGATATTTGCCCAAGACATATGAATAAGTGACTACAGTTTCATCATCTGTGTCTGTTGTTGTGCCATATGTCACAAAGCCAAGCTCGCCAGCGTTATCTGTTGTGATGCGCCTAATTTTGTGAGTGACAACTTCGCCATAATTCGACGTGTCTTGCGACGTAAATGCAATAATATCGCCAGCTTCCAAAGTGTACGGGTCAACCTCTTTTGTAATAACAAGGTCGCCTGCATTAAAGTCTGTCGCGCTCATGGAATCAGACAAGCTAATGAATGCCTTATATCCGAACAAGTCGCGATCTGTTCTGTCAAAAGTTGTGACAGAAATGATTGTGAAAATCATCATGCATATTGCGCATGCCGCGATGATCCAAACAATCACATTTCTTATAATTCCTAATGCCTTCAAATTAATCCACCCCTTTTTTACCTAGTCAAACACCATGTTCGGATTATTCTTTGTTTGCGTTGCGTCTGCACAAATAGTGAATGTCATGCCGCTGCCTTGCGATGCATTGCCAGCGTTTTGCGGATAGTGAAAATAGACACTCAAGTCTTTGTGCTCGCCCGCTTCAAGCAAGTCATCTGCTGCTTTGACCTGCTGCTTTGTTAGTTGCACAGCTGTGCCGCTATATAAAATTTTGCTATCTTCTTTGATTGTGATTTGCAAAACCTTTGCAAGACCGCCTGTTACATCATCAAAATAGATTTTGTAATATGCCTGCCAAGACCCTTCATTTTCAATGAAAAAGTCCTTTTTCACGGTCATGCCAGGTTCAAAGGTGAATTCATCTTCACTGATGACTGGCTTGCCATCGTTTAAATTAATTTTAATGCTGCCTGTGTGGAATAAGTTTTTATCGACTGAAACTATAGAAGAAATCAATGCGAATGTTGTGATGCATAGACAAATTGCTAAAACAACAATTGTTACAATTCCGCTGGCCAATCTTTTTTGTGTATTATTCTTAAGCATTTTTGCTGTCCTTTCTGCGTGTGCGTTTAATTACAAAAAGGACTGCCGCTGAGCTTAAGCAGATTGCTATGCAAGCCAACAGAACAACGGTGATAACATCTCCAGACCTCGGCGGGGGCGGCTCTAAATTCTCCGTATCTTCAACCCACCATGTAAACTTTGCATCCATATTGATATCTTGATATTCATTGCCTGCTTCAGGCTCAAGATAAGCTGTGATTGTGAAAAGCATCTTGCTTGTTGTTTTAGCTTTAGACGCAGTTGTCTTTATTGTGCTTTTTGAAACTGCCCTGGTGACAACGCTCTTTTGCATATTGGCAATTGAGCCGTTGTACAAAACTTCATCATTGTCGCCAATAAGCTTGACTTTAATCTTTAAAGCTTTGCCCAGCTTATGACCTTCTTCACCAAGGTCTGCTTTGAAATGAACTTCAACATCACCTTTGTGTGAAACTTCAACGCAATATGTTTTTGTGATGCTGTCGCCTGGGAACATATTGCCAACATTGAATGCAGCATTGTCGCTTGTATTTTTGCTGTGCAATTCGAGCGTAGCTGTATGTTCTTCGCTGACATTTAACTCTTTTGCCGCTTGCTTTGCATCTGCACTAACAAGATGTGCTGCACTAGCATTGGCATGTTTAACGATATATAAATCTTTTGCTGAACAATCATATTTTGCAGGAAGAACTTCATTTTCATTTTCTATATGCGACGAAATATCTTTTTGAAGTTCAATCAGATTATCTGGAATTGCGACAGAATCAGAAGATCCACTAAGGATTGGCTTGCAAATGTGGATGCAAGCAAGCCCCAAGAAGCTGAGTCCAAGCAAAATAGCAAGGACAACAATTGCGACTTTTACCCCGTGTCTTTCTTCCATCTGTTTCGCACCTCTTTCTTTAGGGATTCCAACTTCACAAATTCTTAAACGGAAGGGGTGTTCAATAGTATTTTTTTGTAGGGGTTCGTCCACCACGAAACCAAACATTCAAAACCATCTGGCTCGCATTGTAACAAAATAATTTTTTAGCTGTCAATAAAATTTTAAAATTTTTTATATTTAAAAACGGCTCAAAACCCCCCCCATATGGATATTTTTAAAAGAAAAGAGCAGGTCGCGCGCCGTAAACATTGATAACTAAAACCCTGTTTTTTAAGGGATTTTTGAGTTCAAAAAATTTTCCAAAAAACTTGAAATTTTTGCCGTTTGCCCCACAGCCGGCGGAGGTCTGCGCAAAGTCCACCCGCGTTATCGTTTTCACTTTTTTGATTCCTTGGCCGCGCAAGCAGCAAGGGTTTTGGGCAAGGTTCACCCTGCCCGCTCGAGCGCTTAAAAAATATCTAAATTCTTTGAGTTTAGATAAAATCCAAAACCGCTTGTTCCACAGCTTGCACGTTGCCATCAATCACTGTGTCAAAAAGGATTGGAGCTTCATCCAAAGCGTCTAATGCTTGCGGTGCTCTGTCGACTCCAGCGTCGTCTGAAAGCTTTCTGTTCAGCTGTGCGCCAGTTAAAGCTTCAAGTTCCTGCGGCAAGTCTTGCTCAGGATCAATTTCATGCAGCGCTTTATAAACATTTGCGCCAAATTTTGCCCAATGCGCTGTGCTAACAACGAGCATTGGATTTTCACCCTTCTTTTGCGCAGCAACATTCCATGCCACAGCTGTGTGCGGGTCAAGCAAATAATGATTTGCATCAAAAACTTGCTTAATTGTTTTCAAGCATTCTTCATTATTAACGCTGCCGCATTCATAATCTTTCTTCAAAGCTGCAAAAGTTTCTGCGTCAATGCTGAATTCTTTTTTATTGTTCAAGTCGTCCATCCATGCAGAAATCTTGCTTGCGTCACGGCCTGTCAATTCAAAAAGCTGACGTTCCAAGTTGCTGCTTACAAGAATATCCATTGAAGGCGAAGGTGTAAGCACAAATTCACGGCTCGCAATTGTATATGTACCTGTTTCAATAAAGTCAGTCAAAACGCGGTTTGTATTGCTTGCGCAAACAATACGCCCAATTGGAGTGCCCATCTGTTTTGCATACCAAGCAGCCAAAATGTTGCCAAAGTTGCCCGTTGGCACACAAACATCTATAGGCTTGCCAGCCTGCACGCTACCATCTTCAACCATCACAGAATATGCACTGATGTAATAAACAATCTGCGGCATAAGCCTGCCCCAGTTGATGGAATTTGCGCTCGACAAAATAGTGTTCTTTTCCTCCGCCAACTTTTTGTTGAAATCTGCATCACCAAACATGCGCTTGACAGAAGTTTGACAGTCGTCAAAATTGCCGCGAGCTGCATAAACGCAAACATTATTGCCTTGCTGTGTTGCCATCTGCTTGTATTGAATGTCGCTCACACCGCCATCAGGATAAAAAACAACAATGCTAATGTGGTCGCGGTCGGCAAAGCCCTGCAAAGCAGCCTTGCCAGTGTCGCCGCTTGTAGCAACAGCAATCAGATAATCTTCCTTCGCACCACCTGCAGCACGCTGCATTTCTATGCTTTTGCTGAAGAAAAGCGGCAAACATTGCAGCGCCATGTCCTTGAATGCGCTTGTTGGTCCGTGCCAAAGTTCAAGCACGTGCATGTTGCCAACCGCGCGAACAGGCGCAATTTCTTCCGTATCAAAATTAGTGCTATATGCTTGTTGCATCAATTCATTAACTGTTCCTTCGTCCATATCAACAGCAAACTTGTTATAGACAAAAGCAGCGCGTTTTGCATAAGGCATTTTTGCAAGCTCCAAAATTTCTTCAAGCGAAAGATGCGGAATTTCTTGCGGAACAAAAAGCCCGCCACCAGGCGCTATGCCCTTTATCACAGCCTCGCTAAAAGTGAATGCTTTGTCTACATTGCCGCGTGTGTCTATGTAACGAATGCTCATCAGTTCTCCTTGATTGTTTTTGATGCTGAAAATAGTACCATTTGTATGCGCTTTGCGCGCCTGTATATCTGCTGATATGCTCTAAATTTATAGCCCG
>CAVDAL010000044.1:0-3741 GCA_963606965.1 Acutalibacteraceae bacterium
GTGTTTATGTATATGCTAATCAGTCAAAAGGTGTTGGCGGAATTGTTGGAGCTAATTGGTTAAATACAAGCACTTCAACACCACCACTAGTAAAAAATTGCAAGAATTCAGGTATTGTTTTTAGTGGGTATTCCACTGGTTCAGCAGGAGGAATTGCTGGTGAAAATGAAGGTACAATTGTTAATTGCGAAAATTCTGGGATTGTTTATAGCAGATACAATGCAGGCGGCCTTGTAGGTTCAAATAAATCTACTGGAAATAAAGGCACGCTTGCATTGAATAGTCTTATTATTAACAGCTTTAACAATGGTAATGTTGGAGCATGCCCAAGTGTTAAACCTGTAAATGAAACAGCTTCTGCATCGGCTACATATGCAGGCGGAATAGTTGCATACCAAGCATATTCAGCAAGAAATTGCTATAGTGTTGGAACAATTACAGGCACTAACGCAGGGCAGCTAATAGGTCAAATTTCATCAACAGCAACAAATGATTATCTTTATTATCTTAGCGGATCAGCTGTAGGTACTGGCACAAGTTCTATAACAGCGAATACGTTTAGTAGTGGAGCTGCTTTAAAGACATTGCTGAATACAAATCAATCTGCTCTTAGTGGGTATTCACTCGCATTGTCAACTTGGCTTTGTGGTGAAGATGATTACTATCCGCATTTTTAAGTTTAATTAGTATTACGTTTTATAACATTGGATTTGAATATGATTAATGAAAAAACAGAAAAAAATTATTTTAGAGCTATCATGTCAATTGTGTGTAGTATTGCTATGATAATTGCTTTGGTGCCATCGTTGGTATTTGCTACAAGTGCAAATGCCGATGAATCAAATAAAATTTATGTGCATATTGACGCGCCAAAATATTATAAAGTTATTTTAAAGACCAGCGCTAATGTTGAGCTTAGCGCATTGTTTAATGGTGGACTTGATGGTAAAGCTTCAAGCACATATGAAGTTGATGCAAATACTACATATAAAGTATATGTAAGTACAGATGGATATGGTACGTCAGTTTTGTCATTTGGGACAATTACCCCTGCAAATTCTACATGCTATTATTATGGAGGGACAGCCACAAACACTGATACAGCTGATCAATATACAAATGCAACAACTATGGTTTCTAGTGATTCCTCAAAAGTAAGGGTTCATTTAGATAGAACTGATAACTCAATGGATTTAGTTGTTAATGATGAAAGTGGTAACAAGATTTCCGCGGTTGCTAATTCCAAAAATGTTTTCGAGGTTACTCCAGGCTTGTTATATAAGGTTATTGGCAATTCTGCTGCAAAGTATGGTACATTTACAGCACCAACTATCCCAGCTCGTTTTTATATGAAATCTTTACTTTCAGCAAGACCAGCACAAACAGCTATTGGAATGCCATTGCTTGGCTCAAGCCAAGTTGCTACAACCGGTGTAATGATTTTTGAAAGTTATAAAAGCACAGATTTAACAGACAAAACAGTAGATGTCTCAATTTATAGACAAAATGGATATCCTGCTGGTGTTTCTGCAAAAACTTTGACTGCCGCAGCGATTCCTGATTATTCAGCTAGCCAAGAAATTGACTGGGCGGTTGAATCTGGCGCAACATGCATAACAACGCCAATAATTTCTGGTAATAATATTACGATTACTCCACAGCAGCCAGGCACTGTAGTATTAAAAGCTACAGCAAAGGGAACAAGCAAATCAGCAAAATATACAATGAATATCAAAGCACAGATAGCAAATTCTCTTACATTAAATTTGGCAAAGCTTAATTTAAAAAAGAATGCAACTTATCAATTAAAGGCTACTATTGGGCAAGCATGGGACAATTCTTTAACTTGGCAAAGCAGCAACACTCGCGTGGCTACAGTAGATGGAAATGGGCTAATTACAGCTAAAGCTACAGGTGATGCAACGATTACGGTAACTAATTCTGCAAGTGGGTTAAAAGCAACGTGCAAAGTGGTTGTTTCAAAACAGAATGCTGATGGAAAAGTAGCAAGTATAGGTGATGTTCAATACGATTCGTTAGATGCCGCTATTTCAGCTGCAAAAGAAGATGATACGATTAAATTACTTGATAATTTGTCATTAGAATCAAATGTTAATATTCCAAATGGAGTTACGCTTGATTTGAATGGGTTTGAAATTAGTGAATTTAATACACAGCTTATTATTCCAGTAGGTTCAACAGCATCAATTATCAATGGTAAAATTTCTCAATTAAATACAAATGGTATATTGGTCGTTAATGGTACATTAGACAAGTTGTCAAATTGCACGCTTGATGCTGGTAATTCTACAATGGTAGGCAGAGTCAATGGTATTAATGCTACAAATGGTGGAACAAGCATAATTAACGAGATTTCAAATTGCACTTTTACTAATCTTCAATATGGAATCAATTCATGGGGTTGTTATGTAAAACTCATGAAAGATACAACATTTGATAATATGTCTGTAGCTGCTGTTTATGCTGGTTCTTCGGGCAGAGGCGTAAGCAACTTTGAAAAAATTGTTAATGTTACAACATTGAACACGCCAATTTCTTTTGATGTGCGCGGTGGCGCAAATGTAGATAATGTCTATTGTTATTCACATATAACTATAAACAGCGGCACATTTGATGGAAAGATGTCAGTACAGCAAGGTGTCTCATATCCTTCTTCAGCATATATCGAAATCAATGGTGGACGATTTGCTAGCTTTGACACAAGCGGTGGTACAGAAAAAGCACTTGTTTTCAAGGATGGTTGTTCATTAAGTACAGAAATTGATGATGATGGATATTATTACGTTGTATATCCTGAAGCTGTACAAACAGCAATTGGCGCAATTGATAAATTGCCAGCTGCTGAAGATGTTAGCACTGCAGACGAAGCAGACATTACTGCTGCTGAGACAGCATATAATGCATTGTCTGATGATCAAAAGATGCTTATTTTAAATTCTGAAGATATCGCAGATTGCCAAGCAGCTCTTGTGGATGCAAAAGCTATTGAGCCTGTTTTGGTTGAGCTTGAAGCTTTGAATGAAGATAGTGCTAGCTTTATTGCAGACGCAGAAAAGCTTGCTGCAGATTACAGTGCATTGACAGATGGACAGAAGGCTAAGATTAGCGATCAAAATACATTAAGAATTGATGTTGCTAAGAAGAGTGCAGCTGTTAAGAAAGCTAACGATGCAGAACTTGCAAAGGCACAAGTTGAACTTGATGCTGCAAAAGCAGCTTTAGCTAAACTTGCTTCAAAGGTGACAGTTAATGTTGCAACAGTTAATGCAAAGGCAATAACTTCAGCAATTGCAAAGGCTGGTGCTACTTCTGCTAATGTAAAGACAATAGTGTTGGGCAAGAAGGTTAAGAAGATTTCTAAGGGCGCATTCAAATCACTCAAGAATGTAAAGACTGTATTTGTTAAGTCAAAGAAGCTCACAAAGAAGTCAATTAAGAATTCTTTGAAGTCTTCAAAAGTCAAGACAATTAAAGTTAATGTTTCTTCTTCAAAGAGCACTAACAAGAAATATGCTGCTAAATATATGAAGCTTTTTAAGAAAGCAGATAGCGGCAAAAAAGTTATTGTTAAATATTATGAATTAGCTAAATAATATTAAGACGATATCTTGATTTTGAGGGCGCGCTGCAATTGCGGCGCGCCTTTTACTTTTATTGGCTGAAGCAAGATTTTGCAAAATTTCGCCGTTCACAAATGCATATTAAACATGCTCGAAAAGC
>CAVDAL010000045.1:0-3639 GCA_963606965.1 Acutalibacteraceae bacterium
ACTCCGCCAGATATCGCTATTAAAAACGTTTGGCGCGAATATGATGGATTTTCTGCCAGATTTAGCGCTGATACTCGTGAATATAGATATCGCATTTGCATCGGTGCTAAAACACCACTATTCTTGCAAAAATTTGCATGGTGGCACAAAAGCGAACTTGACATAGATGCAATGCGTGAAGCTTCACAATATCTTCTTGGTGAACATGACTTTAAATCTTTTTGCAAAGTTCAAAGCGCAATAGATAAAAATACAGTCAGAACAATTCATGAAATTGAGCTTTTTAAAGAAGAGCAACTGGGGGAAGAATGTTTATGCATTCGCGTTGTTGGTAATGCATTTTTGCATTCAATGATTCGCACTATTGTTGGCACTCTTGTTGAAGTTGGCGAAGGCAAACGCCAACCTGAATGGGTTAAGGATGTTTTGGATGCAAAAAATAGAGAAGCCGCAGGGCAGAATGCTCCAGCCTGCGGCCTAGTTTTTCATGAAGTTTGCTTTAAACAAGCAAACGAGGATTAAACAATTGCTGTTTTTCTAACCCAGTCAAAAGCCTTTTGACGGCGAATGCGTTCTTTAATGATATACATATCACCATGGTCTTCATATGACTTTCTTATTACTTCTTCTTCACCAGGATGAAGTTTTGCAAGCGTGTCACAAATGTCTTCTTCTGTGATTTCCATGCTAAGACCTTCAAACAATGCATCTAATGCAAGGTCGATAGGCAACTTCTTTTGAACTTCCATTGTTATTAAGCTCGAAAATTCCTTTTGATCCATGCCCATTTTTTCACAATATTGGTCAATTGAAGAGCCTTGCATCATCAATTCTTGTTCAAACTTTGAGCTGTAATCTTGAACTAATCTTGCGATGTATTCTTTAGAAATGTCGCCGCGCAAGCGCTTTGGCAATTCAATCATCAAGACAGTGTCGTCCTTTACATATTCAACATCTGCGCCAGATTTTGCTGCTTCCATAGAAACACCAGGAGCAGGAATGCGCTTGTCATGAATGTCGATTGGATCATAAGAAGTCAACCAGACATCTGGGTGTGGATAAATATCACAAGAAAATGTGTGATATCCATCTTCGTTTGTTTCTTGTTCATAATAAATTTGTGATGGAGCAGAAATCATGACATCAATTTGTTCTGCAGCCAAATTTACAGCTTTTGAAAGAGCATATTCCTTGCCATATTTCAAGATTTCGCCGGCGCCTACAGTTTCATTCAATGCGTCGATAGAAATTCCATGTTCAAATGCAAGACTTTGTTTGCTTTCTTCCATAGCTTCAACAATGTCTTCATCGCTGACTTTTAGCTCTAAATATATAGAGCCGTCCTTTTCGGTTTGATTTAAAATCTCAACTTTCATATGCTTCCCCTCGTAGGAATAAATGACTTTGAATATCCTATCACCAAATTCGCGCCGTTTATAAACATATAGGTAACGGTCTTTCTTAAATTCTGTGATTTCTCTAGCATATATCAAATGCCATGTAGTAGATTAGACTATTATGATTTGCATGGCATATTTTGCTTTGCACAAAACAAATTGAAAGGACACATTGTGGCAGTTTTAGACACTATTAAAAAGATTCTTAAGGAAAATAATAATCTTAAGTCTGACGATTTGAGCGAAGATACTCAGCTTGATTCTTTGGATATTGATTCGCTTGACATGGTTGAACTTATTTGCACTCTTGAAGATGAGGAAAATATCGACTTCGGCAACCCAGACCAAGAGCAGTTTAAAACTGTCGGCGACTTGATTACATATGTTGAATCTTGCAAAAAGTAGTTGCAAAAATTATTAGCTGCTCCGCTGGAATGAAGGACTGAAGAACTGAAGAGCTTGATGTGCACGCCTTGTATGTTAGCGTGGCAGGTGCGAATTGACAAAAGCATTTAATATGGTGGTAGCGCTAAGAATTTGTTTTTGAAAACTAAAAAATTGAGATGAAGGAATAACCTTGGGTAAGTTTCAACAAAAATTTTCACAATTTATGTATGGCCGATATGGCATGGATGAATATGGCAGGCATTTAAGTATTATTGCCTTGGTGCTTATTATTGCTGGTTTTGTTATTGGCATAGTTGGGCAAATTATAAACATCAACTTGATAATGTGGCTTGCGCAGGGCATTAGCTATGCCGGCGTTGCTGTAATGATTTATTATTTTGTGCGTTGTTTTTCACGCAACATTCCAAAAAGGCGTGAACAGAATATGAAATATTTGCAGCGCAAAAATAAAAAAGATGCTGCAAAGCGCAAAGCAGAAAATAAGAAGAATTACAAATATTTGACATGCCCAAACTGCGGGCAAGAAATGCGTGTGCCGCGCGGCAAGGGCAAGATAGCTGTTAGCTGCCCAAAGTGTGGCCAAAAGACTTTGACAACAACGTAAAATGTATGGCGACATTTGCGTGAAACATTTGTGCAAGATATATGTAGTTGGCTTTTAATGAGCCAGCTGCATTTTGCTTTTAGTATTATTTAATTGATAAGCATATGTAAAAATAAAAGAGAAGAGGATTCCTTTTGAAGGAAGAAAAAAATTACAATTTCACTGAGTCTGATTATGGCACGACCGCTCGCTCTTACAAGGACGGCAAGCATACTAAGACAAAAGAATCAATTGTTGAATTTGAAAAGACTTGGGGCCATCGCTTGCTGATGGGCATTTCTATTGGAATGCTTGTTATTGCTGTTTTGGTTGTTTTATATTGTGTGCTAGCTTTGGGCAAAGTGCTTGGCAATGGTGGGCTTGATGCAACTGACTTTTTGTCTACTGTAGCTACCGCACTTTATGTGACAGGCATTGTGCTTTTTGCTTTAATGATTCCACCTGCAATTATTGGCATTATTGTTTCAAAGCACCCACGCTTGGTCATTCTTGCATATGTTTTTGCTGCATTAGCAATTTTGATGCTCATCGTTGCACTTATATATATTCTTGCAACTCAAGAATTTACATTATTTGCGCTTTTTGTATATATTGTTCTGCCACTTGTTTTGCCTGTTTTATATCTTGTGTCATCAATCAAGATTGGCAAAAGTAATAATGTGGAAGGCAAACACGAAATTTCTGCTTAAATTTTTTTGTGTCGCACTTAGCAGCTTGGGCTCACGCCAAAAGCTGCTAATTTTTTGCGTAATTTTTCAACTGGTAAGCCAACAACATTGTCATAATCTCCGCTGATTTTTTCAACAAAAACAGAAGCCAAGCCTTGTATACCATATGCACCCGCTTTGTCGAAAGGCTCGCCACTTGCAATATAAGCTTGAATATTTTCATCGCTTAAATCATGGAATGTGACACGCGTGACTTCAGCAAAGCAAAATTCTTTACCATTTGAATCGATTATGCAAACTCCAGTGATGACGCGGTGTGTGTTATTTGAAAGCTCATTTAACATGCGCTTTGCGTCTTGTGCATCTTTTGGTTTGCCAAAAACTTCTTTTTCTAAAGCAACAATTGTATCTGCGCTAACAATGACAAAACTTTCTTGCGCACTTGCATTTTCTTGACGTGTATTCTCAATAATATTTTTGAATGCGGCACGCGCTTTTTGTTTGGCTAAGCTTTTTGCAAGGCAATAGGGCTGCAATTTAGGGTCGGCAACTTCATCAACAT